>CAZBUU010000096.1:0-13919 GCA_964495125.1 uncultured Rubrivivax sp.
GTGACCAGGGCGGAAGGTGTCCAGCAGGTTGCCGTAGTCCTTGCTGCGCTGGTCGGTGTTGCGGATGAGCAGGCAGATCGGCGTGCCGGTGGTCCGGCCTTCGTAGAGGCCGGAGAGGATCTCCACCACGTCGGGCTCGTTGCGCTGCGTCACGTGGCGGCTGGTGCCGGGGCGGCGGCGGTCCAGTTCGAACTGGATGTCGGCCTCCTTCAGCGCCAGGCCGGGCGGGCAGCCGTCGATGACGCAGCCGATGGCCGGGCCGTGGCTCTCGCCGAAGTTGGTGACGCGGAACAGTTCGCCGAAGGTGCTGCCGGACATGGTGGGAGGCGCACGCAGGCGCGAAGGGAAGCGGCGATTGTAGGAAGACCGCCAGGCCCGCCCCGCCTGACTGCACGCCCGGCCATCGGAATGGGGAATTGAGAACTCCTGACGCGATGGCGCTTCGGCACCAGTCCAGTGCATTCAGCGGCTGCCGGCGTTGACGAAAACGGGCAATCGATTGCGCCTCTCGGGCGCCCTTCCCTGCCCGCCCACAGAACGAAGAGACAAAGATGCCCCCTCACCACCGCCTCACCGTCGCCGCAAGGCTGTCCCTGGGTTTCGGCCTGATGATCGTTTTCCTGGCCGTCATCGGCGCTGCCGCGCTGTGGGCGCTGGACCGCAGTGCGAAGAGCCTGGCCACGATCTACGAGGACCGCACGCTGCCGCTGGTGCAGCTGGGCCGCATCCACTACCTCGTGGCCCGCGACCGCATCATCCTGATGGACGCGATGCTCAGGGGCGAGCCGGCGAACACGGCCAAGCGGCTGAAGGAGTTCACCGAGCACCGCGGCGAGGTCGACCGCCTCTGGAAGGCCTACCGTGCGACCTACCTCACGCCCGAGGAAGTGGGCATCGCCGACCGCACCGAGGCAGCCCTGGGCGTGCTCGTCTCGCGCGGCCTGCAACCGATGGCCGACGCGCTGGCCCGTCAGCAGTTCGCCGAAGCCGGTCAGTTGCTCAACGGCCAGGTGAGCCCGCTGAACCCGGCCTTCGTCGATGGGATGAGCGCCCTCATCGAACTGCAGGCGCGCGTCGCCGCGGCCGAGAACGCCGAGGCCCAGGCGAGCCGACGGCTGACGCTGACGGTCATCGGCGCCACGGCGGCGCTGGCGGTGCTGGCCGCCCTGATGCTGGCGGGTTCGCTGACGCGGGGCCTGGTGCGCGCGCTGGGCGCCGAGCCCGACCACCTGGCGGCCGTGGCCCAGCGCATCCGCGACGGTTCGCTGGTCGACGACGGTGCCCCCGCGGCGCCAGCCGGCAGCGTGATGGCCTCGATGCAGGCCATGCGGGCGGCCCTGCGGGACATCGTCGGCCATGTGCGTGAAGGCGTCAGCAGCGTCGCCACGGCCAGCGCGCAGATCGCCCAGGGCAACGCCGACCTCTCCGGGCGCACCGAAGAGCAGGCGTCCAGCCTGCAGCAGACCGCGGCCTCGATGGAGCAACTCACGGGCACGGTGCGCCAGAGCGCCGACACGGCGCAGCGCGCCGCGCAACTGGCGCAGACCGCCAGCGACGGCGCCGCCCGCGGCGGCCAGGCGGTGATGCAGGTGGTGCAGACCATGGACGAGATCCAGGCCGCCAGCCGGCGCATCGGCGACATCATCGGCGTCATCGACGGCATCGCCTTCCAGACCAACATCCTGGCGCTCAACGCCGCCGTGGAAGCGGCACGCGCCGGCGAGCAGGGCCGAGGCTTCGCCGTCGTGGCCGGCGAGGTGCGCACGCTGGCGCAACGCAGCGCCGAAGCCGCGCGCCAGATCAAGGGCCTGATCGGCGACAGCACCGCCACCGTGGCCCTGGGCGGCGAACGGGTGGCCGAAGCCGGCCGCGCCATCGACGGCGTGGTGGGCGACGTGAAGCGCGTTTGCGAACTCATCGGCGAGATCTCCGCCGCCTCGGGCGAGCAGAGCCAGGGCATCGGCCAGATCGGCCTGGCGGTTTCGCAACTGGACCAGACGACGCAGCAGAACGCCGCGCTGGTGGAAGAGTCGGCAGCGGCCGCCGAGAGCCTGAAGGCCCAGGCTGCACGCCTGCACCAGACCGTGGCGGCCTTCCGCCTGGAGCCGGGCGTGGCCTGACTCCGCCCGCGACAGTTCTCACGGCGGACTGTCAGGATTTCTTGAGACCTGGCGAGCCGGCTCTCAAGCCGCCGCATGGGCTCCCGAAAGTTGCGCCAGAACCGGGCCACCGCGACCTCGTTCCGGTCTTCGTCAACTTTCGGATCCGCCATGCTCAGACTCGACCACTTCTCCGTGTCCACCCGCCTGACGGCGATGGCCGGCCTCGGGCTGCTGGCTCTGGGCATCGTCGCCGGAGTGGGCGCCTTGGGCAACCGGGAGTCCGCGCGCGCCGCCACGGGCGTCATCGACCGTGAACTGGCCCTGGTGGAGCAGTTCAGTCACCTGCGCGCCGCCAGCGGCGACCTGCGCCGCTATGAGAAGGACGTGATTATCCACTTCCAGGACGCCCGGGCCGTCGAAGCCTATCTCGCAAAGTGGCAGGACGGCGCCAAGAGGATCGCTGACGCGGCCACGCGCATCCAGCCGCTCGTCGAGGGCGAGGACCACCGGCGACTGAAGGAACTGCTGGCCGGCGTGGACGACTACCGCCGCGGGATGGATGCCATGGTCACGCGACTGCGGGCCGGTGAGTTCAGCGACTCCCAGGCCGCGAACAAGGCGCTGGAGCCGGCCAAGGCCGGCGTGCGTGCCGTGGAAGAGCGTGCGCAGGAACTCATCGGCTCCGTGCGCGCGCGCGTCGAGGCGCGCCGCGCCGCGCTGGAAGCCGCATCGAGCCGCCAGACGACCCTGGGCGGCATCGCGGTGCTGGTCGCGGCCGTGCTGCTGGCCGGCACCGCACGGGCCATCGCCCGCAGCGTGATCCGCCCGCTGGCCCGCGTCACGCACTCGCTGGAGCGCGTGGCCGAGGGCGACCTCACGGAGACCATCCAGGTGCAGGGGCGGGACGAACTGGCCGGCCTGCAGCGCCGGCTGGGCGACACCCAGGCATCGCTGCGCCACCTGGTGCAGCTGATCCAGGACAACGCGGCCAGCGTGGCCACGGCCAGTGCGCAGATCGCCCAGGGCAACACCGATCTGTCGTCACGCACCGAGCAGCAGGCCGCCAGCCTGCAGCAGTCGGCGGCGTCGATGGAAGAACTCACCGGCACCGTGCGCCACAGTGCGGACACGGCACACCGGGCCTCGGAACTGGCGCAGTCCGCCAGCCGCAGCGCCACGCGCGGTGGCGCTGCCGTGGCGCAGGTGGAGTCCACGATGACCGGCATCCAGGCGGCAAGCCGGCGCATCACGGACATCATCGGCGTCATCGACGGCATCGCTTTCCAGACCAACATCCTGGCGCTCAACGCCGCCGTCGAAGCGGCGCGGGCGGGCGAACAGGGCCGCGGCTTCGCGGTGGTGGCCAGCGAAGTGCGCACGCTGGCGCAGCGCAGTGCCGAAGCGGCACGCCAGATCAAGAGTCTCATCGGCGACAGCAGCACGCGCGTGGAAGCCGGCGCCCAGTGCGTGGACGATGCCGGCCAGGCCATGCGCGGCGTGGTCGACGAGGTGCAGCGCGTGTGCGCCCTCATCGCCGAGATCTCGGCCGCATCGAGCGAGCAGAGCCTGGGCATCGGCCAGGTCGGCCAGGCCGTGGCGACGCTGGACCAGACGACGCAGCAGAACGCCGCGCTGGTGGAAGAGTCGGCCGCCGCCGCAGAAAGCCTGAAGACGCAGGCGGCGCGGCTCAACGAGACGGCAGCCAGCTTCCGGCTCGGCGCCGCCTGAGCCGGGATCAGCGCGCCAGCAAGGCGCTGCCCAGCATGGCCACGCCCGACAGCGTGAGCAGCCCCAGCACGACGTTGCGGAAGGCCAGCGGGCTGATGCCGATGTAGACCTTCATGCCCAGCAGCGCCGGCAGCAGCAGGGCTGGCGCCACCATGGCCATCAGCGGCCACATCGGCCGCGTCACCAGGCCCGAGGCGACATAGCTGGCCATCGTCACCGACAGCATGGCGAGGTTGAAGTTCTGGATCACGGCGCGTTGCGCGTCGCGCCCGTAGCCGCGCAGCGTGCACCACAGCGTGGGGATGGCGCCGGTGAAACCGCCCAGCGGACCCATCATCCCGCCCACGGCGCCGGCCAGTCCGTCGCCCGCGCGCCCGCCGCCCAGCCGCGGCAGCCGCCCCGAGAACAGCATCACCGGGCACCACAGCGCCAGCAAGGCGCCGACGAAGCCGCGGAAGGCGATGGCGTCGATGCGGGGCAGCAGCCACAGGCCCAGCGGCAGGCCCAGCAGGCCGCCAGCGATGAAGGGCAGCACGGCCTTGGCATCGAAGCCGCGGCGCACGCTGAAGGCGGCCAGCAACTGCCCCGTGAGGCCACCGAACACCGCCAGCACGGCGGCCAGCTGCGGCGGCAGCGCCCAGGCCCAGAAGCTGAGCGCGGTGAGGCTGAAACCGAAGCCCGAAAGGCCTTGCACGAAGCCGGCGCAGGCGGCGCCGAGGACGATGAGCCAGACCGGCGCGTCCAAGCGCGCCCCTGCTTCAGCCGCCGGGCAGCGGCGTGCCCGTCTGGCCCTGGTCGGCCGGCCAATCGCGGATGTAGGCCTTGAGCATGCGGTTCTCGAAATCCTGCGCGTCGACCACGGTCTTGGCGACGTCGTAGAAGGAGATCACGCCCATCAGCGTGCGCCGCTCCAGCACCGGCATGTAGCGCGCATGGCGCATCAGCATCATGCGGCGCACTTCGTCGATCTCGGTCTCGGGCGTGCAGGTGAGCGGCGCGTCGTCCATCACCGAGCGCACCAGCCGCGTGCCGATGACACCGCCGTTGTTCACCACGGCCTGGATGACCTCGCGGAAGGTGAGCATGCCCACCAGGTCGCCATGCTCCATCACCACCAGCGAACCGATGTCCAGCTCGGCCATGGTCTTCGTGGCCTCGGCCAGTGGCTGGTCGGGCGAGATCGTGTAGAGCGTGTTGCCCTTGACGCGCAGGATGTCGGTGACTTTCATGGGGGACGCTGCTGAGGGTGGCCGGGGCAATATAGCCCACAATGCCCTGGAGGACGACCTATGGCAGGCCCCAACGACCCCGGCTTCGACACCCTGGCGCTGCATGCCGGCGCCGCGCCCGACCCCGCCACCGGGGCGCGGGCCGTGCCGCTGCACCTGAGCACGAGCTTCGTGTTCGAAAGCAGCGAGCACGCCGCCAGCCTGTTCAACCTGGAACGCAGCGGCCACGTCTACAGCCGCATCAGCAACCCGACGAATGCGGTGCTGGAAGAGCGCATCGCGGCGCTGGAAGGCGGCGTGGGCTCGATCGCCACGGCCAGCGGCCAGGCGGCGCTGCACCTGGCCATCGCCACGCTGGCGGGCGCGGGTTCGCACATCGTCGCCAGCTCGGCGCTCTACGGCGGCAGCCACAACCTGCTGCACTACACGCTGGCGCGCTTCGGCATCAGCACCACCTTCGTGAAGCCGGGTGACGTGGACGGCTGGCGCGCCGCCCTGCGGCCCGAGACGAAGCTGCTGTTCGGCGAGACGCTGGGCAACCCGGGCCTGGACGTGCTGGACATCCCCACCGTGGCCGCCATCGCGCACGACGCCGGCGTGCCGTTGCTGGTGGACAGCACCTTCACCACGCCCTGGCTGATGAAGCCCTTCGAGCACGGCGCCGACCTCGTCTTCCACAGCGCCACCAAGTTCCTCTGCGGCCACGGCACGGTGGTGGGCGGGCTGCTCGTGGACGGCGGCCGCTTCGACTGGAGCCGTGCCGAACGCTTCCCCGAACTGAACCAGCCCTACGCCGGCTTCCACGGCATGGTGTTCAGCGAGGAAAGCACCGACGGCGCCTTCCTGCTGCGCGCGCGCCGCGAAGGCCTGCGCGACTTCGGCGCCTGCATGAGCCCGCACACGGCCTGGCTGATCCTTCAGGGCGTGGAAACCTTGCCGCTGCGCATGGCGCGGCATGTGGACAACACGCGCAAGGTGGTGGACTTCCTCAGCCGCCACCCGATGGTGGCCGGCGTGGGCTACCCGGAACTGGAGAAGCACCCGAGCCATGCGCTCGCGAAGCGGCTGCTGCCGCGCGGTTGCGGCGCGGTGTTCAGCTTCGACCTGAAAGGCAGCCGTGCCCAGGGCCGCGCCTTCATCGAGGCGCTGAAGATCTTCAGCCACCTGGCCAACGTGGGCGACTGCCGCTCGCTCGTCATCCACCCCGCCAGCACCACGCACTTCCGCATGGACGACGCGGCACTGGTGGCCGCCGGCATCACGCCGGGCACCATCCGGCTGAGCATCGGGCTGGAAGACGCCGACGACCTCATCGACGACCTGAAGCGCGCCTTCAAGGTGGCGGAGAAGGCTTCGTGAAGCTCACGGTGAACGGCCGCGAGGCTTACGCCTACACCGGCGGCAAACCCTTCGACCCCGCCCTGCCCTGCGTCGTCTTCATCCACGGCGCCGTGAACGACCACAGCGTGTGGACGCTGTTGGCGCGCTGGTACGCGCACCACGGCCACGCCGTGCTGGCGGTGGACCTGCCGGGTCACATGCGAAGCGCCGGCCCGGCCTTGAACAGCGTGGAGGCGATGGCCGACTGGGTGCTGGCGGTACTGGATGCCGCCGGCGTGCAGCGCGCGACGCTGGCTGGCCACAGCCTGGGCTCGCTCATCGCGCTGGAGGCCGCGGCCCGTGCGCCTGAGCGCGCGGCCGCGCTCTGGATGCTGGGCACCTGCGTGCCCATGCCGGTGCCGCAGGCGCTGCTGGATCTGTCGAAGACCGACGTCCACGCGGCCATCGACCGCGTGGTCAGCTTTTCGTTCAGCACGCTCGCCGCCAAGCCGTCCTACCCCGGCCCCGGCGTGTGGCTGCGCGGTGCCGCGCGCGCGCTCATGCGCCAGGTGATGGCCGCGCAGGGCGACCCGCTGCTCTTCCACACCGACTTCGGCGCCTGCAACGCCTACGTGAACGGCCTGGAGGCGGCGGCCCGCGTGGCCTGCCCGGCCACGCTGGTGCTGGCCGCGCAAGACCAGATGACCCTGCCGCGCAACGCCCGCGACGTGGCGGCGCGGCTGCAGGCCACGGTGCACACGGTGGCGGCCGGTCACTTCCTCATGCAGGAAGCGCCCGACCCCGTGCTGGCCGCGCTGCGCGCCGCCCGCGTCAGCGTGCCAGCGTGAGCCGCGGTGACGCACGCTTGAGCGTGCGCTGCTGCTGGCCCTTGGCCGTGGCCACCTGCACCGTCAGCTGCTGCAGCCGCTTGAACTCGAACAGGCCGAGGTCGATGTAGGCCGCCTTGGTGGCGTCGGTGCAGACGAACTCGAAGCTGCCGTCCAGGTCGGCGTGGGCTTCGTCCCCCTGGGCCGGCGGGCCCAGCTTCAGCGTCGGCGAGACCAGTTCCACCGCACCGGGCTTGCAGCCCGCGGCGGGATCGATCTTGAACAGGGCACCGGCATCGCGCAGCCGCGCCACGGCGGCATCCACCCGCTTGCGCTCGGCGTCGGTGCGCGGCGCACGCTCGAAGCCCAGCAGGTTGTCCAGCGGCGTCTCCAGCTGCAGCGTGATCTTCGTGGCTTCGACGCCCACGTCCAGCTTGGCCTTGCCATGTTCATGCGCCTTGCCGGCGGCCAGGGCGGTGGCGGAGAGGGACAGCAGGCACAGCATCAAGGGCAGCTTCATGGCGGGCTCCAGGCTCAGGGGTCGAAGGGTCAGGCGCGCGGCGTCAGGGCGTCGGCCAGCGCGCGGGCGTTGTGTTCGAACATCTTCAGGTAGCTCGATGCCGGCCCGGCGGGGCCGGACAGCGCATCGGAGTACAGCGTGCCGCCCACCTTCACGCCGCCCTCGCGCGCGATGCGTTCGATGAGCCGCGGGTCGCTGATGTTCTCGACGAAGAGGGCACGCACGCCCTGCTCGCGGATCTGCCGCAGCAAACGCGCCACCGCGGCGGCGCTGGGCTCGCTGTGCGTGCTCCAGCCCTGCGGCGCGAGGAAGTCCACGCCGTAGGCGGCGCCGAAGTAGCCGAAGGCGTCGTGCGAGCTGATGACGCGGCGCTGCGCACGCGGCACCGCGCCCAGCCGTGCGCGCACCTGGGCGTCCAGCGCCTGCAGGCGTGCCTGGTAGTCGGCGCGCCGGGCCTGGATCTCGGCCGCCTGTGCCGGCCAGCGCGCGGCCAGGGCCTCGGCCAGGTTGTCGACGTAGCGGCGGGCCAGCGCCAGGTCCTGCCAGGCGTGCGGGTCCACGCTGCTGCCGGCCTGGCGCGTGGCCACGCCGCGGCTGGCCACCACCACGGGGCCGCGGTAGCCGGACACGGCCACCAGGCGGTCAATCCAGCCTTCGAAGCCCAGGCCGTTGACCAGCACCAGCCCGGCCTGCGCGAGGCGGCGGCCGTCGGCCGGGCGTGGCTCGAAGACGTGGGCGTCGGCATCCGGCCCCACCAGCGGGCTGACCTCGAAGCCGGCCGGCACCAGCTCGCGCGCCATGTCGGCCAGGATGGAGAAGCTGGCCACCACGCGCGGGACTTCGGGCGCGGCCCGCAGCGGCAAGGCGGCGGCGGCCAGGGTGGCGCCCAGCAGGCGGCGGCGAAGCGGAACGGCAGGAAGGGGCATGGGCGTCAACGGGCCAGGTGGTGGGCGCTGCGCCAGTGGCGCAGCACGATGCCGTCGCGCCACCCGAACAGCAGCGAGACGAGGTAGGCGGCCCCGCACACCAGCACGATGCAGGGGCCCGAAGGCAGTTCGGCGTGGAAGCTCAACAGCAGCCCGCCCAGCCCGGCAGCGGCGCCCAGCGCCACCGCCAGCGCGGCCATGGCGGGCAAGCCGGCCACCCAGAAACGGGCCGCAGCCGCCGGCAGCATCATCAGGCCCACGGCCATCAGCGTGCCCAGAGCCTGGAAAGCGCTCACCAGGTTGGCCACCAGCAGCACCAGCAGCAGGCCGTGCACGGTGGCGCCGGGCCCACCCACGCTGCGAAGGAAGGCGGGGTCGAAGCTCTCCAGCACCAGCGGGCGGTAGGCCAGGGCCAGCGCCAGCAGCGTGGCGCTGGCGACGCCGGCCACCAGCAGCAGCGCGGCGTCGTCCACCGCCAGCACGCTGCCGAAGAGCAGGTGCATGAGGTCGACCTGGCTGCCGCGCAGCGACACCAGCAGCACGCCCAGCGCCAGCGCGATCAGGTAGAAGGCGGCAAAGCTGGCGTCCTCGCGCTGCGGCGTGCTGCGCGTGACGAAGCCTGCGGCCAGCGCCACGAAGAGCGCCGCCACGAAGCCGCCCAGGCTCATGGCCGGCAGAGAGAGCCCGGCCAGCAAGAAGCCCGCGGCTGCGCCCGGCAGCACGGCATGCGCCAGCGCGTCGCCCACCAGGCTCATGCGGCGCAGCACCAGCAGGCAGCCGATGGGCGCGCTGCCCACGGCCAGCGCCAGCGTGGCCACCAGCGCACGGCGCATGAAGGCGAACTCCGTGAAGGGCTGCCACAGGGCCTGGGCGAGCGTCATGCCGGCCCCGTGCAGCGCGGCGCGCGCTCGTCCCAGGCCTCGGCCATCTGGCGCGCGCGGAACAGGTGTTCGGCGCGCAGCACCTCGGCCGTGGGCCCCCAGGCCACACGCTCGCGCGCCAGCAGCAGCACTTCGTCGAAGTGCTGGCGCACCTGCTCCAGGTCGTGCAGCACGGCGACGACGGTGCGCGCCTCCGCGCGCCAGCGCTGCAGCAGCGCCAGCAGGTCGGCGGTGGTGCGGGCGTCGATGGCGTTGAAGGGCTCGTCCAGCAGGATGAGCCCGGCGTCCTGCAGCAGCACGCGCGCGAACAGCACGCGCTGCGCCTGGCCGGCCGAGAGTTCGCCCAGCAAGCGCTGCCCGAAGCCCGTCAGGCCCACGGCGGCCAGCGCGTCGCTCACCTGCGCCCGCCCCTGCGCGCCCACGGCGCGAAAGCTGCCGGTGCGCGCCCACAGCCCCGTGGCCACCACCTCGTGCACGCGCACGGGGAAGCTGCGGTCCAGCTCCGAGGCCTGCGGCAGGTAGGCCAGGCGCAGCGCCGGCGCGCGTTCGATGCGCCCTTCGAAGCCGCGCAGCGTGCCGGCGATCGCCGCGAGCAGCGAGCTCTTGCCGGCGCCGTTGGGGCCCACCACGGCGGTGAGCGCACTGGGGCGGAACTCGCCGCTGAGGTGGTGCACCGCCGGGTGGCCGCGCCAGGCCACGGTGAGGTCGTGCAGCGCCAGCGCAGTGGCCGTCATGACAGCGCCCAGGCCACCGCGAGCCAGAGCACGGCCACGACGACGGCCGCGCCCGCCAGCCGAGCCAGCGCGCCGCTGCTCAGCATGCGCGCCCCGGGCGCGACGGGCTCAGTCGTGCGGGTGCTTGTGCGCCGCCGCCTTGGGTACGCGGCGCCGGGCGGCCGGCAGCGCGCAGTCCTTGCAGCGGCCGTAGAGCGTGAGGTCGTGCGCTTCCACGCTGAAACCGGGTGGCGCCATGCGCGACAGGTCGCCCGGGCAGGCATGCACGTCGAACACGCGCTGGCACTGCAGGCACTGGAAGTGGTGGTGGTGCTGGTGGCCGGCCAGTTCGAAGCGCGGGTTCTCGCCGGGCAGCATGACCGGGTTCAGTTCGCCATCGGCCACCAGCGCCTTGAGGTTGCGGTAGACGGTGGCGATGCCCAGGCCCGGCACCTGCTGCTGTGCAGCGTCCAGCACCTCCTGCGGCAGCAGGGGGCGTTCGGCCTGGGCGATGGCGCCGCGGATCGCCGCGCGCTGGCGTGTGTTGCGCTCCATGCATGAAGGGTACCGGAACTCGTGGTCGGACTATATGATAACGCCTTCTCACTATGAACAAGCCTCCACCTCCTGCTCGGGAACCGGGGACGCGCGCCGCGCTGCTGCTGGCGCGCTCGGCCGCTTCGCTGGGCGCCACCGTCGAGATGGAGACCCTGGCCCAGCAGCTGCGCAGCACCGGCCTGGTGGCCCGCGTGGCGTTCGCCTTTGCCGAGAACGGCACGCCGAGCCTGCGCGAGGCACTGCGCGCCCTGGCCGACAAGGGCGTCGACGAGGTCCTCCTGCTGCCGCTGCTGCTGCCCGTGGAGCCGGGGTTCCGGCTGTGGCTCGGGCGCGCGGTGCAGCGCTGGCGCGCGGCAGCGCCCGACCTGCGCTGGCCGCAGGTCCGCCTGGCGCCGGGGCCGGCCGACGCCGCCGCGATGAAGCAGGTGCTGCGCGAGATGCTCGGCGAAGCCGAGCAGGCCACGCCTTTGGGCGAGAGCGCGCTCCTGGCCTTCGAGGCTTCGCTGGTGCCGGCGCAGCATTGGCGCGTGCTGGTCTGCCGCGGCGTCGCCTGCAACAACGCGGGCGCTGGCGCCGCCTGGGGCCATCTGGTGACCTTGCAGGAGCGGCTGGACTTGCGGACGCGCGGACGCGGCATGCTGGCCTGCACCACCAGCTGCCTGGGCCCCTGCAGCCTGGCGCCGGTGCTGCAGGTCTGGCCCGAGGGGCAGGTCTACGGGGGTGTCGACGAAGCCGGCGTCGGCCGCATCGTGCAGGAGCACCTGCTGGAAGGCCGCGTGGTCGCCGATCTGGCCTTCGCGCCCAACGGCCGCAAGCAAAGGCTGCGGAAGCACGCGGCCCCGCGGCCGGCACCCCTCACCACCGCGTCCACCCAGGAAGCCCCGCCATGAGCACACCCGTCCCCGTCACCATCCTCACCGGCTTCCTGGGCAGCGGCAAGACCACGCTGCTCAAGCGCATCCTGCAGGAGCAACACGGCCACCGCATCGCCGTCATCGAGAACGAGTTCGGCGAGGCCGGCATCGACAACGAGCTGCTGGTGCAGGACCGCGACGAGCAGATCGTGGAGATGAACAACGGCTGCATCTGCTGCACCGTGCGCGGTGACCTCGTGCGCATCCTCGGCGAGCTGCATGCGAAGAAGAGCGCGGGCACGCTGAACTTCGACCGCGTGGTCATCGAGACCACGGGCCTGGCCGACCCCGCGCCGGTGGCGCAGACCTTCTTCGTCGACGAGGCCATCGGCGAGCAATACCTGCTGGACGCCATCGTCACCATGGTCGACGCCGTGCACGGTGACGCGCAGCTCGACGAACACCACGAGGCGCAGGAACAGGTGGGTTTCGCCGATCGCGTGCTCATCACCAAGACCGACCTCGCCCGCCCCGAGGCCGTGGCCGCGCTGCGCCAGCGCCTCGTGCGCATGAATCCGCGCGCCAAGGTGGGCGAGGCGCAGCACGGCGTGGCCCCGGTGGCGGAGCTGCTGGACATCCGCGGCTTCAACCTCAACGCCATCCTCGAGATCGAGCCCGGCTTCCTGGAGGACGTCTCGCACGAGCACGACGACGAAGTCACCAGCTTCGTCTTCCGCGAGAGCCGCGCGCTCGACCTGGATCGCGTGGAGGACTTCCTCTCCGCCGCGGTGAAGGTCTACGGCCCGCAATTGCTTCGCTACAAGGGCGTGCTGAACATCCACCGCCTGCCGCAGCGCGTGGTCTTCCAGGGCGTGCACATGCTGATGGGCTCCGACGCCGGCAGCCCTTGGCGGCCCGGCGAGTCGCGCGAGTCCAGGATGGTCTTCATCGGCCGCGGCCTGCCGCAGGAACTGCTGGTCGAAGGCCTGCGGCAGTGCGTGGCCGGCACGCGTGTTCGATGAACCCTTGCCCGTCGGCAGCGGCTGATCAGGGCGGCAGCGCGTCGGCCAGCCGCAGGCCCGGCACGCCGGCACGTTGCAGGAAGGGCTCGCTGGCTCCGCCCGGGGCCAGCAGCGTGCGCTCCACCAGGGGCGCCAGCGGCGTGCTGGCGGGGTCGCACAGCAGCACATGGCGCGCGTGTCCGCCTTCGTCCAGGCGCGACACCCAATCCAAGTCGGCCAGCAGCTCGATGGTGCTTTCCAGTTGCAGCGGGTCGATGCGCAGCCCGGCCGCCAGCGCCGCCAGCGACAGGCCGTGCTGCGTCCCGCGCCGCGCCTCGCGCAGGCGCTGCAGCACGGTGAGCGCGAGGTCGAAGCGCCAGCCCGGCGTGTGTTCGCGCGCCACGATGCGCATCTGCAGACTCGGCGCATAGGCGGCGATCACCGCGCCCAGCAGCATGATCACCCAGCCCAGGTAGATCCACAGCAGGAAGATGGGCACGGTGGCGAAGGCGCCGTAGACGGCCGAGAACGTGGGCACGGAACCCACGTACCAGGCCAGCGCCTTCTTGGCCCCTTCGAAGGCCAGCGCCACGAACAGCGCGCCGGCCCAGGCGTGCCCCCAGCGCACCGCCGTGTTCGGCACGTAGTGGAACAGTCCGGCCGTGGCCGCCGCCAGCATGGTGAACTGCGTCAGTTCCAGCAGCAGGCTCACGCCACCCGGCATGGCCGACACCAGGCCCCGGGACGCCGACACCGCGTACGAGGTCAGCGACAGGCTCACGCCCAGCGCCAGCGGCCCCAGCGTCAGCGCGGCCCAGTAGACGAGCAGTCGCTGGCCCAATGGCCGCGGCCGCTGCACGCGCCAGATGGCGTTGAGCGTGCGATCGATGGTGAAGACCATGGCCAGCGCCGTGGCGCCCAGCAGCAGCAGGCCCACCGCGCCGACGCTGCGGGCCTTGGACGCGAACTGCGTCAGCGAGCGCATCACCGGCCGCGCGATGCTGTCGGGCACGAGGTTCTGCAGGAAGTACTTGTCCAGCGCCGACTCGAAGCCGTTGAACATCGGGAAGGCCGTGAACACCGCCAGGCCCACCGTGACCAGCGGCACCAGCGCGATGAGCGTGGTGAAAGTCAGGCTGCCGGCGGTGAGGCCCAGGCGGTCTTCGCGGAAACGCTGGCGCAGGGTGCGCAAGGTGTCGAACCAAGGCCAGGTGCGCAGCGTCTGCAAAGCGCGTGCGCTGCGCTCGCCGAGGCTGCCCC
>CAZBUU010000097.1:0-13733 GCA_964495125.1 uncultured Rubrivivax sp.
GTCTTCAAGGGCAAGGAACAGCCCAGCGGCTACACCGAGCCGCTGCTGCACGCCTACCGGCAGCAGGTGAAGGCGGCGCAGCGCTGAGCGTGCGCGCTCAGGCCGGGCAGGCGGAAATCAGCTTCTCCAGCTCGGCCACATGCTGCGCTTCCTCGTCGGCGAACTCGCCGGCGATGGCGCGCAGCTCGGCGTCGGTGGTCGTCTCCGCGATGGCGCGGTAGTAGGCGAGCCCGCCGAGCTCGCCCTGCAGCGCCAGTTGCAGCGCGGCCTGCGGGCTCATCAGGGCGTCCACGCCGGCCCAGGCGGCGGTCTCGGGCGCCACGCCTTCGGGCCATTCGTACTCGTCCGGGCCCAGGTCCGGCAAGGCGCGAAAGCCGCCACGCGCCGCGGCCTGCGCCAGGTGCAGGCGCGAGTAGTGGGCCATGCGGCCGAAGAACTCTTTCAGCTCGCGGTTGCCCTCGGTGGCCATGGTGGCGGACAGCTCCTCGTAGCGCCGTGCGGCCTCGCGCTCCAACGCCACCGCGTGAGCGAGGAAGTGCTCGACCTCGCTGGAGCCGCCCCAATCCTGGACCGGCTCGGCAGCACTCATGCCGTCACCTCGCTGCGCAGTGCCGCCTCTTCCTGTTCGATCCACTGCTTGAGCTTCTCCACGTGCTCGGCCTCTTCGCGCACGAACTCCCTGGCCACGGCGCGGATCTCGGCGTCCTTGGTGGTGCCGGCCACGGCGTAATAGAACTCGTAGCCGCGACGCTCACCCTGCAGCGCGGCCTTCAGCGCGCCCAGGCGCGTGAGCTTGGCGTCGCCGGCCCACAGCGTGGTCTTCTCGGGCGTGGCGTTCTCGGGCCAGGCCGACTTGGGCGGCAGCTTGGGCGTGACGGCGTTGCGCGAGCACTTGGCCTGGGCTTCGGCCAGGTGCAGGCGCGAATAGCCGGCCAGTTGACTGAACAGCGTGGCCACGTCGGCATTGCCGGCCAGCTTCATGGCCTCGGCCAGTTCCTCGAAGTGGATGGCGGCGTCTTCTTCCACCTGCACGGCATAGCCCAAGAACTCGTCCATGGTCTTCACGCGCACACCGCCCTTGTAGACGGCCGCGGCGATAGAGAGTGCCGGGCCTTGCGCGGGCAGCGTCATGTCGCCTTCGAAGCGCACGAGGATGTCCTCGTCGCGCACGAAGCACTGGCAGGCCAGGCGGTGGCGCGGCGGCATGTCGTTGACCTCGGCGTCCATGATCTCTTCCTTGCTGATCTTGCCCAGCTGGCGCAGCAGTTCCTTCTCCTTCTCGGTCATCGCCACGCCGTTGCGCACGCGGCCGGCCAGGTGCACCACCTCCACCACGCAGGAGCCGCAGTCGCCGTCCTGGCAGTCGTGCGGCAGCGGGATGTTGTGCGCCTTGGCCAGGCCCAGCAGGGTGCCGCGGTCGCCGGCGACGGCGTAGACCGTCACGTCGCGAGACATGACGGGGGAAGAGAAGGTGACGTTGGCCATGGCGGGGGTCCTCGGGCTGCGTTGAAGGAAGCCCCCGCCTATCGCGAGACCCGTGCCAGACCCGAAGTCCTTGCAAATCAAGGACTTGAACGATCTCAGTGGGTGCGCTCCGGCGCCCGGGAACCGACATTCGCGACAAAAGGCGGCGGTGGCGCCGGTGCGTCGCAGGCCAGATGCAGCGCGACGAAGGCGTCTTCGCAGATGCCGTCGCGCACGTGGATGTTGCGCTGGCGCTGTTCGGCCACCGTGCACTCGCAGCGCGGCTCGCGGCCGGGCGGTGGGTTGTCGTGGCCCGTGAAGATGCGCGTGCCCGGCGGCAGCGCCAGCAGGCGGTTGATGGAGCGGAAGAGCGTGCGCGCGTCGGACCCCGCCGCCAGGCAGCCCGCGGTGCCGAGGTCGGGCATCAGCAGCGTCCGGCCGACGAAGACGACCAGCGCGTCGCCACCCGGCAGCCCTTCGCCGAAGACGTAGCTCACGGCACCCGGCGTGTGGCCGGGCGTGCGCATCACGCGCACCGGCAGGCGGCCGATGCCGAAGGCCTCGGGGCCATCGAAAGACCCGGTGCTGAGCTGGCGGCCCAGCGTGCCCCCGAGGGCGCGCACGCGTTCGGCCCAGCGCGAGGCACAAGCGGTGGGGTCGATCAGCGCGGTGGTCCCGGTGCCGCTGTCCATGACCAGGTAGCTGAGCGCGAGAGCGGCGCGGTCGAAATGGCTTTCGATGCGCAAGGATGGCAGGCGTGACATGGCATGGTCCCTACAAGTCCCGTGCCATGCCCGCAGAGGCCTCCTCACCTGGGCAAGGAGGGCCACGGGCGCTGCCTTGGCAGGCCCGCTGTGGCAGCACGGCAGCGGTGCTGGCAGCGGCAGCGCACAATGGCCGTCGACCATGCCCAGTCCCTCCTTTCCACCCGAAAGCGCCGCATCTCAAGTGCAGGCGCTGGTCTCCTACCTGGAACATGAGTCGCAGCCGATGATCGTGCTGGACCCCGACTACCGCATCCTCGCCGCCAACACCGCTTACCGGCGGCAGTTCGGCGCGGTGGACGAGCCCTACCTCGGCCGCACCTGCCATGCGGTGTCGCACCACATCGACGTGCCCTGCGACCAGGCCGGCGAGCACTGCCCGATGAAGCGCGCCTTCGCCACCAAGGCGCCGGACCGCGTGCTGCACATCCACCACACGCCGCGCGGGCCCGAGCACGTGGACGTGGAACTGCGCCCCATCCTCGACGAAGCGCGGCGCGTCGTCGCCTACGTGGAGCGCATCGCCACGGTGAAGAGCGCGTCGGTGCAGCCCAGCGGCGACGGCCTCGTCGGCCGCGCGCCCGCCTTCAACACCGCGCTGGCCGCGGTGCAGCGCGTGGCGCCTTCGATGCTGCCGGTGCTGCTGCTGGGCGAGTCGGGCACCGGCAAGGAATTGTTCGCGCGCGCCGTGCACGAGGCCAGCCCGCGTGCCGGCGGCCCGTTCGTGGTGGTGGACTGTTCCGGCCTCACCGAGACGCTCTTCGAAAGCGAACTCTTCGGCTACGAGAAAGGCGCCTTCACCGGCGCGCAGACGCGCAAGCCCGGCCTGGTGGAGACGGCCAAGGGTGGCACGCTGTTCCTGGACGAGATGGGCGATGTGCCGCTGGCCATGCAGGTCAAGCTGCTGCGCCTCATCGAAAGCGGCACCTTCCGCCGCGTCGGCGGCGTCGAGACGCTGCGCGCCGACTTCAGGCTCGTCGCTGCCACGCACAAGCCGCTGCTGGCCATGGTGGCCGACGGCCGCTTCAGGCAGGACCTCTACTACCGCATCAGCGCCTTCCCGGTGGAGTTGCCGCCACTGCGGGAGCGGGCCGAGGACATCCCGGTGCTGGTGGACAGTTTCCTGCAACGCGGCGGCTCGCGCGAACGGCTGGCGGTGGCGCCGGGCGCGATGGCGCGGCTGCTGGCGCACGACTGGCCGGGCAACATCCGCGAGCTGCGCAACGTGCTGGAGCGCGCACGCCTGTTCGCCGACGACGGGGTCATCCGCGCCGAGCACCTGCCGGCGCAGCTGGGCCACGGGCGCCCGCCGGCGCCTGCGGCCGCGGGCGTGGTGGACGACGAGGAACTGCGGCGCCTGGCCACCACCGGCAGCGGCACGCGCAGGGAACTGGCCCACCGGCTCGGCCTGAGCGAGCGCACGCTGTATCGGCGCCTGAAGGCGTTGGGCCTGGCCTGAAGGCCGCTAAGGCGCCGCAGCGGCGATCGGGACCGTCTCCGGCACCAGCAGCGTGCCGGCGCGCCAGCCCTTCACCGTGGCCAGCGTCAGCGCCGCGATGACCAGGGAGGTCAGCGCCAGCAGCATCATCCCGAACAGCCCCATCAGGCCGCCCTCGCCCAGGCGCAGCGTGAGCGCCGTGAAGGCGGCCAGCGGGAAACTCATGCCCCAGTGCGGCGCGCCGAAAGGCAGGCCGGCGATGCGCGGCAGCAGCGGCGCCACCCACAGCAGCGAGAACAGCGCCACGCCCCACAGCCCCCAGGCCACGGCCGCCGGCGCGCCCAGCTGCAGCAGCGACAGGCCCACCACGGCCGGCGGCGCGACGAAGATCAGGTTGGCCGGCAGCAGCCGCTCGGGCCACAGCCCCTGCTGCGCGATGCGCACGACCAGCAGCACCGTCACCAGCGGCCAGAAGAAGACGCCGATGCCGAATTGCGCCGCCGACCACTCCGGCCGCCCCAGGGGCACGCCGGCCAGCGGCACCAGCACGTTGCCGACGATGGGCACGATGAGCCCAGGCGTGAACATGGCCCAGGGCAGGCCGCCGGCGTCCTTGCCGCGCCAGCAGCGCGACAGCACCCAGGCCGTGACGCCCAGCTGGCCCAGCGAGCCCAGCCACCACAGGCCTTCGACCACCGGCCCGCGCAAGCCGGCCGCGACGGCGGCGGTGGCCAGCAGGATCATCGACACCGGGATGGCCGCCACGAAGACATGCCGCACCGGGTGCGCCAGGTCTTCGGCCCAGGCGTCGGGGTAGCGCTGGCGGCGCAGCAGCGTCGCCGCTGCCAGCCCCAGGAACACCAGGCCGGCCAGCAGGCCCAGCGCCAGCGCCGCGGCGGTGCCGGCCTCGCCCATCATGCCGGCGGCGCGGTGCCAGGCCAGCGACAGGCCGGCCAGGCCCATGACCATGGCGAACCAACCGGGGACGAGGTGCTTGAGGGACTGGGTGGGCATCGGGGGTTCAGCGCGGCAGCATGAAGGTGGACTTCTCGCGCAGGGTCACGGCGGCATCGGCCGCCTGCGCCGTGCGCTCGATGCTGAAGTGGATGGTATGCGCCCCGGCCGCCGTGCTGGCCGCCGTGGCCGCCGGCACGCGCACGGCCACCGTCACCCAGCGCGCCTGGGTCGGCGGAATGTCCACCATCACCGGCTGGGACAGCCGCAGCCCGGGCAGGCCGTCGGCCGCGACGCGGTAGCTCTGCTGCTGCTCGGTGGCGTTCATGACCTGCAGCCGGTAGACGTTCTCCACCTCGCCGTCGTCCACCAGGCGGGCCAGCGTGGAGCGGTCGCGCACCACGTCCACCTTGAAGGGCGCACGCAGCGCGATGCTGGTGGCCAGCGCCGTGACGATGACCAGCAGCACGCCGGTGTAGACGATGACACGCGGCCGCAGCACGCGCTGGAGCCGCTGCGCCGGCGTGAGCTGCTGCGCGATGCCGTTCTGCGTGTCGTAGCGCACCAGCCCCTTGGGGTAGTTCATCTTCGCCATCACCTCGTCGCACACGTCGACGCAGGCGGCGCAACCGATGCACTCGTACTGCAGGCCCTTGCGGATGTCGATGCCGGTGGGGCAGACCTGCACGCACAGGTTGCAGTCCACGCACTCGCCCAGGCCCAGCGCCTTCGGGTCGGCCTTCTTCGAGCGCGAACCGCGCGGCTCGCCGCGCGCGGCGTCGTAGGTGATGATCAGCGTGTCCTTGTCCAGCATGGCGCTCTGGAAGCGCGCGTAAGGGCAGACGTACTTGCAGATCTGCTCGCGCATGAAGCCGGCGTTGCCGTAGGTGGCGAAGCCGTAGAACAGCGTCCAGAAGGTCTCCCAGGGCGACAGCGACATGGCGAAGGCCGCGCCGCCCAGCGAACGGATGGGCGTGAAGTAGCCGACGAAGGTGAAGCCCGTCCACAGCGCGATGGCGATCCAGCTGGCGTGCTTGGCGCCCAGGCGCCACAGGCGGTCGACCGTCCATCGCCCGGCGTCGCGCTTCATGCGCGCGGCGCGGTCGCCCTCGATGCGGCGCTCCACCCACATGAAGATCTCGCTGTACACCGTCTGCGGGCAGGCGTAGCCGCACCACAGCCGTCCGGCCACGGTGGTGAAGAGGAACAGCGAGTAGGCGCTGATGATCAGCAGCGCCGTGAGGTAGATGAAGTCCTGCGGGTACAGCACCAGCCCGAAGAGGTAGAAGCGGCGCGAGGTCAGCTCGAAGAGCACGGCCTGGCGGTCGTTCCACATCAGCCAGGGCGTGAGGTAGAAGACGGCCTGCGTCAGCGCCACGAAGATCCATCGCCAGGTGGCGAAGCGGCCGCTCACCGAGCGCGGGTAGATCTTCTGGTGGGCGGCGTAGAGCGACACCACCTGCACGCTGTCGTCGGCGTCCGCGGGGGCGGCGGCAGGGTCGGGCTTGAATCGGGCGAGGTCCATGCCCTGCCTCTGCAATTTGCCTGCCACCGGTGGGCACATCGGCCCACCCAGCCAGCCACCGCCCCCGGCGCCTGCCAAGGCTGCCGCCGTGTCAGAGCGTGGCAGCGTCGTGGCAGACCGGGCGGCGCCGGGCGGCCTCCCCTAGCATCCGGGCATGGCTGCCACCGACCGCTTCCGCCCCAGCACCACCGTCGCCGCGATCATCGAACGCGAAGGCCGCTACCTGCTGGTGGAGGAGCACACGCCCGAAGGCCTGAAGCTCAACCAGCCGGCCGGCCACCTGGAACCCGGCGAGACGCCCGAACAAGGCGTGGTGCGCGAAGCGCTGGAGGAGACCGGCCGCGCCTTCACCCCCGAGGCGCTGCTGGGCGTGTACCTCTCGCGCTTCCAGCGCCCGGCCACGGGCGAGGACGTCACCTACCTGCGCTTTGCCTACTGCGGCCGCGCCGACGAGCCCGACGGCCGCGCGCTGGACGAAGGCATCGTGCGCACGCTGTGGATGACGCCCGAAGAGCTGCGCGACAGCGTGCCCCGCCACCGCAGCGCGCTGGTGCTGAAGTGCGTGGAAGACCATCTGGCCGGCGTCCGCCACCCGTTGTCGCTGGTGACGGCCGACGCCTCGCTCATGGCGCCGGAGATCAAGCGCTGATCAGCCACTCAGGTTGCGCAGCCAGCCCAGCAGCAGCGCGTTCACGCGCCGCGGCTCTTCCATCGTCAGCATGTGGCCCGCGCCGGGCACGATCTCCAGCCGGGCGCGCGGCAGCGCCGCGGTGATCTCGCGCGCGTGCTCGGGGGGCGTCAGCCGGTCGGCCTCGCCCACGGCCACCAGCGCCGGGCAGCGCATGGCCGGCAGGTGCGGCCGCAGGTCCTGCCGCGCCATCACGGCGCGGTTCTGGCGCACCAGCTGCTGCACGCCAGCGCGCCGCACCATCGCCAGGTAGGCCCGCACCAGTGCCTTGTTCTTCGCGTGCAGCGGGTGGAAGGCGAAGGGCAGGTTGGCGCGCAGCACCTCGTCCGTGCGGCCCTGCTCGAAGAGAACGATCGCCTGCATGCGAAGCGCGATGAGTTCGGGTGTGTCCGGCCGCGCCGTGGTGCCCAGCAGCGCCAGGCCGCGCAGCCGCTGCGGCGCCTGGCGCGCCATCTCCAGGGCCACCATGCCGCCCATGGACACGCCCACCGCCACCAGCGGCCCGGGGTGTTCGGCCAGCAACGTGGCGGCCATCGCGGGGAGGGTGTCGCAGCGCGTGTGCGCGTCGGCCACCAGCACGCCCGGCCCGGCGCCCATCGCCGCCTGCTGGGCCGCGAAGAGCTCGGCGTCACAGGCCAGGCCGGGAATCAGCAACACCTTCGACATGCACGGCAGTGTGCCCCAGGCGTATCCTCGAACGAATGAGCCAGATCGCGCCCTTCCACCTCGCCTTTCCCGTCGATGACCTCGACGCCACGCGCCGCTTCTATGGCGGCCTGCTGGGCTGCCCCGAAGGCCGCAGCAGCCCCGAGTGGATCGACTTCGACCTCTTCGGCCACCAGATCGTCGCCCACCTCGCGCCACCGAAGGCCGCGGGCGACCACCACAACGACGTGGACGGCCACGACGTGCCCGTGCCGCACTTCGGCGTGGTGCTCGACTGGGACCACTTCCACGCCTTCGCCGCGCGCCTGCGCGAGCACGGCGTGAAGTTCGTGATCGAGCCCTACATCCGCTTTGCCGGCCTGGTGGGCGAGCAGGCCACGATGTTCTTCCGCGATCCCTCCGGCAACGCGCTGGAATTCAAGGCCTTCCGCGACCGCAGCCAGCTGTTCGCGAAGTGAGCGAACTGCTCTTCATCCGCCACGGCCTCACCGACTGGAACCTCGAGTTCCGCTTCCAGGGCCAGACGGACATCCCGCTGAACGCCGCCGGCCAGGCCCAGGCCGCGCGCCTGGGTGCGCGCTTGGCCGCCGAGCCGCACGATGCGCTCTTCAGCAGCGACCTCACCCGCGCGCGCCAGACCGCCGCCCCGCTGGCCGAGGCCTGGCAGATGCCCGCCGTGGCGCTGGCCGGCCTGCGCGAGCAGCATTTCGGCATCCTGGAAGGCCTCACGGCGCCCACCATCCAGCAGCGCCACCCGGACCTGTGGGCACGCTGGCTGGAGGCCGACGCGGACTTCGCCCCGCCCGGCGCCGAAAGCCAGCGCCAGTTCCACACCCGCGTGCTGGACGCCGTGCGCGAGCTGGCCGCCCTGGGCGCCGGCCGCCGCCTCGCGGTGGTCACGCACGGCGGCGTGCTGGACATGCTGTGGCGCACCGCGCACGGCCTGCCGCTGACGGGGCTGCGCGAATGCGCCATCCCGAACACCGGCCTGAACCGCGTGCGCTGGGCCGGCGGCACGCTGCACATCGACCAGTGGGGCGACGCCGCGCACCTGGCCGACTGAAGGGCTCAGCGCATCTTGGTGCCCAGCACCATGATCCAGTAGAAGCGGTAGGTGGACGACAGGTTGTCCTGGCGGGCCACGCCCACTTCCTTGAAGTCAGCACCCATCATGTTGCGGCAGTGGCCGGGGCTTTCCATCCACTGCGCCAGCGTGGCCCGCAGGCTGTCGTTGCCGGCGGCGGCGTTCTCGCCGGCGGCTCGCCACTCGAAGCCGGCGGCCGTCATGCGCTGGCCGACCGAGGAGCCGTCGGCCCCGCGGTGCGAGACGTCACCGATGCGCGCGTTGTGCGCCACCTGCACCTCGGCGGCCTTCTCCAGCTGCTCGCTCCACGCCAGTGGTGGTGCCGGCGGCATGGCCTGGCCGCCGCAATGGGCACCGGCGGCGCGGTAGGCGTTGATCTGCTTCAGCGTGGCCGCGGCGGCCGCCGACAGCGGCTTGGCTGGCGGCTCGACGTAGCCGCCCTTGGGCTGCCGCTCGGCCGGCGCGTTTTCGGACACCTGGGCGGCGGCGGGCAGGACGCCCGCCGCCGCCAGGGCCAACAGTGATGACAGCGTTCTCATGGTCCTTCCGTGTACGCCGAAAGCGAGGGCCACGAGGCTCACTGCCAGCTCAGGGCCGCCAGGTCGTTCACCATGATCGGCATGTCTTTCCACAACCCCTTCAGCCGCGCGTTCGCCACCGTCAGCCAGCTGGGCGCGTACAGGTAGGCCGACACCGCGTCACGGGCCACCAGACGCTGCGCCTCGGCCATCAGCTGGTTGCGCTCGTCCTGGCGCGGCGTGCCCTGGATCTTCGCCCACAGCGCATTGAACTCGGCCGACTCGTAGCCCCAGTAGTAGTTCGGCCGCGCGAAGTTGCCGAAGTCCAGCGGCTCGACGTGGCTGATGATCGTCAGGTCGTAGGCCTTCTGGCCGTAGACGCCCGACAGCCACTGCGCCCACTCCACGTTCTCGATCTTCGCCGTGATGCCCACCTTGGCCAGCATGGCGGCGATCACTTCCCCGCCCTGGCGCGCGTAGGGCGTGGGCGGCAGCTTCATCACCAGTTCCAGCGGCTGCTTCACGCCCGCCTGGTGCAGCAGCGCGCGCGCCTTGGCGAGGTCGAAGGGGTTGATGGCCGTGGTGTCGATGTAGCCCGGCGCACCTGGCGTGTAGTAGCTGCCGATGGGCACGCCGAAGCCGTCGGCAGCACCTTCGATGACGGCCTTGCGGTCGATGGCCGCGGCGATGGCGCGGCGCACGCGCACGTCGTCGAGAGGCTTGCGCTTGTGGTTCATCGCCAGGATGGTCTTGGCCCGCGAGCCGCCGGTGAGCACCTGGAAGCGCTTGTTGCCTTCGAACTGCTTCAGGCTGCGCGCCGCCGACACGCGCGGGAAGGCGTCCACGTCGCCCGACAGCAGCGCCGCCACCTGGGCCGCGGGGTCGGCGATGAAGCGCAGCGTCACGCGCCTGAGCTTCACGTCGCGTGCGTTGCGGTGGCCGTCCCAGCGCACCAGCGTCACCGCCGAGCCGCGCGCCCAGTTCTCCAGCCGGTAGGGGCCCGTGCCCACGGGCTGCGTGGCGTTGGTGGCCGCGCTCTTGGGCTCCACGATCACCGCCGTGGCCTGGCCCAGCTGGAACAGCAGGTCGGGGTTGCCGTTCTTCAGCTGCAGCACCACGGTGGCAGCGTCGGGCGTCTCGATGCGCTCGATGTTGGCGAAGGTGGCGCGGTCCTTGTTCGCGCTGTCCTTGGCGGCGGCGCGCTCGAAGGCGAACTTCACCGTGGCGGCGGTCAGCGGCTCGCCGTTGGAGAAGCGCAGGCCAGGGCGCAGCTTGAAGGTCCAGCTCCGCAGGTCCGAGGTGGAGGTCCAGGAATCCGCGAGCAGCGGCGTCACGCGGCCGTCGGCATTGATCTTGGTGAGCGTCTCGAAGACGTTGTAGAGCGTGATCTCGGCAATGGCCGACGCCGCGCCGGCGGTGGGATCCAGGCCCGGCGGCTCCAGCGTCATGGCGAGCACGGCGCTGTCCTTCTTCGGCTGCGAGGCGACGGGGTTGTGGCCCAGAACCAACAAGCCGGCGATGCCGACGGTAACCAATAGGCGGGCGAACGGGATGGTCATGCGGATCGGTGCGCCGGACGGGCGGCGACGCGGACACGGGGAAAGCATCCTAGCGGGGCCGGGTTTTTCGGCATTTCTGGATCCATTAGTCGAGGTCATGATTAGTGCATTGGTGGTTCTACCGAAGTACCAAGTACATCCGATCGCCATGCCGCTGGCTACCATTCCATGGTTTGGATCCATTGACAACATGGCGGCACACCGCCCTTCGAAGGAGATTGACATGGCCACCCCCCTGATCCGCTTGCTTGCCCGCAGCTCGCTGGCCGCCGCCGCCGTCCTGGCCTGCGCCGGTTCGCACGCCCAGAGCACCGTCACCATCTACGGCACGCTGGACGCCTACGTCGCGCAGCAGGGCGGCACCGGCATCTCCTCGCGCAAGGTGCTCAACAGCGGCTACAACCCCAACAACCTGGGCTTCGCCGGGCGCGAAGACCTCGGCGGCGGCCTGGCAGCCGGCTTCACGATGGAAGGCCAGCCCTCGCTGGACACCGGCGCCATGGGCCAGGGCGGCAAGATGTTCGGCCGCCAGGCCAACGTCTGGATGGAAGGCGGGTTCGGCCGCGTCACGGCCGGCCGCATCCATCTGCCAGGACGCGGCTTCTCCATCAAGTACACGGCCACCGGCCTGCTCTCGTCCGACCCGCTGGGCAACATGGCGCTGGCCGTGGGCAGCATGTTCGGCCCGCTGATGAACGGCGACGCCATCGGCGGCCGCGTCAGCAATGCGCTGATGTACCAGACGCCGCGCAACCTGGGCGGCTTCTCGTTCTCGGTGCTGCAGTCGGCCGGTGAAGGCGGGCTGTTCTCGGCCGGCAATGCCAAGCTGACGCAGTTCAGCCTGGGCTACGCCGCCGGCCCCTTCAGCGCCGACTTCGTCTACGCCAAGATCCCCGAACTGGCCGGCAGCCAGATCGCGCAGACCGACTGGGCCGTGGGCGCGCAGTACAACCTGGGCGGCGGCCTGCGCGTCATGGGTTCCTACTTCACCCACGAGGGCAGCTCGGTGGCCACGCCGGGCGCGCTGACGGCCATCGCCGGCTCCAAGGGCACCGACAAGACCTGGCTCCTCGGCGCGACCTACACCACCGGGCCGCACACCCTCGGCGCCAGCTACGGCAGCACCAAGGTGGCCGCCGCGCACCGCGGCCGCCGCGCCGCCAACATGTCGGCGCCCTTCGCCACGCTGGTGGACGACATGACGGGCTTCTCGTTCTCGTACACCTACGCGCTGAGCAAGCGCACGCAGGTCTTCGCGGCCTACGGCTCGCTGGACAACGACGCTGCGGGTTCGGCCTCGTTCACGATCGACCTGCGTCCCACCGCCGGCGGCAAGTCCACGCTGATGGCCAGCGGCATCCGCCACTCGTTCTGACATCCCGCACGGCTCGTCAAGAAGCCGACCACCCAGCCCCGGGCCACCGGGAGGAGACACGCATGACGTTCCATCGACGCCACGCCCTGGCCGCCTGCGCCGGCGCCTTGCTGCTGCCCCTGGGCGCCCGCGCCCAGGCCATCGACCAGCTCAAGGTCTACTACGGCTTCCCGCCGGGCAGCGCGGGCGACATCACGGCGCGCCGCGTCACCGAGCGGCTGAACGCCGTCGGCTACGTGAAGACGCCAGGCGTGGTGGAGAACAAGATCGGCGCCGGCGGCCGCATCGCGCTGGAGACCCTGAAGACGGCACCGGCCGACGGCACGGTGCTGGCGGTGACGCCGATGTCGCCGGTGTCGATCTACCCGCACGTCTTCAAGAAGCTGGCCTACGACCCGCCGGTGGACTTCGTGCCGGTGTCGATGGCCACCATCGGCCACCACGCGCTGGCCATCGGCCCGTCGGTGCCCGAGAACGTGAAGACGCTGAAGGACTTCCTGGCCTGGGCCAAGGCCACGCCCGAGAAGGCGGCCTACGGTTCGCCCGGTGCCGGCTCCACGCTGCACCTGCTGGGCGCCTGGCTGGGCCTGATCGCGGGCGTGCCGCTGAACCACGTGCCTTACCGCGGCTCGGCACCGGGTGTCACGGACACCGTGGGCGGCCAGATCGCCTGCATGATCACGCCGCTGGGCGACGTGCTGCCGCACCAGAAGACCGGCAAGCTGCGCGTGCTGGCCTCTACCGGCCCGCAGCGCAGCCCCTTCAGCCCCGACGTGCCCACCTTCGCGGAGCAGGGCTTCGCCGACCTCACCACCGAGGAGTGGTTCTCCTTCTTCGCCCCGGCAAAGACGCCCGCCGCGGTGCTGGCCGCCGCCAACGCCGCCATCAACGCGGCGCTGAAGGAAAAGGCCGTGATCGACACCCTGGCCACCGTGAGCCTGATCGCCCGCGGCTCCACCGCGGAAGAGCTGGGCCGCAGCCAGCGCGCCGAGTTCGAACGCTGGGGGCCGGTCATCAAGCGCATCGGCTTCACGGCCGACAGCTGAGCGGCGCGGGCGGACCCGGGGCTCAGCCCGCCCAGCGGTTGCGGCCGGCGTTCTTGGCGGCGTAGAGCGCGGCATCGGCGCGCTCGAGCATGGCGCTGCCGTCGGTGTCCCCGGGCAGGAGTTCGGCGACGCCGATGCTCACCGTCAGCCGCAGCGGCGTGCCGGCACTGGAATGCAGATGCGTGTCGGCGATCGACGCCCGCAGGCGCTCGGCCACGTCGCGCGCCGGCGCGATGCCGATGCCGATGAGCAGCAGCACGAACTCCTCGCCGCCGTAGCGCACCAGCATGTCGTAGGGACGCAGCATGCCGCGGCACAGCTCGGCGAGCGCCCGCAGCACCTCGTCGCCGGTGGCGTGGCCGTGCCGGTCGTTGACGAGCTTGAAGTGGTCGGCATCCAGCATCAGCAAGGACAGGGCTTGCCCGCTGCGTTGCGCCCGGTGCACCTCCAGCGGCAGATGCTCCAGGAAGTAGCGCCGGTTGTGGGCCTGTGTCAGGCTGTCCCGGATCGCCAGCTGGTGCAGTGCGTTGCGCGCGGCATCCAGCTGCAGCACGAGCCCGGTGATGGCGTAGGTGGCCAGGGGCGCGACGATCGCCGGGACCACGACCGACAGCACGTAGCCCTGCCACAGGCCCCGGCTCGGCACGCCCAG
>CAZBUU010000098.1:0-13635 GCA_964495125.1 uncultured Rubrivivax sp.
GCGGCCTGTGCGCACGCGGCGAGCCGCAGGCCTTCGACGTGCTGCGCGGCAGCCTGAAGCTGGGGCACGTGGAGTGGCCGCTGCTGGGCGAGCACAACCAGATGAACGCGCTGGCCGCCATCGCGGCCGCCGAGCATGTGGGCGTGGCGCCCGAGGTCGCCTGCGCGGCGCTCGCCAGCTTCCAGAACGTGCGCCGCCGGCTGGAACTGCGCGGCGAGGCTGCCGGCGTGAAGGTCTACGACGACTTCGCCCACCATCCCACGGCCATGCGCGTCACGCTGGACGGCCTGCGCCGCAAGCTGGGCCATGGCACGCGCATCCTCGCCGCGTTCGAGCCGCGTTCCAACACCATGAAGCTGGGCACCATGAAGGCGCAGCTGCCCTGGGCGGTGGAGGAGGCCGACCTGTCCTTCTGCCTGCAGGGCAACTACGGCTGGAGCGCCAGGGAGGCGCTCATGCCCTTGGGCGCGCAGGCCGTGGTGGCCGACACCGTGGACGCCCTCGTGGCCGCCATCGTGAAGGCCGCCCTCCCGGGCGACCACGTGGTGTGCATGAGCAACGGCGGCTTCGGCGGCCTACACGACAAGCTCCTGGCCGCGCTGGCCGCCAGGCGCTGAGCCGAAGCGTCAGCTGCGCTGCATCGAAGCGCGCAGCGCTTCGGTGACGAGCACCAGCGCATCTTCCAGGTGCGCGCGGTTCTCCACCGCCATGCCGGCCTTCTTCGCCAGTGCGCCCTTGAGCTGCGACTGAAGCTCCACCGCCTGCAGACGCGCCAGGCTCACGGCGTCGGCCGGCAGCGCAGGCGACGGCCGCGTCAGCAACGACTGCAGGCGCTTCAGGTGCTCGCGCTGCAGGCTGCGGCGCATGGGCTCGATGGCCTTGCCGCTCTTCAGCTCGGACCACACCGCGCCCTGCACCGTGGTGTAGACCTCGTTGAGCGAGATCGAACCCTTGCGTTGCGCTTCGGGCAGGTAGTTGGGCAGCTCCAGCAGGCGCTTGGCCGTGCCGGCCGACAACAGCCCGTCCAGCGACTGCGTCTGCAGCGCCAGCACCGCCTGCGGCACCGACAGCGGACCCGGGCGCGCGTACTCGATGAGGTCGGTGGCCACGCCGGCCAGGAACTCGGGCTTGAAGCGGAAGCTGTCGACGCTGAAGACCTCGTCGGCCAGGAACTTCAGCGCTGCGCGCTGCTGCGCCGGGTCCACCGGGCGGAAAGCGGGCTTGCCCCCGTCCGGCAGGTCACGCTCGGTGTGCATGCCACCCACGTACTTGGCGACGATGCCCGGCACGCGCGCCACCTGGCGGAAGCCCGACATCAGGCTGCGCCGCGTGCGGTCGGCATCATCACCCGGCTGCGGCTTGCGCTCCTGCACCCGCGTCCACAGCTCCTTGCTCAAGGTGATGCGACGCTTGGCGTAGGCCAGCGGGTCGTCGCCGAGGTCGAAGACGTTGATCAGCGGGTCCAGCCCGTCGCCGGTGGGGCCGATGGCGTCGCCGTCGTCGCCGAAGGCCAGCGCCTTGTCGGTGCGGCTGCGCTCGGCCACGGCCTTCAGCTCGGCGGCCTCCTTGGCCGCGTCGAACGGCTTGTAGCCGTACTCCACCACCCAGTGGTCGTAGGCCCCCAGCGTCACCATGTTGGGCTCGCTCTTGGGCTCGCCCTGCAGCGGCAGGTTGAAGGGCGTGTAGTCCATCACCGAGCCGGAGATGCCGTTCTTGCTGGAGAAAGCCTTGTCGCGCAGCTGCGCCTGGGTGACGGTGGTGCTGGCGCGGAAGTTGTGGCGCAGCCCCAGCGTGTGGCCCACCTCGTGCGAGATCACGTCCTTGATGTAGGCCTTCACGAAGGCCTCGGTCTCGGGCGAATCGGGGTCGAGGTCGCCGCGGGCTTCCAGCAGGTCGAGCGCGAAGCCCATCTCGCTGGCGCCTTCGGCGGCGTAGCTGCAGCTGCCGGCCGTGCCGTTCAGCGCCAACGCATCGAGGCCGGCCCGCCAGCCCGGCGTCTGGCCCTGGGCGTAGAAGCCCGGCAGCGGGGCCGCCGAGGAGAAGGCGCTGTCTTCGCGAGATTCGCGGCGCGAGCCGCGGCCGAAGACGTCGCTCATGCCGATGTCGGCGTCCAGGATCTCACCGGTGCGCGGGTCGGTGTGGCTGGGGCCGATGGCGAAGCCCACGTCGGCACCCAGGAACCAGCGGATGGACGCATGCCCGGCATCCATGTTGTCGAACGTGGCGTCATCGGCCTGCTGCTGCACGACCACGGCGTTCTTGAAGCCGATGCGCTCGAAGGCCTTGTTCCACTCGAGGATGCCGTCACGGATGGCGTCGCGGTAGCGCACCGGGATGTTGCGGTCCAGCCAGTAGGTGATGGGCTTGACGGGCTCGGACAGCGCCGCCGCGGGGTCCTTCTTCTCCAGGCGCCAGCGGTTGATGTTGTGCACGCGCGGGTTCGGGCGCATGTCGTCCGACAGGTCGCTGTAGCTGCTGGTGAAGTAGCCCACGCGCGGGTCGGCCTTGCGCGTGGCCATCGGGGTGGCCGGCAGTTCGCGGAAGTTGTAGACGTAGCCGATGAAGAGGCTGCGCGCGTCCGGGGTGGTCTGCGGCGGCGGCGGCGTCATCGGGGCTGGGGCGCCCGGCGGCAGAAGTGGCGGCGCCGGCAGGCGCGCCACCGAGTAGTGCACCTTGGCCGACAGCGTGGTCAGCCCGGCTTCGGCGCGCGTGCTCTGGAAGTAGGAGTTGGCGCGATCGGGCGCGAAGGGCAGGCGGAAGGCGTACTCCAGGCGCGTGCCGTAGCCGATGAGGTCGCCCAGCAGGAAGCTGGCATCCACCAGCACCGACTTGCGCTCCGGATGCTCGGCACTGGCCACGGGCGTCGAGGCCACCAGGCTCTCGCTGAAGCCTTCGCTCACGGCGCGGCCCGAGGCGGGGTCGCGTTCGCCGCGAAAGTTCACCTGCTTGGCCACCATCTGCACCTGGTTGCCGATCTTGCGGAACTCGACCAGCCAGCGCGGGCCCATCTGGCTGCCGTACAGGCCGCGCTCGCCCACCGACTGCGCGATGTTCACGCTGAAGAGGAAGGGCTTGCCCATGCGCTCGGGCGCGATTTCGAGCCAGGCCTTCTCGTCCTTGCGCCACACGGGGATGAAGCCGTCCTGGCGCTTGGCGTCCTTGCTGACGTCGGCGAAAGGCCGCGGCGCACCGGGCTCCGGCGGACGGGCGGCCGTGGCTGCACCGGAGGCCGGGCGCGCCGGCGCGGAGGCCGCCGCGGCGGCGGCCGGCGCGGCAGGCGGGGCCGCCGGCGGCGTGGCGCAACCGGCCATCAACGCCGACACGAGCGTCGCGGCGGCAGCAGCCAGCGGGTGGACAGAAAGGCGGCGGTCAGGGTTTACGCGCATGGTCGGTGGTGGCTCGTGGCCGTGTTCCGGAAGCCGGCGATTCTGCCCCCAGCCACGACGAACCCGGCGCTTCCTGCGACGAGCGCCCGGCGCCGCGCGACGAGCCACCGCTAGACTTCCTTCGACCGTGCCTGCCGACTTCGACGCCCCCAACCACCTGCTCTACCTGCACGGCTTCCGCTCCTCGCCGCGCTCGTTCAAGGCGCAGCGCCTGGCGGCCTGGCTGGCGCTGCACCGGCCCGAGGTCCACTTCTGGTGCCCGCAGCTGCCGCCCTCGCCGGCGGCGGCGATGGCGCTGGTGCACGAGACGCTGCTCGGCTGGCCGGCACGCCGCTCGGCGGTGCTGGGCAGCTCGCTCGGCGGCTTCTACGCCACCGTCCTGGGCGCGGCCACCGGCTGGCCCACGGTGGTCATCAACCCGGCCGTGGACCCGGCGCGCGACCTCGCCGCCCACATCGGCGAGCAGACCGCCTTCCACACGCCGGAAGAGCACTTCTTCTTCCGCCCCGAGTTCATCGACGAACTGCGCGCGCTGGCCGTGCCTGCCGTGGCGCGGCCGGCGCGCACGCTGGCCCTCATCGCCCAGGGCGACGAGCTGCTGGACTGGCGCGAAATGCAGGCCTTCTACGCCGCTGCCCATGTGCGGCTGGTGGAAGGCAGCGACCACGCCCTCTCCGATTTCGACGACCACCTTCCCCACCTCCTGAGATTCCTCCACCTATGCGACTGAAGAACAAGATCTGCATCGTCACCGGCGCCGCCCAGGGCATCGGCGCGGCCACCTGCGCCAAGTTCGCCGCCGAGGGCGCCACCGTCATCGCCTGCGACCGGCGTGCCGAGGGCATGCCCGAGGCCTACGAATGCCACGCGGTCGACGTGACCGACCGCGACGCGGTGGACCGCATGGTGGCCGCCGTGCTGGCCCGCCACGGCCGCATCGACGTGCTGGTGAACAACGCCGGCATCACCAAGGACGCCCGCCTGGTGAAGATGACGCTGGCGCAGTTCGACGCCGTCATCGACGTCAACCTGCGCGGCGTCTTCCACTGCGGGCAGGCCGTGGCGCTGGCCATGGTGGAACAGGGCAGCGGCGTCATCCTCAACGCCAGCAGCGTGGTCGGCATCTACGGCAACTTCGGCCAGACCAACTACGCCGCGGCCAAGTTCGGCGTCATCGGCTTCACCAAGACCTGGAGCCGCGAGCTGGGGCCCAAGGGCATCCGCGTGAACGCCGTGGCGCCGGGCTTCGTCGACACGCCCATCCTCGCCACGGTGCCCGAGAAGGTGCTGCAGCACATGAAGGAGCAGGTGCCGCTGGGGCGGCTGGCGCAGGCCGAGGAGATCGCCAACGTCTACGCCTTCCTGGCCAGCGACGAGGCCAGCTACGTCAATGGGGCCGTCATCGAGGTCTCGGGCGGGATGACCGTCTGATGCGCGCCGCACTGGGCCTGGCCGTGGCGCTGCTGGCGCTGCCGGCCGCCGCCCAGCTGACGGCGCCAGCACGCGCGGCGCCGCCGCCTGCCTATGCCTTCACCCCGGTCTACAGCGGGCCGCTGGGCGACCTGCAGGTGGCCACCGCCGGGCTGGAGGCGCGCCAGGGCGTGCTGGTCTACCGCGTGCGCGACGGCCGCCGCGAGTACTGGGCCGGCGCACGCTGCGCCGAAGTGCAGCGCATGGAAGTGCCCTGGGCCGGGCTGGCCGACGGGCCGCCGTCGGCCACGCTGCTGGAGGCCCCCGATCTGCGCTGGACGCAGGCCGAGCGCGGCACGCGCCTGGAGCTGGAAGTGCAGGCCGTGTGCAACGTGGCGCGGCGGCGTGGCCTGGAGGTCGACCCCCCGGTGCCGGAGTGGGCCGGCAGCGACGTCGAAGCCCTGGCCAACGCCTGGTTGCACAGCGCCGGCGGCGTGGCCTTCGACTACCAGGTGGCCTATTTCGCCGACGAGCAGGCCGCCCGGCTCGGTCGCATGGCCCGCTGGGGCGACGGCTCGCGCGTGCTGGCGCCGCTGCAGCGCGCCGACAGCCTGGTGGACGTGCCGCCCGACCTGCGCCTGCCGCTGGCCCAGCTGGCCACGCCCGGGCGCCGCAGCGCGGTGCTGCCCGTGCGCGGCCGCGCCGGCCAGCCGCTGTGGGCCGTGCTGCAGCTGGTGGCGCGGCAGACGGTGCGCCGGCCCGGTGGCCCCGAGGAATTCCGCCGGCGCGCCGCTGGCTGGGTGCGCGCCGGCCTGCTGCCGCCGCCGGCCACGCTGCGCGCCGAGACCGAACACCGCGCCCAGGCCGCCTTCTGGCAGGCACGCACACCGGAAGCCGTGCGCGCCGTGCCCGCCGACCTCACGCCCAACATCCGCTTCGGCGATGGCCAGACGCCGCTGGCGCTGGCCGTGCTGATCGACCAGCCGGCGATGGCCCAGGCGCTGCTGGAACGCAGCGCCCGGCCCGACCACTGCGGCCGCCTGGGCTGCCCGCTGCACCTGGCCGTGACCCAGCCCGACAAGGCCCGGCGTGCGGCCTGGCTGGACCTGCTGCTGGGCGCCGGCGCCCCGGCCGACAGCTTCGACCCGAAGTACGCCGCCGCCGGGTCCACGCCACTGGAGGCGGCGGCGTTCGACGGCGACACCGCCAGCGTCGAAAGGCTGCTCGCGGCCGGCGCCAGCGTCGACGGCCGGCCCGGCGTGCGGAGCACGCCGCTGGAGGCCGCGCTCAGCGGTGGCCAGCGCGCCGTCGCCGAACGGCTGATCGCCCGCGGCGCCCGGCTGCTGCCCTTTGGCGACCGCAGCGAGCGCGAGCTCGGCCGTGCCAACGCCTGGCTGGCAGCGCGCGAAAGCAAGGAGGCGGCGACGCTCGTGCCCTGGATCGCCGTGCAGATGCTCGACGCCGCCCGCCGCAGCCCCGCCTGGCGCCTGGGCGTGCACCTGGAACAGGACGGCCGCCGCCTGCCGCTGAGCGACGGCGCGAAGCTGGACCTGCGCGCCGCGCCCTTCAAGCTGGTGCTGCAGCGCGGCGGCGCCGAAGCGCCGGGCCTGGTGCTGGCAGCGTCCTTCGACCCCGCCTGGGCGGCGCAGGCCCGCGACGCGCAATACGGTGACGGCAACGGCGTGTGGAAGCCCTCGCGCAGCGGCGCGCTGGCCGAACCGCCTTCGGAAGGCTCCTACGAGTTGCTGGCCTACGAAGCGCGTCCGGCCGGCCTGGCGGCAGGCGAGGGCTGGGGCGGCCACATGCACCTGGGCTTCGACGCCGCGACGCGCAAGGACTTCCACGAGCAGCGCGCCGCGCGTGACGAATGGGTCCGCGAAGTGCGTGCCGTGCTCACGGTGCCGGACCGCGGCGAGATCGGCAGCGCCGCGCCGCTGTCCGCGCTGCGCGGCAAGACGCTGACGCTGCTGCTGGCCGTGGCGCTGCCGCTGGACCCGATCGAGTGGGCGCCCCCCGTGCACGTGCAGGTGGTGACGCTGCGTTTCCGCTGACCGCTGTTGCGCCGCACGGCGGTGGGGCGGCTGCGCCAGCGGCGACAATCCGGCCGATGTATGCCCTGTTCGATGACGCCGGCAAATTCCACGCCGGCCGCGTGATGTCCGAGGCCGACAGCTCGATGCAGGTCGAGCTCGACTCCGGCAAGCGCGTGAAGGTGAAGTCCGCCAACGTGATGCTGCGCTTCGACAAGCCGGCGCCGGCGGCGCTGCTGGCCGGCGCGCAGGCGCTGGCGGCGGAGATCGACCTCGACCTCGCCTGGGAGTTCGCCCCCGAGGGCGACTTCGCCTTCGCCGACCTGGCGCGCGAGTACTTCAGCGACAAGGCCACGCCCGAGCAGCAGGGGGCCACGCTGCTGCGCCTGTTCGAAGCGCCGCACTACTTCCGCCGCCTGGGCCGCGGCCAGTTCCGCAAGGCGCCGGAAGAGACGGTGAAGGCGGCGCTGCTGGCCATCGAGCGCAAGAAGCAGCAGGCGCTGATGATCACGCAGTGGGCCGACGAGCTGGTGGCCGGCCGCTGCCCGCCGCCGGTGCAGGAAGAACTGTTCCGCATCCTCTTCAAGCCCGACAAGAACGGCCCGGAGTACAAGGCCGTGGTGGAGGCCGCCAAGCGCGCCCAGCGTGCGCCGCTGGACCTGCTCACGGCCGCCGGCGCCATCACCAGCCCCTACCAGTTCCACTGGCGGCGCTTCCTCTTCGACGTCTTCCCCAAGGGCCACGGCTTCCCGGCGTCGCTGTCGGCCCCGGCCATCAAGGACGAACTGCCGCGGGCCGACGTGGCGGCGTTTTCCATCGACGACTCGGCCACCACCGAGATCGACGACGCGCTGTCGGTGCGCGGCCTGGGCACGGGCACGGTGGTCTTCGGCGTGCACATCGCCGCGCCCGGGCTGGCACTGGGGCCGGACTCGCCGCTGGACAAGGTGGCGCGCGAGCGCCTGTCCACCGTCTACATGCCGGGCTACAAGATCACCATGCTGCCCGACGAGGTGGTGCAGGCCTACACGCTGGCCGAAGGCCGCGACTGCCCGGCGGTGAGCCTGTACGTGACGCTGGACGAAGCCACGCTGGAAGTCCGCAGCCACGAGACCCGGCTGGAGCGCGTGCCCATCGCCGCCAACCTGCGCCACGACAAGCTGGACGCCGTGGTCACCGAGGCGTCGCTGACCGGCGAAGCGCCGGCCGACTACGCCTTCGCCGCCGATCTGGCCTTCGCCTTCCGCCTGGCGCGCGCGCTGAAGCTGCGCCGCGAGGCGGTGCGAGGCAAGCCCGAGACCTTCAACCGGCCCGACTACAACTTCCGCCTCGAATCCGACGGTGGTGAGCCGACGGGCGATGAGGCGGTCTCGATCAGCACGCGGCAGCGCGGCGCGCCGCTGGACCTGATCGTGGCCGAGGCCATGATCCTGGCCAACAGCACCTGGGGCGGCTGGCTGGCCGAGCACGGTGTGCCGGGCATCTACCGCAGCCAGGCCAGCCTGCTGCCGGGCGTCAAGGTGCGCATGGGCACCAAGCCACAGCCGCACGCCGGCATGGGCGTGCCACAGTACGCCTGGAGCACGAGCCCGCTGCGCCGCTACGTGGACCTGGTGAACCAGTGGCAGATCATCGCCTGTGCCCGCCACGGCCGCACCGCTGCGCTGGCCGCGCCCTTCAAGCCCAAGGACGCCGCGCTGTTCAGCATCATCTCGGGCTTCGACGCCGCCTACATGGCCTACAACGGCTTCCAGCAGCAGATCGAACGCTACTGGACGCTGCGATGGCTGCAGCAGAACGCCGTGGCCGAGCTCGATGCCGCGGTGATGAAGGACGGCCTGGTGCGCGCCGAGACCCTGCCGCTGGTGTTCCGCGTGCCCGGCACCGAGAGCCTGCCACGCGGCAGCCGCGTGCGGGCACGCGTGGCCGGCGTCGACCTGCTGACGCTCGAACTGCACACTGCGCTGGCGGCGCGCCTGGATGCACCGCCGGCAGCAGCCGAGCCCGAGGACGGCGGCGACGACGAGGCCGAGGCCGCCGCGCCCCTGGCCATCGCGCTCACGCTGGACGACACGGCCGAACCCGCGCCGGCCGCAGCCCCCGAGCCCGCCGCCGACGCCGCCTGATCCCCGCGATGAACTGGCGCGACCTCAGCACGCTGCAATGGGCCCTCATCGGCTCGGCGGCGCTGCACGGGTCCGTGCTGCTGGTGCGCTTCGCCGACCCCGAAGGCTTCAACCGCGCCTTCAAGGACACGCCGCTGGAGGTGGTGCTGGTCAACGCGCGCAGCAACGAGAAGCCGCGCGAGGCGCAGGCCATCGCCCAGGCCAACCTGGCCGGCGGTGGCGAAGCGGCCAAGGGCCGCGCCACGTCGCCGCTGCCCTCGGCGGCCACCATGCAGCTGGGCGACGCCCCCGAGGACACGCGCCGGCGCATCGACCAGCTGCAGCAGGAACAGCAGCAGCTGCTGGCGCAGATCCGCCGCGACCTGGCGGCGCTGCCGCCGCCCGACCCGCAGCGCGAGAACGGCAACCCGCGGGAGCGCGAACAGGAAGACCGGCGCAAGCAGCTGCTGCGGCTGCTGGCGCAGATAGAAAAGCGCGTCAACGACGAGAACGCGCGACCCAAGAAGCGCTACATCAGCCCGGCCACGCGCGAGGAGATCTACGCGCTCTATTACGACAACCTGCGCCGGCGCATCGAGGACCGCGGCACGCGCGACTTTCCCGAATCCGGCGGCAGGAAGCTCTATGGCGAGCTGACGATGAACGTGACGGTGGACGCCACCGGCCGCGTGGTGGAGGCCGAGATCGTGCGGCCCTCGAAGAGCCGGCGCCTGGACGCGCAGGCCATCGCCATCGTCCAGGCCGCCGGCCCTTTCGGCCCCTTCAGCCCGGCCATGCGCGGACAGGCCGACCAGATCGTCGTCACCTCGCGCTTCCGCTTCACGCGCGACGATGGCCTGGAAACCACCCTGAGCACGGGCGCCGCACGCTGAATCCACCATGTCCCCTGACCGCTACGCCGTCATCGGCCACCCCGTCAGCCACAGCCGCAGCCCGGCCATCCACGCAGCCTTTTCGCAGCAGACCGGCGAAGCCGTGGACTACGGGCGGCTGCCCTGCCCGCTGGACGGCTTCGCGGCGGTGGTGCAGGGTTTCGCGGCCGAGGGCGGGCGCGGGTGCAACGTCACCGTACCCTTCAAGTTCGAAGCCATGGCGCTGGCCGCGCGCTGCAGCGAGCGGGCCTTGCGGGCCGGCGCCGCCAATGTGCTGCGCTTCGACGAAGGCGGCTGGTTCGCCGACAACACCGACGGCATCGGCCTCGTGCGTGACATCGAAGTGCATGCCGGCATGCCGATCGCCGGCAAGCGCGTGCTGCTGGTGGGCGCGGGCGGCGCGGGCGCCGGCGTGCTGGGGCCGCTGCTGGAGCGGCGGCCGGCGGGCATCGCGGTCGCCAACCGCACCCTGGAGAAAGCCGAATCCCTGGTGCGCCGCCATGCGGCGTGGGCACGCGATCACGGCGCCGGGCTCGACGCCCGGCCGCTGGACGCCCCGGGTGCGGCCTACGATCTCGTGCTCAACGCCAGCGCCACCAGCCTGCAAGGCCAGGCCTCGCCCGTGCCGGCCAGCGTGCTGGCGCCCGGCGCGCTGGCGGTGGACCTGATGTACGGCGCCGCCGCCGAGCCCTTCCTGGCCTGGGCGCGCGCCGCCGGCGCCACGGCGCGCGACGGCCTGGGCATGCTGGTGGAGCAGGCCGCCGAGGCCTTCTTCGTCTGGCGCGGCGTGCGCCCGGACGCGGCGCCTGTGCTGGCCTGGCTGCGCGCCGAGATTGCGGCGGGCCGCTGACCCCCATGCTGAAGTCCGCCTGGCGACTGTTCGCGCTGCTGGCCTTGTGCGGGCTGGCGCTGCAACTCGTGTTCATCGGCCGCATCGCGTTGATGGCGGTGGTGGACCCGCAGAGCACCAGCTTCCAGCGCAGCGAAGCCTGGCGGCTGGCCGTGGAGAAGCACCAGATCGCCTGGTCGCAGCAATGGGTGGGCCGCGAACGCATCGGCAACGCCCTGCCCCGCGCCGTGATCGCCAGTGAGGACACCAACTTCAGCGAGCACTTCGGCTTCGAGTGGGAATCCATCGAGAAGGCCTGGAACAAGAACCAGAAGGCCGAGCAGCGCGCCGCCGGCAACCCGAAGCGGCCGCCCAAGGTGGTGGGCGGCTCCACCATCACGCAGCAACTGGCCAAGAACCTGTTCCTCAGCGGCGAGCGCACGGTGGTGCGCAAGGCGCAGGAGTTCGTGCTGACGCTGGCGCTGGAAACGCTGCTGAGCAAGCCGCGGCTGCTGGAGATCTACCTCAACAACGTGGAGTGGGGCGAAGGCCTCTTCGGCGCGCAGGCGGCCTCGCGCCACTACTTCCGCACCGACGCGCTGCGCCTGTCCACCGAGCAGGCCGCCCGGCTGGCGGTGATGCTGCCGGCGCCCAAGCGCTTCGAGAAGAACCCATCCTCGGCCTACGTGATGGGCCGGGCTGCCACCATCGTCGCCCGCATGAGCTACGTGGATCTGCCGTGAGCGTTGCCGAAGAGATCGCCGCCGCCGCCGCCCGCTGGGTGGTGGACGAAGGCATGGAGTACGGCGCCGCCAAGAAGAAGGCGGCGCGCGATTTCGGCGGCCGCCCGGAGATGCCCAGCAACGAGCAGGTGGAAGACGCCGTGCGCGAGCACATCGAGCTCTTCTGCGCCGACACCCAGCCGGCCGAGCTGCACGCGATGCGCGAAGTGGCCCTGCTGTGGATGGAGCGGCTGTCGGAGTTCCGCCCGCATCTGTCCGGCGCCGTGTGGCGCGGCACGGCCACGCACCTGTCCACCGTGCACCTGGACCTCTACTGCGACGACAGCAAGGCGCCCGAGATCGCCCTCATCAACGCCGGCGAGGACTACGACAGCGGCGCGCTCGACCGCCCCGGCGCCGAACCCCTGCCCGTGCTGACCGTGGCCACGAAGAGCCGCGCCCTGGGCGAACTCGTCACCGTGCACCTGCTGCTGCACGACACCGACGACCAGCGCGGCGCCCTCAAACCCGACGCGCGCGGCCGCAGCTGGCGCGGCGACGCCGCCGCACTGCGGCGCCTGATGGAGATGGAAGCCCCATGAACCGACGCCAGATCTTCTTCGGCGGCGTGGGCCTGGCGGCGCTGGCCGGCGGCCTGGCCTGGCGCCAGGCCAGCGAGCCGCGCGCCACCGGCGTGGCCGCCGGGCCCGGCCCCGACGCGGCGGCCGAGGCCTTCTGGGCGATGAACTTCACCCAGCCCGACGACCAGGTGCTGTCCGTCGCCAGCCTGCGCGGCCAGCCGCTGGTGCTGAACTTCTGGGGCACCTGGTGCCCGCCGTGCATCAAGGAAATGCCTGAGCTGGACCGCTTCGCGCGCCAGGCCGCCGGACGCGGCGTGCGCGTGCTGGGTCTGGCCGTCGACAACCCGACCGCCGTGCGCCAGTATCTGGGCCGCAGTCCGGTCAGCTATACCATCGGTCTGGCGGGCATGGACGGCACCGACCTCGCCCGGCAACTCGGCAACACGCTCGGAGCCATGCCCTTCACCGCGGTGTTCGACCGCCGAGGGGCCGTGGTCCAGCGAAAACTGGGCACCACCACGGCCGAAGAGCTGGAAGGCTGGACCAAGGCGCTCTGAGCACTCAATTTGCGCTGAGTCGCATCGAACGGCCTGCAAAAAGGCGTAAAGTCCGCGCCTCTCCAAGCCGCAACCGGTTGCTTCGATGTCCATCCTGGTCCTCAACGGCCCCAACCTGAACCTGCTCGGCACGCGCGAGCCCGAGGTCTATGGCCACACCACGCTGCACATGATCGAAGCAGAACTGGCGCAGATCGCGGCCGATGCCGGCGTGGTGCTGCAGAGCTTCCAGAGCAACCATGAAGGCGCGCTGATCGACCGCATCCACGCCGCGCGCACCGACGGCACCGAGCAGATCATCATCAACCCGGGCGGCCTGACGCACACCAGCGTGGCGCTTCGTGACGCCCTGGCCGGCGTGGCACTGCCTTTCATCGAGGTGCACATTTCCAACGTTCACCAGCGCGAGGAGTTCCGCCACCACTCCTACCTGTCCGGCATCGCCACCGGCGTGATCGTCGGCCTGGGCGTCAACGGCTACCGGCTGGCGCTTCAGCACCTGCTCTCCCTGCGCCCGGCCCCGCTGCGCACCTGAATCTCACCGCCAGGGCGGATTTCAAGACCGAGCGCCGGCCCACCGGCGCCCTTCTCCCACGAGAACCGAAGAGGACGCGACGTCGATGGACCTGAGAAAACTGAAGACCCTGATCGACCTGGTGTCGGAATCGAACATCTCCGAACTCGAGATCACCGAAGCCGAAGGCAAGGTGCGCATCGTCAAGGGCGGCACCGCCGTGGCCGTGGCCGCGCCCTTGGCCTACGCCCCGGTGGCCGCGCCTGCGCCTGTGGCCGCCGCCCCGGCAGCCGCGCCGGCAGCGCCGGAGGCCCCTGCCGCGCCCGAAGGCCGGGTGATCAAGTCGCCGATGGTCGGCACCTTCTACCGCTCGGCCAGCCCGGGCGCCAAGGCCTTCGTGGATGTCGGCGACGCCGTGAAGGCGGGTCAGCCGGTCTGCATCATCGAAGCGATGAAGATCATGAACGAGATCGAGTCCGACATCGAGGGCAAGGTCCTGCGCATCCTGTGCGAGAACGGGCAGGCGGTCGAATTCGGCCAGCCCCTGTTCATCGTGGAATAGGCGCAGCGCCCGTGTTCAAGAAGATCCTCATCGCCAACCGGGGCGA
>CAZBUU010000099.1:0-13630 GCA_964495125.1 uncultured Rubrivivax sp.
CCTGCAGCACACCGACCTGGAAGTTGTCGAAGGTGGTGTAGTAGTCGACGTTCCTGCTGCCGCGGATGAGGCGGTCGTAGGCGATGACCTTGATGCCCTTGTCGGCCGCCTTCTGCAGCGCACCCGACAGCGTGGTGCCGTCGATGGCCGCGATGACCAGCACCTTCACGCCCTTGGTGATCATGTTCTCGATCTGGGCCAGCTGGTTGGGGATGTCGTCGTCGGCGTACTGCAGGTCGGTGCGGTAGCCCTTCTGCTTGAACACCTGCACCATGTTGTTGCCGTCGGCGATCCAGCGCGCCGAGCTCTTGGTGGGCATGGCGATGCCGATGGTGCCCTTGTCCTGCGCGGCGGCGGGCAGGCTGAAGGTGGCGGCCACCAGGCCGCAGGCGGCCAGCAGGGTGGACAGGGTGCGACGTTGCATTCGAAGTCTCCTCACGAGGCATGGCGTCGGGATGACGCTCTTTGGGACAGGCGCGACAGTGTCGGCGCGGCGGGCAGCGGGCTCCATCGGTGTTTCATCCGTGTCCGGCGCGCAGGCGCTCAGCCACCAAAGCGGTGTGCCGGCACGCCGGCCACTTGCATGGGCACCGCGAACAGCGCGCCGGCCAGGGGCTGCGTGGCCTGCTGTTCGGGCGTCAGGCCCTGGCGGGCGGTGGTGATGAAGAGGGTGCGCAGGTTGGCGCCGCCGAAGGCCATCTTCGTGACGTGCGCCGCCGGCAGCACGATGCGAGCGAGCTCCTCGCCGCTGGCGGCGTCGTGGGCCGTCACGCAGCCGGCGCCCCAGTGGGCGATCCACAGGCGGCCGTCGGCGTCGGTCGTCATGCCGTCGGGCAGGCCGTCTTCGGGCGCGAACTGCAGGAACAGGCGCGGTGTGCCCAGGCTGCCGCCGCCGGCGTCGAAGGGCAGCGCCAGCACGCGGCCCTGCACCGTGTCGTTGAAGAACATCGTGCGGCCGTCGACCGACCAGGCCGGGCCGTTGGTGACGGCGAAGCGGGCGTCGAAGGCGCGCGTGCAGCGGCCGTCGGCGTCCCAGCGGTACAGCGCGCCGGTGGGGGCCTCGCAGGCGAAGTCCATGCTGCCGGCCCAGAAGCGGCCTTGTGCGTCGCAGGCTCCGTCGTTGAAGCGGTTGCCAGGGTGCAGCGGTTCGGGCTCGGGGCCGGGCGTGAGCGCGCCGGTGGCGGGGTCGAAGAGCGCAAAGCCGCGCCGCAGGGCCAGCGCCAGGCCAGTGCCCTGCGCGCGCTCGGCGACGGCGGAAACGGTGTCGGGCAGCGTCCAGCTGCGCTGCTCGCCGTCGGCCGGGCGAAAGCGGTGGAGCCGGTGCTCCAGGATGTCCACCCACCACAGCGCCTGCTCGCGCGGCGACCAGAGGCAGCCTTCGCCCAGGGTGGCGGCAGCCTCCCAGACGGGATGTGGCGGGCCGAGCGTCAACGGGAGATTCATGCGCGCTTCCTGGGCGGCGGATGCTACGGTGGGTGCGCACCCGCCAGCAGTGATATCTCGGCAAGGAGACATGTCGATTTGGATATCGACCCGCCCCCGCAGATCATTGGCGCCGCGCAGGGCTGCCGCGTAGCATGCCGCCGCATGACGACCCCCACCCCGAGCGCCTCGGCCGCCCAGTACCCCGGCCTGCAGGGCCGTGCCGTGTTCGTCACCGGGGGTGGGTCGGGCATTGGCGCAGCCATCGTCACCGCCTTCGCGCGGCAGGGCGCCTTCGTGGCCTTCGTCGACGTGGACGAAGCTGCCAGCCGAGCCCTGGCCGCACAGCTGTCCGCGGCCGGCCTGGCGCGCCCCTGGTGGCAGCGCTGCGACGTGCGTGACGTGGCCGCGCTGCAGAGCGCCATCGCCGCCGCCGTCGCCGCGCGGGGCGACTTCCACGCGCTGGTGAACAACGTCGCCAGCGACGACCGCCACACGCTGGCCGAAGTGACACCGGCCTACTACGACGAGCGCATCGCCATCAACCAGCGCGCCGCCTTCTTCGCGTTGCAGGCCGTGGTGCCGGGCATGCAGCGGCTGGGCGGCGGCGCGGTGGTCAACGTCGGCTCCATCGGCTGGCAGATCAAGAGCAGCGACTACCCCTGCTACGCCGTCGCCAAGTCGGCCGTCAACGGCCTGACGCGCGGCACGGCGGCCGAGTTGGGGCGCCACCGCATCCGCGTCAACACGGTCTCGCCCGGCTGGGTGATGACGGAGCGGCAGAAGGCGCTGTGGCTGACGCCCGAGGGCGAGCAGGACATCGCGCGCAACCAGTGCCTGCCCGACCGCCTGCAACCCGAGGACATCGCCGCGATGGTGGTGTTCCTGGCCTCCGATGCGGCGCGCATGTGCACGGCGCAGGAGTTCACGGTGGACGGCGGCTGGCGCTGATCAGGCGCCGTCGCCCAGGTCCAGCGTCTTGCCGTAGACGGTGAGCGCAGCGCTTTTCAGCGCACGCAGCATCACGCGGGCGGCCGGGGACGGCAGCCGGTCGGTGCGGGTGATGAGGCCGAAGGCGTCCATCGGGCACGGCAGGGCCAGCGGCAGCAGCGCCACCATGCCGTGGTCGGCGAAGTGGCGCGCCATCTCGGTGGCCACCACGGCCAGCAGGTCGCTGCCCTGCAGCATGCGCGTGGTGAAGGTGGGCGCGGTGGTCTCGATCAGGTCGTCGGGCGGCACCAGGCCGGCTTCCTGGAACATCAGCTCGAAACGGTGGCGCAGCACGCTGCCTTCGGGCGGCACGATCCACGGCGCACGCGCCACGTCGGCCAGCGTCAGACGCGCCGCCGCCAGCAGCGGGTGGCCGGGGCGCGCGATGGCGCTCACGGGCTCTTCCACCAGGGCTTCATAGCGCAGGTCGGACTTCGGGTGGCGCTCGAAGAGGCGGCCGACGACGATGTCCAGGCGGCCCTGGCCCAGGCGCTCCATCAGCAGGTCGCTGGACTCGATGCTCACTTCCACGCGCAGGCTGGGGTGCTGGCGCTTGGCCTGCGTCACGGCGGCCGGCAGCAGGGTCATGCCGGGCGCGGCGATGCAGCCCACGCGCACGCGGCCGAAACGGCCGGACTTGAGTGCCTGCACTTCTTCATGCGCCTGCGTCAGGCTGGCCAGCGCCATGCGCGCGTGGCGCACCAGGGTCTCGCCGTAGGGCGTGGCGCGCATGCCGCGTGGCAGGCGGTCAAAGAGCGGCACGCCCAGCGCGGTTTCCACTTCCTTCAGCAGCTTGGACGCTGCCGGCTGCGTGAGGTGCAGGGCCTGCGCGGCGCGATGGATGTTGCCGGCTTCGTCCAGCGCCACCAGCAGCTGCAGCTGGCGCAGCTTGAGGCGCGCGCGGTGGAACCAGGGGGCGGCGGTGGCCATGGCGGTGGGATGGCTGGATTGATCATCAATTTTGCATCGATATTGCACTTCTCATGCACAAATCGGCATGACGGTATGCGCTCCACGGGTCGCCACTCTCGCGCGCCGGGGCGCTGTCGCGCTAAGCTTCGGTTCGATTGATTTAACGATAAACATCTTTCGCGGATTCACCAAGCATCCGCCCTGGAAACCATGAAGTTCACCGACGGCCAGTGGCTGCTGCAGCCCGGCATCACGGCGCACTACGCCACCGAAGTCCACGCCGTGGACGTGCACGCGGACCGCCTCGTGCTGCTGGTCACCACGCGCCCCATCAAGCACCGCGGCGACACGCTGCAGGGCCCCACGCTCACGGTCACGCTCAGCTCGCCGCTGCCGGGTGCCATCCGCGTGCAGGTGGAGCACTACGCCGCCTCGCAGGCACCACGCCTGGGCGTGCCCATGCCGGGCGCGCAGGCGTCGCCGGTGCACGTGGAAGACAGCCCCGAGCGCGCCACGCTCACCACGGGCGGGTTGTCGGTGGACGTCATCAAGGGCGAGAGCTACCGGCTCGTGTTCCGCGAAGGCCGCCGCGTGCTCACCAAGAGCGACTGGCGCGGCCTCGGCTACCTGCAGTGGGCCGGCAAGGGCAGCTTCGTGCACGAGCAGCTCACACTGGCCGTGGGCGAGTGCGTGTACGGCCTGGGCGAACGCTTCACGCCCTTCGTGAAGAACGGCCAGGTGGTGGAGAACATCAACAAGGACGGTGGCACCGCCTGCGAGCAGGCCTACAAGAGCGTGCCCTTCTACCTCAGCAGCCGCGGCTACGGCGTGCTGGTCAACGAGGCCGGGCCGGTGTCCTTCGAGGTGGCCTCGGAGAAGACGGCGCGCGTGCAGTTCAGCCGCGAAGGCGAGACGCTGGACTACATCGTCATCCAGGGCCCCACGCCCAAGGCCGTGGTGGTCCGGCTCACGGCGCTGACCGGCCGCGCGGCGCTGCCACCGGCCTGGAGCTTCGGCCTGTGGATGACGACCTCGTTCACCACGCAGTACGACGAGGCCACGGCCACGCACTTCATCGACGAGATGAAGCGTCGCGACCTGCCGCTGGCGGTGTTCCACTTCGACTGCTTCTGGATGCGCGAATTCCAGTGGTGCGACTTCGAATGGGACCGCCGCCAGTTCCCCGAGCCCGAGGCCATGCTGGCGCGGCTGCACGAGCGCGGGCTGAAGATCAGCCTCTGGATCAACCCCTACGTGGCGCAGCGCTCGCCGCTGTTCGCCGAGGGCGTGCGCGAGGGCTACTTCCTCAAGCGCCCCGATGGCCACACCTGGCAGACCGACCTGTGGCAGCCTGGCATGGCCATCGTCGACTTCACCCATCCGGCCGCCACGGCCTGGTACCTGGGCCACCTGCGACGCCTGCTGGCGCAGGGCGTGGACTGCTTCAAGACCGACTTCGGCGAGCGCATCCCCAGCGAAGGCGTGGTCTACCACGACGGGAGCGACCCCGTGGAGATGCACAACCTCTACGCGCTGCGCTTCAACGAGGCGGTGTTCGGGCTGCTGCGCGAAGTGAAGGGCACGGACGCCGTGGTCTTCGCGCGCAGCACCTACGCCAGCGGCCAGCGCTTCCCGGTGCACTGGGGCGGCGACTGCTGGAGCAATTTCGAGTCGATGGCCGAGAGCCTGCGCGGTGGGCTCTCGCTCACCAGCTGCGGCTTCGCCTTCTGGAGCCACGACATCGGCGGCTTCGAAGGCAGCCCGCCACCGGCCGTGTACAAGCGCTGGATCCAGTTCGGCCTGCTGTCGTCGCACAGCCGGCTGCACGGCAGTGGCAGCTACCGCGTGCCCTGGCTGGTGGACGAAGAAAGCTGCGACGTGCTGCGCGCCTTCACGCAGCTCAAGCACCGGCTCATGCCCTACCTGTACGCCAAGGCCATCGAGGCCACGCAGACGGGCGTGCCGATGATGCGGCCGATGGTCATGGAGCACCCGGACGACCCGGCCTGCACGGCGCTGGACCGCCAGTACCACCTGGGCGAGAGCCTGCTGGTGGCGCCGGTGTTCACCGAGCACGGCGAGGTGGATGTCTACCTGCCCGCCGGCACCTGGACGCAACTGCTCAGCGGCGAGCGCCAGGAAGGCGGCCGCTGGCGCCGCGAGCAGCACGGCTTCCTCAGCCTGCCGCTGTACGTGCCGCAGAACACGGTGCTGCCCTGGGGCGCCGAGACCGATCGGCCGGACTACGACTACGCCCACGGCCTGACGCTGCGCGTGTTCGCGCTGGACGATGGTGCACACGCGGCCTTTGCCGTGGCGGCGGCCGGCGGCCGCATCGCGGCACGCGGCACCGTCACGCGCCAGGGCCAGACCTACACCGCGCAACTCAGCGAAGGGGCGCTCTCGGACTGGTGCCTGGACGTGGACGGCCAGCGCAGCCCGCCGCTGGCCGCGGGCACCACGCTGCGCTTCACGCGCGCCTGAGGACGCCCGCTCAGGCCAGGCCGGCCGCCGCGTTCACGGCCTGAGGCGCCACGCCCAGGCTCTGCGCGGCGGCCAGGATCTCCTGCCAGGTGGTCGCGTCCACCGGCACGCCCTCGGCGCTGCGGCGGGCACGGTGCGCGCGCTCGGCGTCACCCGCCACCTGCACCGGGCCGAAGCCCTCGCGCGCCGGCGAGGCCTGCACCCAGTGGATGAAGGCCTGTGCCTCGGTCTCGAAGGCGGCCAGCCCTTCTTCGCCACCCGCCAGCGCGGCCGGGTCCAGCAGCACGCTGAACATGCCGTTGAGCACGCGCTTCTGTGAAGCGTCGTCGGTGCGCTGCGTCATGCCCGCGGCCAGCGCGCCACCCAGCAGTTCGCACATCAGCGCCAGACCGTAGCCCTTGTGGCTGCCCAGGGCACCTCCGAAGGTGAGCAGTGCGCCGAAAGGCGGCACCACCGTGTAGCGCGGCTCGGTGGTGGGGTGGCCGGTGTCGTCGAGCAGGCAACCCTCGGGCACGGGCTCGCCCTTGTTCATGGCCACGCGCGTCTTGCCTTGCGCGATGACGCTGGTGGCGAAATCCAGGATCACGGGCGGCCGCCCCGCCAGCGGCACGCCGGCGCAGAAGGGGTTGGTGCCGAAGCGTGCATCCCCGCCCCCATGCGGCGCCACGATGGCGCGCGAGATGACGTTGACGAAGTGCAGCGACACGAGGCCGGCGGCGGCCGCCTGCTCGGCCCAGGCGCCGATGCGGCCCAGGTGGTGCGAGTTGCCCAGGGCGACGATGCAACTGCCGTGCTGGCGCGCGCGGTCGATGCCCAGCGCCATGGCCTGCCGGCCGATGACCTGGCCGAAGCCGCGCCGGCCGTCCAGCTTCAGCATCGAGCCCCCATCGTGCACGACCTGCACGCCGGTGTTGGGCGCGAGGCCGCCTTCCAGGTAGGCCGCGGCGTAGCGCGGCAGCATGCCGATGCCGTGCGAATCGTGGCCGGTGAGGTTGGCCTCGATCAGGTTGCCGGCAACGGCTTCGATCTCGGCGTCGTGGCTGCCGAAGCCGCGAACGACCAGGCGCATGGCGTCGGTCAGGCGCGGCAGCGGGATGAGGTGGGTGTCGGCCATGCCGCGTCGTCCTCGTCGAGGGCGCCCAGCCGGGCGCGGGGCGACGATGCTAGACGACGCGGCGGACTGTCCCGCTCAGCGGCGGGCGACGGCCACGGTGGACGGGCGCACCGGCGTTCCGGGCACGTGCCAGCCGCCGGCGGGCGGGTCGTAGTCGTAGGGCTCGTTGGCGTTGGCCGCGGCCGTCTTCTCGGCCTTGGCCACCTTGACGGCCGGCTTGGCGGCCTGTTCGGCCTTGGCGTTGATCAGCGTCGCTTGCGCGCCGCCCCAGGGCGCGGCCATCAGGGCCAGGCTCTCGGGGGTGATGTCACCGGCATGGGCGGCCAGCGACAGGGCGGCACCGACGAGGGCGCAGGCACGGGCGAGGAAGGTGGTGAACTTGGACATGGCGGGCTCCTGGCGTTGACGGGGGTCTGAAGCTGCCTTCGCAGCGGGCCGGTGCAAGTGCATCGGCGTGACTCCAATGTCTTCGCGGCGCCGCTTTCGCTCAGCGCCTTGCGTCACGCCCGCCGCGTGACGCATTCACACGCGGCTCAGGACTGGCCGACGATGGACGCGGTGGCCATCAGCTCGTCGAACAGCGCCATCGAGACGCGGCCCGAGACGGCGAACGGGTCCAGCGTCGGGCGCTCGGAGTACTTCAGCAGCAGCGCCGGGTTCAGGCGCGACATGTTCACCTGGCCCATGCTCCAGCCGGCGAAACGGCGCTCGCCGATCTCCTCGTAGCACAACAGCGTCACCTCGGTGTGGCGCGTGTCGCTGACGATGCGGTTGTAGAGCTGGTTCACGGCGCTGCGGCCGCCCTCCAGCACCTGCAGGAAGATGCCCTCGCTGTGGCAGAGCACGCCGGTGACACCCAGCGCGGGGTTGTCGGCCTTGCTCTTGCGGAGGATGGCCAGCAGTTCTTCGGGGGCCAGTGCGGGCACGGCCCGGCTGGCGTAGAGCAGTCTCACGAGCATGTCATCAACCTTGTTTGCGCGACAGCAGCGAAAGGAACTCGCGTCGCAGGTTGGCGTCCTTCAGGAAGGCACCACGCATGACGCTGTTGGTCATGGCGCTGTCGGTGTCCTTCACGCCGCGCCAGTGCATGCAGAAGTGGTCGGCCTCCATCACCAGCGCCAGGCCGTCGGGCCGCACACGTTCCTGCAGTTCGTTGGCCAGCATCGTCACCGCCTCTTCCTGGATCTGCGGGCGGCTCATGATCCAGTCGGCGATGCGCGCGTACTTGGACAGGCCGATCAGGTTGCTGTGCTCGTTGGGCAGGATGCCGATCCACACCTTGCCGAAGATCGGGCACATGTGGTGGCTGCAGGCGCTGCGCACGGTGATGGGCCCGACGATCATCAGCTCGTTGAGGCGCTCGACGTTGGGGAACTCGGTCACCGCAGGCATGGGCACGTAGCGGCCGCGGAAGACCTCCTCCACGTACATCTTGGCCACCCGCTTGGCGGTCTCGTTGGTGTTGTGGTCGCTCTCGGTGTCGATCACCAGCGACTCCAGCACCTCCTGCAGCTTGGTCTGCACCTCGGCCTTCAGCTCCGTCAGCTCGCCTTCCTTGACGAAGGCGCTGATGTTGTCGTTGGCGTGGTAGCGGCGGCCGGCCGCCACCAGGCGGTAGCGGATGCGCTCGCTGGCGGGCAGCCGCGCCAGCTCTTCCTCGGTGCGGAAGATGCGCGGTGCGTCGGCGGGGACGGGGGTCAGCGTGCGGGCCATGGGCGAAGGCTCGTTCCGGGGCAGGGCGCGCATTGTGCGTCGCGCCCCGAATTCCTGCTGAGCGCGGGCTAGACTGGCCCGGTGAACACCCCGTCGCCGCCCCTGTCGCGCCTGCTCGAACTCACCGCCGATGCCGTGCAGGCCGTGCGCGGCGGGCAGTCGCTGACCGACTGGCTGGCACGTTGCCCGGGCGACATGCGCCCCGGCGTGCAGGCCCTGGCCTTCCACGCGCTGCGCTGGCTGGGCAGTGCCACCGAGGTGCGCGGGCGCCTGGCGCCCAAGACCCCACCGCCGGCGGTGGATGCGCTGCTGGTCACCGCGCTGGCCCTGCTGTGGCCGGTGCCGGGCCAGACGCCGCCTTACGCCGACCACACGCTGGTCGACCAGGCCGTCAGCGCGGCGCGCCTGCGCGTGCCGGCCGCCGCCGGCTTCATCAACGCCGTGCTGCGCCGCTTTCTGCGTGAACGCGACGCCCTGGCCGAGGCCGCGAAGAAGAGCCCGCTCGGCGCCTTCAACCACCCGCTGTGGTGGGTGGAGCGTGTGAAGCGCGACTGGCCGCAGCAATGGCAGGCCCTGCTGATGGCGGCCAACCTGCATCCGCCGATGACGCTGCGCGTGAACGCGCGCCGCGGCAGCGGCACCCACTACGTGCAGGGCCTGGCCGCGCTGGGCCGCGCCGCCACGCTGCTGGACGACCCCGCCTTCGGTGGCCAGGCCGTCGTGCTGGCCCAGCCCTGCCCGGTGACGCAGCTGCCCGGCTTCGCCGAGGGCGAGGTCTCGGTGCAGGACGCCGCCGCGCAACGCGCCGCCCGACTGCTGTTGGAGGGCCTGGATCTCGCCCCCGGCGCCCGCGTGCTCGACGCCTGCGCCGCGCCGGGCGGCAAGACCGCGCACCTGCTGGAACTGGCCGACCTGGACCTGCTGGCCCTGGACAGCGACCCCGTGCGCCTGGCGCGCGTGCAGGAGAACCTGAACCGCCTGCAGCTCAAGGCCACGCTGAAGGCGGGCGACGGGCGCCGCCCGCAGGCCTGGTGGGACGGGAAGCCCTTCGACGCCATCCTGCTGGATGCCCCTTGCACGGCCAGTGGCATCGTGCGCCGCCACCCCGACGTGCGCTGGCTGCGCCGCGCCGACGACGTCACCGCACTGGCGCGCATGCAGGCCGAACTGCTGGAGGCGCTGTTTCCCCTGCTGAAGCCCGGCGGGCGTCTGCTCTACGCCACCTGTTCCGTGTTCAGGGACGAGGGCCAGCGCCAGATCGACGCATTTTTGCAACGTCACGGCCCCACCAAGGTGGTGCAGGAGCCCCACGCCCCCGGCCACCTGCTGCCGCTGCCCGACAATCGCGCGCTGGGGGCTGAAGCCCGCGGCGCAGCGCTGCAGGACGGCTTCTTCTACGCGTCGATCCGCCAAGCCCGCGCCCCCTGAAGCCACACACGCCCTGCCCTCCATGTCCCAGAGCCCGGTTCGCCGCCAACTCCTGACCGGGCTGCTCAAGGGCCTGCTGTGGCTGGCCGTGGCCGCGGCAGCACTGCCGGCGGCACATGCGCAGAGCGTGGAACTGGCGACGCTCCAGCTGCAGAAGGCCGATGGCGCGCTCAACATCGACTTCAGCGCACGCGTCGCCCTGCCGCGCGCCGTGGAGGACGCGCTGCAACGCGGCGTGCCGGTGTACTTCGTGGCCGAGGCGCAGCTGCTGCGCAACCGCTGGTACTGGCGCGACGAGCGCGTGGCCCGCGTCTCGCGCTCCTGGCGCATCGTCTACCAGCCGCTGACCAGCGCCTGGCGAGTCAGCCTCGGCGGGCTGTACCAGACCTTCCCGTCGCTGGGCGAAGCGCTGGTCTTCGCCTCGCGCAGCGGGGGCTGGAAACTCGTCGACCTGTCACAGCTGGACACCGACAAGAACTACTACGTCGAGTTCAACTACCGGCTCGACACCTCGCAGCTGCCCGGCCCGATGCAGTTCGGCCTGGGTGGGCAGGGCGACTGGGCGGTGGGCGTGAGCCGCACGCTGAAGGTCGACCTCAGCGCCCAGCCATGACGAATTCGGCCCGCTGGGCCTGGATCGTCGGCATCGTGGCCGCCACCGGCGCGGCGCTGGTGCTGGCCTTCGTGCTCAGCTTCAGCAGCTCGGGCGGCTTCTACGAGAAGCACTTCGTCTGGCTGTTCGGCGTCAACGTCGCCGTGGCGGCGCTGCTGACGCTGGTCATCGGCATCGTCTCCATCCGTCTGGCGGTGCGCGTGCGGCGCGGCAAGTTCGGCAGCAAGCTGCTCATCAAGCTGGCCGGCATCTTCGCGCTGGTGGGGCTGCTGCCGGGGCTGGTGATCTACACCGTGAGCTACCAGTTCGCCAACCGCAGCATCGCCGCCTGGTTCGACGTCCGGGTGGCCGGTGCGCTGGACGCCGGCCTGGCGCTGGGCAAGGGCACGCTGGAAGCGCTGACGAGCGACATCGCCGGCAAGGCGCGCATCGCCGCCGAGCGCATGGCCGTCAGCAGCAGCGCCGTGGCGCCGCTGGCCCTGGAGCGGCTGCGCGAGCAGATCGGCGCCAGCGAGGCCTCGCTGGTGGGCGCCGCCGGCCAGGTGCTCTTCGCCGCCGGCGGCACGGCCACGGCGGGCCCGCCCGAGCGGCCCAGCCAGACCCTGCTGCGCCAGGCCCGCGCCGTGGGCACGGCCACAGCCGTGGAGGGCCTGGACGAAGAGTCGCTGGCCCCCGGCAACACCGGCCCGCGCGTGCGCGCGCTGACCCGCGTGCCGCGCAGCGACCTCGGGCTGGCCGGCGGCGAGGAGCGCTACCTCATGGTGGTGCAGCCCGTGCCACGTGCGCTGGCCGCCAACGCGCTGGCGGTGCAGGCCGCGTACAGCGAGTACCAGCAGCGCTTCCTGGCGCGTGACGCGCTGCGGCGCATGTACGTGGGCACGCTGACGCTGGCGCTCATCCTGGCCGTGTTCGCCGCCGTGCTGCTGGCCATCGTGCTGGGCAACCAGCTGGCCAAGCCGCTGCTGCTGCTGGCCGACGGCGTACGCCAGGTGGCCGCGGGCGACCTCACCGCCAAGCCCGTCTTCGCCAGCGGCGACGAACTCGGCGGCCTGACGCGCAGCTTCGCCGCCATGACGGCCCAGGTGGCCGACGCGCGCGAGCAGGTGCAGCGCGGCATGTACCAGCTGGAAGGCGCGCGCACGCGGCTGCAGACCATCCTGGACACCCTGACCGCCGGCGTGGTGGTGTTCGACCGCGAAGGCCGCATCGACACCGTGAACCCGGGCGCCACGCGCATCCTGCAGCGGCCGCTGGCCTCGTCGCGCGGGCGGCGCCTGTCGGAGGTGGCGGGGCTGGAGGATTTCTCCAGGAGCGTGGAGCAGCGCTTCGAGCTGCTGGCCACCAGCCCCGAGGCGGGCGAGCGCGACCAGTGGCAGGAGAGTTTCGAACTCGCGCGCGGCGACGGCGCCACCCTGACGCTGCTGGTGCGTGGCGCGTGGCTGCCCGGCGAGGCCCGGCTGATGGTGTTCGACGACATCACCGAGGTGGTGAGCGCCCAGCGCAGCGCCGCCTGGGCCGAGGTGGCGCGGCGCCTGGCGCACGAGATCAAGAACCCGCTGACGCCCATCCAGCTCTCGGCCGAGCGCCTGCAGCACCGTCTGGGCGCCAAGCTGGAGCCCACGGACGCCGCGCTGCTGCAGCGCAGCGTCAACACCATCGTCACGCAGGTGCAGGCCATGCAGACGCTGGTCAACGAATTCCGCGACTACGCGCGGCTGCCGGCGGCGCAGATGCAGGCGCTGGACCTCAACGCCCTGGCCGGCGAAGTGCTGGGCCTGTACGGCCAGGCGCTGGACAACGGCATCCTGCTGCCGCAGCTGGAGCCGAAGCTGCCGCGCATCATGGGCGACCCGTCGCAGCTGCGGCAGGTGATCCACAACCTCGTGCAGAACGCCCTGGACGCCGTGGCCGACCGGCCCGACGGCGAAGTGGAGCTCATCACCGGCGCGGCCCGCGGCGAGCACGGCGAGCTGCGCGCGGTGCGACTGACCGTCATCGACAACGGCCCGGGCTTCGCCGACAAGGTGCTCAAGCGGGCCTTCGAACCCTACGTGACGACCAAGGCCAAGGGCACGGGCCTGGGGCTGGCGGTGGTGAAGAAAATCGCCGACGAACACCGGGCGCGGCTGCGCGCCGCCAACCTGCACCACCACGACGAACCCGACGCGCCGGTGACCGGCGCGCGCGTTTCGCTATCATTTTCAATCTTCGCACCCGTCGAAGGGCCTTCGGAGGCCCCGGCGGCCCTGCCTGGCCCCACGTCAGGCAGCGGCAACGCGGTCCACTGAACCCTGCATGGCAACGATCCTGGTAGTCGACGACGAGTTGGGCATACGCGCCCTGCTCTCGGAAATCCTGACCGACGAAGGGCACACGGTCGAGCTGGCCGAGAACGCCGCACAGGCGCGGCAGGTGCGCGAGTCGCTGCGGCCCGATCTCGTGCTGCTGGACATCTGGATGCCCGACGTCGACGGCGTCACGCTGCTCAAGGAGTGGAGCGCCGGCGGGCAGCTGTCGATGCCCGTCATCATGATGAGCGGGCACGGCACCATCGACACCGCCGTGGAAGCCACCAAGTTCGGCGCCAGCGCCTTCCTGGAAAAGCCCATCACGCTGCAGAAGCTGCTGCGCGCGGTGGAGCAGGCCCTGGTGAAGCCCGCGCAGCGCCTGGCGCAGGCGCTGGCCGGCACGGCGCGCCATGCCGACCCGGTGCTCGACGGACAGCATGTGCTGCCCCATGCCCCGCACGCGCCGCTGGCCCCGGTGGCCGAAGGCCCGCGCAGCGAGCAGAGCTTCGACCTCGACCGCCCGCTGCGCGAAGCGCGTGACGCCTTCGAGAAGAGCTACTTCGAGTTCCACCTGGCGCAGGAAGGCGGCTCGATGACGCGCGTGGCCGAGAAGACCGGCCTGGAGCGCACGCACCTGTACCGCAAGCTCAAGCAGCTGGGCGTGGA
>CAZBUU010000100.1:0-13590 GCA_964495125.1 uncultured Rubrivivax sp.
TGCGCTTCATCGACGCCGCGGCCGTGCGCGCCGCACTGCCCTTCGACCGCCTGGTGCCGGCGCTGTGCCAGATGTTCGCGCAAGGCTGCGAGGTGCCGCCTCGCCAGGTGCTGCACTGGCCCGACGGCCGCGGTGGTGAACTCACTTCGCTGGTCATGCCGGCCTGGCAGACCGGGCGCTGCTACGGCGTGAAGGTCATCAACATCGCGCCCGGCAACGCGGCGCTGGGCCTGCCTGGCCTGCACGCCACCTACCTGCTGCACGACGCCGGCACGGGCCGGCCGCTGGCCGTGATCGACGGCGACGAACTCACGGCGCGGCGCACGGCGGCCGCCTCGGCCCTGGCCGCCAGTTTCCTGGCGCGCGAGGACGCCACGCGCTTGCTGGTGGTGGGCGCCGGCCGCATCGCCGAGCGGCTGCCCGAGGCCTACCGGGCGGTGCGCGGCATCCGGCACGTCGAAGTCTGGGCGCAGCGCAAGGAGGCCGCCGAGACGCTGGCCGCCACCTGGCGCGCCGCCGGTTTCGACGCCCGCGCCGTGTTCGATCTGGCCACCGCCGTGGCCGCCGCCGACATCGTCAGCTGCGCCACGCTGGCCAGCGCGCCCGTGCTGCAGGGCGCCTGGCTCGCGCCCGGCAGCCACCTCGACCTCATCGGCAGCTTCACGCCCGCCATGCGCGAGGCTGACGACGACGCCTTCCGCGGTGCCGCGCTCTATGTCGACACGCCCGAAGCGCTGGTGAAGAGCGGCGAACTGCTGGAGCCGATGTCGCGTGGCGTGTTGGCGGCCGCCGACGTGCGCGGCACGCTGGAATCGCTCTGCCGCGGCCAGGCACCCGGCCGCAGCAGCGCCACGCAGCGCACGGTCTTCAAGTCGGTGGGCAGCGCGCTCGAAGACCTCTGCGCCGCTCAGCTCACGGCTTCTGCGTGAGCAGCCAGGCCAGGACGTCGGCCTTCTCGGCCGGCGTGCAGACGCGGCCCACCACGTCCTTGCAGTTCAGGTCGAAGTGGAATTCGGCCTTCTTCGCGTCGGTGAAGCGCGCCGGATTGGCGGCCGGCGCCAGCGGCTTGATCGACTTCTCGGTGACCTGGTCGCGGCCGAGCTTGGTCGGGTTGGCCGTGTGGCAGGAAGCGCAGCTGAAGCCCATCTCGCGGCCGAAGTTCTTGTTGAAGAAGGCCTGCCCGCGTTCGGGTTGCGCCGGCGCGCCAGCCTTGGCGGTGTAGCCGGCCAGCAGTTCGGCGGGTGTGGCCGCCAGTGCGCTGGCGCCGGCGAGCACCATCGCCACGACGGCAATCGCCGTCGGCAGGAATCGGAACAGGCGGTCATCCATGGCGGGTCTCCTCGTTGGTTCTGGCTACACAGCGACAGTGATACGCCCCGTGTCGGGGCGCCGCCTTGCGCAAACGCAAGTTTCAGCCGGCGTGGAGCGTGGCCTGTCCGCCTGGCGGACATCGCCCGCGGCAGCCACTGGGCGCCCCGCCTCAGCGCGGGCGCCAGCGTGACAGCAGCAGCGCGTTGCTCACCACGGTGACGCTGGACAGCGCCATGGCGGCGCCGGCGATCACCGGACTCAGGGCGCCGAAGGCGGCCAGCGGGATGCCGATGGTGTTGAAGGCAAAGGCCCAGAAGAGGTTCTGGCGGATCTTGGTGACCGTGCGGCGCGAGATGTCGATGGCCTGCGCCACGCCGCGCACGTCGCCGCGCAGCAGCGTCACCGCGGCGGCATGCATGGCCACGTCGGTGCCCTGGCCCATGGCGACGCCGAGGTCGGCCGCGGCCAGCGCGGGGGCGTCGTTGAGGCCGTCGCCCACCATCGCCACGCGGCGGGGGGGGCCGCCCTCGCCCTTCTGCAGCCGGGTCACCAGGGCGGCCTTGTCGGCGGGAAGCACTTCGGCGTGCATCTCGTCGATGCCGACCTCGCGCGCCAACGTCTCGGCACTGGCCCGGGTGTCGCCCGAGACGAGCACGGTGCGCAGGCCCATCGCCCGCAGTTCCGCCACGGCCTCGGCGGCGTGCGGCTTGGCGGTGTCGGCGAAGGCCAGCCAGCCCAGCAGCCGCGGCGACGGCTGCATGGCCAGCAGCCAGGCCACCGTGCGGCCACCGGCCTGAGCGCCGGCCACGGCAGTGCCGGGGTCGGCACCGGACTCCAGCATCCAGCGCGCGCTGCCCAGGCGCAGCGGCACGCCGTTCACTTCACCCACCATGCCGCGCCCCGGCACGGCACGCAGCTTCTGCGCGGGCGGCACGGCCACGCCGGCTTCGGCGGCAGCCGCCAGCACGGCGCGCGCCAGCGGATGTTCGCTGCCCGCCTGCAGTGCGGCGGCAGCGGCCAGCAGGGCGTGCCGGTCGCCTTCCAGGGCCTCGGCCTGCACCAGGCGCGGCCGGCCTTCGGTAAGCGTGCCGGTCTTGTCGAAGGCCACGATGTCCAGGCCCTGCGCCACCTCCAGCGCCAGCGCGTCCTGGATCACGATGCCCTGGCGCGCGGCGACACCGGTTCCGGCGATCAGCGCCGCGGGCGTGGCCAGGCCCAGCGCGCAAGGGCAGGCGATGACGAGCACGGCCACGGCGTTGAGGGTCGCGTTCGTCCAGTCGCCGGTGCCCAGGCCCCAGCCCAGCAGCGTGGCGAGCGCGATGGCGCCCACCACCGGCACGAAGACGGCACTCACGCGGTCGGCCAGGCGCTGGATCGGCGGCTTGCCGGCCTGCGCCGAAGCCACCAGCCGCACGATGCGCGCGAGCGCCGTCTCGGCGCCCACGGCCGTGATGCGCACCTTCAGCAGGCTGGCGCCGTTGACGGCACCGCCGGTCACGCGCTCGCCCACGCCACGCGGCACGGGCAGGCTTTCGCCGGTGATGAGCGATTCGTCGACCTCGCCTTCACCTTCGGCGACCGTGCCGTCGGCCGCGAAGCGTTCGCCCGGGCGCACGAGCAGCAGGTCGCCCACCACGAGTTCATCGGTGGCCACTTCGAGCGCCGCGCCCGCGCGCTCCACCGTGGCGCGCGCCGGCCGCAAGGCCTGCAGGGCGCGCAGCGCGGCCGAGGCCTCGCGGCGGGCGCGCGCTTCCAGCCACTTGCCCAGCAGCACCAGCGTGATGACGACGGCCGCGCTCTCGAAGTAGAGCGCATGCCCCTGGCCGGCCCACAGCTGCCACAGGCTCAGCCCGAAAGCCGCACTGGTGCCGGTGGCGACGAGCAAGTCCATGTTGCCGGCGCCGTTGCGCAAGGCGCCCCAGCCGGCGCGGTAGAAGCGCGCACCCAGCCAGAACTGCACGGGGGTGGCCAACGCCAGCTGCCAGGCGCCGGGCAGCATGGCGTGCACGCCGAAGGGCATGGCCAGCATCGGCAGCACCAGCGGCAGGCTCAGCGCCGCCGCCAGCGCCACGCGCGCGCCTTCGCCCAGGCCGCGGCGTGGCGCGGCTGCGGCCGCCGGCGTGCGCAGCGCATAGCCGGCACGCTTCAGCGCCGCGGCGATGGCCGCGGTGTCCGGCGCATGCCCGGCCAGCACCACGGCGGCGCTCTCGCTGGCCAGGTTCACGCGCGCTTCCAGCACGCCGGGCACGGCGCGCAAGGCCTTCTCCACGCGCGCGACGCAGGAGGCGCAGCTCATGCCGTCCACCGCCAGCGACATCGGCGTGCTGGCCACGCCGTAACCCGCCTTCTTCAGCGCCGGCCCCAGGCTCAGGGGCTCGAACCCCGGTACGGCCTGGACGGTGAGCGTCTCGTTGGCCAGGTTGACCGTGGCCGCCTGCACGCCCGCCACGGCCGCCGCGGCCTTTTCCACCCGCGCCACGCAGGAAGCGCAACTCATGCCCTCCACCGGCAGGTCGAAGGTGATGGAGGCAGGGCTGTTGACGGTCATCAAGGGACTATGGCGCCGAAAGCCATCGGCGCAAGGCCCGCATGATAGAAACCGGCACGAACTGCCGACGAGACCGCCATGCTGAGCTTCGAAATCCCGAACATGTCCTGCGGCCACTGCGTGCGCGCCATCACCGAAGCCGTGCAGGCCGCCGACCCGGCGGCCGAGGTGAGGGCCGACCTGCCCACGCATCGCGTCGAGGTGGACAGCACCCTGCCGCGCGAGACCCTGGCGGCCAAGCTGGCCGAAGCGGGCTACACGCCCGCCTGACGGCCCCGCCCCGGCCTCGGCAGGGGGCGGCAGGTACACTCCCGCCCCCTTCGTGCAACCCCATGGCCGGCATCCACATCACCGACATCGAGGCCGCCATCAACTGGTGGCGCCAGCGCTCGCCCTCGCCCGACGGCATCACGGCCTGCGCCGAGGTGCGCGCGCTGGCCGAGGTGTATGCGCTGATGGTGTACTACCACGAGCCGCTGGCCGACGAGGCCACGATGCCGAAGAAGGCCAGGGACGCCTGGCTCGCCTGGTACGCCAGCACGCCTGACGCGCCCTGCATCGCCATCTGCTCCACCAGCCAGGGTGACGAGATCTGCAAGGGCTGCGGCCGCAGCTTCGAGGAAGTGCAGCACTGGCCCGCCATGAGCCCGGCGGCCAAGCGCGAGGTGTGGCGCCGCATCACGCTGGAGAGCACGGCCTGGCGCTTCAACCGCTATGCCGAGCGCGGCCTGCGCGCCACCGGCGTGGACCACCCGCCGCCGGAGACCTTCGCACCGGTGCCCGAGCGTTGAACGCCGCAGAGCCGCCGCCCGGCGCGGGCTGGGCGGGCAGCATCCGGCGCATCGTGCCGCTGGCCTGGCCGGTGGTGGTGGGACAGATCTCCCTGCTTGCCTTCTCCATCATGGACACCGTGCTGGTCGGCCGTGCCGGCACGGCCGACCTGGCGGCGCTGGCCGTGGGCAGCGCGGCATTCATCAGCATCTTCGTCGGCTTCATGGGCGTGCTGATGGCGCTGGCGCCGGTGATCGGCCAGCTCTACGGCGCCGGCCGCCACACCGAGATCGGCCGGCAGGTGCACCAGGGGCTGTGGCTGGCGCTCGCGCTGTCGGTGCTGGGCAGTGCGCTGCTGCTGTTCCCGGCGCCCTTCCTGGCCCTGGCGGGTGCCAGCCCGGAGGTGGAAGGCAAGGTGCGCGGCTACATGGCGGCTTTGGCCTTCTCGCTGCCCGCCTCGCTGGTGTTCATGGTGTACCGGGCGCTGAACACCGCCGTCTCGCGGCCCAAGGCGGTGATGGTGCTGCAGATGGCGGCGCTGGGGGTGAAGCTGCCGTTGACCGTGGCGCTGGTCTTCGGCCTGCCCGCCCTCGGGCTGCCGGCACTGGGCGTGCTGGGCTGCGGCATCGGCACCGCGGTGGCCATGTGGTGCCAAGTGCTGGCCGCGCTGTGGCTGGTGCGGCGCGACCCTTTCTACCGACCCTTCAGCATCGTCGGCCGCAGGCTGGACCGGCCCGACCGTGCCGCGCTCGCCGCCCTGGTGAAGCTGGGCCTGCCGATGGGCGGCTCCATCCTCGTGGAAGTGACCGGGTTCTCGTTCATGGCCATCTTCATCTCGCGCCTGGGCGCCACGCCGGTGGCCGGGCACCAGGTGGCGGTCAACCTGGTGTCGGTGATGTTCATGGTGCCGCTGGGCCTGGCGCAGGCCACCAGCACGCTGGTGGCGCAGAGCGTGGGCGCCCAGCGGCCGCACGACGCCCGCCGCCTGGGCTGGCATGGCCTGGCCCTGGGCACCGGCTTCGCGGCGCTGCTGGCCGGCGGCGTGCTGCTGCTGCGCGAGCCTCTGCTGGGTCTGTACACACGCGACCCGCTGGTGGTGGCTGCCGCGCTGCCGCTCATCGCCTGGCTGGTGCCCTTCCACATCGCCGACGCCGCACAGACCCTGGCCGCCTACGTGCTGCGCGCCTACAAGATCGCCACCGTGCCGATGGTCATCTACGTCGGCGCGTTGTGGGGCGTGGGCCTGGGCGGCGGCTGGATCCTGGCCTTCAACGTGCCGGGCAGCGTGCCGGCGACGCTGCAGGGGGCGCCGGGCTTCTGGGTCGCCGCCACGGCCGGGCTGGTGCTGGCCGGCTCGGCGCTCACCGCGTTCATGGCCTGGGTCTTCGGGCGTCAGCGCCAGGCCTGTATCTGAGGCGGGCCTGCCCGCTCTGTTGGGGGCGCGGCGCCGGCGTTCGGCGCGCGCACGCCACAGGAGACCGCCGATGAACCGCCGCCTTTCCCCAAGAACCGCCCTCACGGCCCTGGCCCTGGCCACCCTGCTGGCCGCCTGCGGCGGCGGCGAAGGCGCCGGGGACACCCCTTCCAGCGCCGACGACGTACGCGCCCAGATCCAGAAGAACGGCGGCGACTGCACCGGCTCCTGCACCGGCGGTGGCGGTACGCCGGTCACCGGCACCAACCCGCTGCCAACCACGGCGCCGGCGCCCGACATCCTGGTGCGCGAGTCCTTCGGCCCCGGCCCGGCCGGCATCCGGCCCAAGGGCGGCAAGGGCGACCTGCGTTCCACCTTCATCGGCACGACACTGGGGGGCTTCTGGGTCGAGTGGCCGGGCAACAAGAACAACGCCTGGATCACCAACGGCGGCGAAGCCACGTGGAAGTTCACGGCCAGCTCCAACGGCGGCGCCAACCCGAATGCTTACGAGCTGCCTTCGCCGCTGGAGGTGGACCTCGGCTACGGCGTGATCGCCGGCCAGGTCTTCTCGGACGTCAGCGACGGCATCTCGGGCGGTCTGCCGACGGCGCTGCTGCCCGTGGCCTGGCCGACAACGGCCTGGTCGGTCTCCATCGAAGGCCTGCTGTGGCTCAACACGGCCAGCAGCTACATCGCGCTGGGCCTCACCGACAGCAGCGCCACGCTGAACAACCTGGTGACCGCCGCCAAGGTGACCCTGCTGATGCGCAGCGCCGACGGCGGCGCGACCCTGATGTGGGAACTGTGGCAAGGCGGCGCCCCGTGCACCCTGCTGGCCAGCGGCCCGCTGGAGGACCTCGGCTTCAACCAGCTCAAGCTGAGCTACGACCCGGTGGCGCAGCAGCTGTCCGTGCACGTCAACGGTGTCGCTGGTGGCAGCTTCCCGATGAACCTCGGCCGGCCCCGCCATGCCGCCTTCGAAGGCATCAGCCTGGTCGACGACTTCGTCGCGCGCAAGCTGTCGAGCAGCGCGCAGTAGCCCGTCGCGCTTCAGGCACCCGGCAGTTCCAGCACGAAACAGCTGCCGCCGCCGTCGCGCGCTTCGCAGCGCACACGGCCGCCGTGGCGCTCGGCAATCTGGCGCACCAGCGACAGGCCCAGGCCGACGCCACCGGCGCGCTCGGCATGGCCGGGCAGGCGGAAAAAAGCCTCGAAGATGCGTTCCCGGAAGGCCTCGGGCACGCCGGGGCCACGGTCGCAGACACGCACCACGGCGCCGCCCCCTTCGCGGCGCACCACCGTGGCCTCGATCTCGCCGCCGCCGTACCGGCGGGCGTTCTCCAGCAGGTTGCGCAGGGCGCGTCGCAGCAGGCGCTCGTCGCCCTGGAGCTGGACATCGTCGCCGTGGGCGGTCGCCCCCACGCGCGCCGCCTCCTCGGCGGCCAGACCCAGCAGGCCCACTTCGTCGCGCTGCTCCAGCGTGGCAGCGGCATCGAGGCGGCTGGCCAGCAGCACCTCCTCCACCAGCGCGTCGAGCTCGGCGATGTCGGTGTCGATCTCCTTGCGCAGCGCATCGCGCTGTGCCGGCGCCGCGTCTTCCATCATCGCCACCGCCATCTTCAGCCGCGCCAGCGGGCTGCGCAGTTCGTGGCTGGCGTTGGCCAGCAGGCTCTGGTGCGAACGCAGCAGGGCCTCGATGCGCGTGGCCGCGCGGTTGAAGCTGGCGCCCACGGCGGCCACCTCGTCACGCCCGTCCTCGGCCACGCGCTGGTGCAAGGCGCCGGCACCGAAGGCCTCCACGCCCTGCTTCAGCGCTTCCAGCCGGCGCGTCAGCCGCCGCACCACCGGCCAGGCACCGCCGGCCACCGCCAGGAAGAGCACCACCAGCAGGGCCGCCAGACCCAGGCCTTCGGGCCAGGGGCGCGGGCCGCCCGCCGTCCAGGGCGGGGGTGGCGGGCCCTCGCCCCGCATCAGGGCGGCCGCACCGCCGGCGCGGAAAGGGTTCAGGCGCGGCACCCAGAGCGTGCGGCCATCCTCGAACTTCACGGGCTGGATGCGCTGCAGGTTCGCGGGCTGGTCCAATTCGCGCCGCGCAAAGGAGTCCGAGGCGGCCAGCCGACGGCCGGCGGCGTCGTCCAGCGCCATGGGCAGGCGCAGCCGCTGCGACCACTCGCGCAGCGCTGCCGCCTGTTCCTCGGCGGGGGCCGAAGGCGGCGGCATGGCGCGCTCGATGAGGTCGCCCCAGGCCTCCACGCGCTGCCGCGCCACGGACTCGATGCGCTCGCGCTGCTCCTCGCGCTGCTCCTGCAGGTGGCGTTGCACCAGCCAGCCGGAGACGAGCGCGAACAGCGCCAGCGAGGCGACGACCGTCAGGTAGATGCGGAGGTAGAGGGAACGCAAGGATTCAGGCCGCAGGCTTCAGGTCTCGGCGTCCTGCTTCTTGGCGAAAACATAGCCGGCGCCGCGCACCGTGAGCACGCGCTTGGGGTTCTTGGGGTCGTCCTCGATGACGGCGCGGATGCGTGAGATGTGCACGTCGATGCTGCGGTCGAAGGCTTCGAGCGGGTGGCCCTTGAGCGAATCCATGATCTGGTCGCGCGAGAGCACGCGGCCCGGGCTGCGCGCCAGGACGGTGAGCAGTTCGAACTGGTGGCTGGTCAGGTCGCACACCTCGCCGGCCAGGCGGGCCTGGCGCGCGCCCAGGTCCACCTCCAGGCGGCCGAAGCTCAGCACTTCGTCATCCGCCGCGTCGGGCGCGGCGCGGCGCAGCAGCGCCTTCACCCGCGCCAGCAGCTCGCGCGGCTCGAAGGGCTTGGGCAGGTAGTCGTCGGCGCCGATCTCCAGGCCGACGATGCGGTCCATGGGTTCGCCGCGGGCCGTGAGCATCAGCAGGGGCAGGCGGCGGGTGCGCGGCTGGCCGCGCAGTTCGCGCGTGAAGTCCAGGCCGTCGCCGTCGGGCAGCATCAGGTCCAGCAGCAGGGCGTCGTAGGGGCCGTCCTGCTTCAGACGGTCGCGCCCGGCGGCCAGCGAGCCGGCCGTGTCGACCTCGAAACCGTTGTGGCGCAGGTAGCCGCCCACCATGTCGGTGAGGCGGGCGTCGTCGTCGATCAGCAGCAGACGGCTCGTCACGGTGCCCTCGGGCAAGGCTCTCAGGAAACCCCCGACGCGCCGCGCGCCGCCGGGGTGGCCAAGGGGCAGCATAGCGCGCTCAGCGGGTGGGCTTCTCGAGCGCGTCACGCTCGGCGCGGTGCCGTTCCATCATCGTGCGCCGCTGCACCATGCGGTCGGCCAGGGTCTTGCGCTGCTCGGGCGTGAGCACGCGGCTGACTTCGATCATGGCCTGCGTCATGCGCTTGCTGGCGGCGTCGTGCTGGGCCAGGATCTGCTTGCGCAGGGCCTCCACGGCATTGGCGTCGACGGTGGGCTGGGTGAACAGCGCGCGCATGTCGTCGTGCAGCTTGCGGCCGGCGTCGCGCTGGGCGCGGCCTTCGTCCTTGGCGGCCTGGAAGATCTTGCGGATCTGGGCGCGCTGCTCGGCGGTGGCGTTGACGCTGTCGAGCATGCGCTCGCCCATCTGCATGCCCATGCCGGAGCCCATGCCCATGGCGTGGCCCATGCCGTGCCCACCCGGGCCGCCATGGCCGCCCGGGCCGAAGTGCGGCTGGGCGATGGCGGTCTGGGCGAAGCCGGTGGCCAGGGCGATGGCGGCGGTGGCGATGAACAGGCGGTACGGGGCGAAAGAGGTGGTGCGCTTCATGGTGGTGTCCTTGGTTTTCTCCGGGGAGTGTGGGCATCGTGGCGGCCCCGGGTATCCGGGCTGTGGGCGGGGGGTAAAGATGTGTGTCAAGCGCCCTGGGCGAAATGGCGCTGCGCTGCCGCCCCCAGCGCGCCGCCCACGAAGGCTGAGGCGCCTGCTTTCAGTCGTCGGCCGCCTGGTCCACCACCAGGCGCATCGTCACCCCGTCGGGGCCATTGCGCAGCAGTTCCACGCTGCCGCCTTGCACTTCCATGACGCGCCGCACGATGTAGAGGCCCAGGCCTTGCCGGCGCCCGCTGGCGCCCAGGGGCCGGCGGTCGCTGCGCTGGAACAGGTGGGCCAGGCGCTCGGCGTCGATGCCGGGGCCGGCATCCACCACGTCGATCAGCAGCGCCAGGGGTTCGTCGGAATCGGCGATGCGCACCGTGACGGTGGCCGGCGGTGCGCTGAACTTGAGCGCGTTGCTCAGCAGGTTGCGCAGCGCCAGCCGCATGAGGCTGGCGTCCATCGAGGCCGTGCGCGTGGCCGTGTCGCGTTCGATGCGCACGCGGGCGGCATCGCCGGGCGGAAGATCGCCCAGCGACACGGCCAGCAGCGCGTCGATGTCGGCGTCCTCCCGCGCCACGGTCTGGCCCACCAGCAGCGCCGCGGCGGCCAGGGTGTTGTCGATGCTGGCCTGCACCTCCCCCAGCACGGTGGCAGCCCGCCGCAGCGGCGCCGAGGCGCCGCCATCGGCGCCCCGCTCGAAGACCGCGGCGGCGGCCTGGAGCGCCGAGCCGGCGTTGTTCAGCGGCTGGCGCACCTCGTGAGCCAGCACGTCCAGCATCTCGCTGCGCTCGCGCAGCTGCGCCAGCACTTCCTCGCGCGCGTGGCTCAACTCGCCGGCGGCCCGCTCGGCGCTGGCCTCGGCGCGGCCCAGCGCCTCGGACAGCGTGGCCACTTCCGCGATGGCCGTGTCCGGCCGCACCGCACCGCCGCTTCGCGCATGCGCCTGCACCACGGCATGCAGCTGGCGTGACAGCGACCGCGCCAGGCCCAGCGCACCGCCCACGGCCAGCGCCGCGCACAGCAGGCCGGCCACCGCGATGGCGGCGATCGACTGGCTGGCCTGGGCCGCCAGCGCGGCCTGCGGCCGCCCCACCACCACGCGCCAGGCCGTGCCGGGCACGGTGGCCGCGGTGGCCGTGAGCGCCACGCCGGCGCGCGAGAGTGCGGCGAATTCGGTGGCGCCGGCGCGCAGGCCGGCCACGACGCCTTCCGAGGCCGGCAGACCGACAGCGCCGGCGCCGCCGCCTGAACTGGCGACAACGACATCGTTCTGGTCGAGCAGTTCCGCCGTCCAGTCGGGCGGCCAGGGCTGCTCGTTCAGGCGGGCCGCCACGGCCTCGGCGCGCACCACGGCGCGCAGCCAGAGCGGGCGGCCCGTGCCTGCGGCCAGCGGTGGCGGCGCCTGGGCCAGCCCCTGGCCCGCCACGGCACCGGCGATCACGGGCGACAGGCTGCGCGGATCGCCTTCGGCCAGCGGGCGCTGGAACTGCACCAGAAACACCGGCGGCAGCGGCACGCCGGCCTCCAGGTGGGTGTCCAGCAAGGTCTCGGCCCGTTCGGAGACCAGGGCCAGCCGGGCGAAGCGACGGTCCGAGCGTCCGAGCAGCTGCGCCAGGGCCTGCAGGCCGGCTGTGTCGTCGGGGCGCTTCTGCTCGGCCTCGGCCAGCGTGGCCAGCCCCGCGAAAAGGCTGGAGAGCTCATGCGACACCGCGACGGCGGCGATCTGCGCACGGTGCTGCATGGCCAGCGCCGCCTGCGCCTGCTGTTCGCCCATCTGCCGCCACACCACGTAGGCGGAGAAGCCCACCAGCGGCAGGAGCGCCATGAGGCTGACCCCGGCGATCCAGGTGGCGATGCCCAGGCGCAGGCCGCCCGGCAGGAAGGAGCTCAGCCGCATGCGCGCCATTGTCCGTCGCCCGCGCCGCGCTGGGACTACAGTGCGACCGGCCCTCGCCGAGAACCGACACCCCGACACCATGGACGACGCCGAACGCACCGAGCAGCGCCTCACCGAACTGGAGATCAAGGCCAGCTACACCGAGGACCTGCTGGACCGCCTGAACGATGTCATCGTGCGCCAGCAGACGCAGATCGAGTGCCTGACCCGCGAACTCAAGACGCTGCGCGAGCAGGCCGGGCCCGCGGAAGGCGCCAGCCCGCGCAGCCTGCGTGACGAACTGCCGCCGCACTATTGAGCGACCCGACGCCAGGGCCTGGGTTGCCCCTGGCGGGTGGCGTACGGGGACGGCGACGCGCCGCCGCTGAGCGTCAGTCGAACTGCAGGAAGACCCTGCCGCCCTCCACCTTCACGGGGTAGCTGCGCAGGGCCTCGGTGACCGGCGCGCAGGTCGGCTTGCCGTCGCGCACGTCGAACTTGCCCTGGTGCAGCGGGCACTCGATCTCGTGGCCGTCCAGGAAGCCGTCGCACAGGCGCGCATGGCCGTGGGTGCAGAGGTTGTCGGTGGCGTAGACCTCGTCGCCCACGGTGTAGACCGCGATGTCACGGCCGGCCACGAGCAGGCCCTGGACGTCGTCGGTGGGCAGGTCGTCGGCCGACAGCGCGTCGACCCAGTTCATGCTGCTCATGGCGGCCTCAGATGGGGTAGATGATGGAATTGGGGATCATCTCGGAGTCGTAGATGCACTCGCGCGACGCGAACTTCAGGCCGGCCGGCGTGCGCACGACGAGGTCGAGATAGCGGCCGACGTTGAACACCGTCGAGGCGTCCGACAGCTTGGTGCGGAAGACGGCGTAGTTGGCCTCGCAGCGCCAGCGCCCCTCGGCGGCTTCGCGCACGACCGGCGTGCTGACCACATGGCGCTGGTAGTACGGGTCGTGGAAGAGCGTTTCCCGGATGCCGTAGACGCGGTCCTTCAGCATGCCCTTGCTGGTGAAGGCCAGCGTTGCGAGCGGGAAGCCGCGCTCATGGTTCTCGCGCGGCTGCAGGCGGTAGACGCAGTCGTCGGTGAAGAACTCGGGCCAGAGGTCCCAGTTCCCCGAATCTACGGCGCTCGCGTAGTCGGCATACAGCTGGTTCAGCGCGAGCCACTCCTCGAAGTTCAGGGTCGTCGCCATGGCTCAGGCCTCCATCACTTCGCGCCAGTAGCGGTACATGCCGCGGATCAGCGTCTCCGTGACCATGTGTTCGGTGTTCTCCACCTCGCGGCCACCCAGTTCGGCCACGGCGCGGTGGAAAGGCTTGCTCTCGAAGCCCTGCTGGCTGAACTCGATCACCTCGCCGTCGTCGGCGGAGACGAAGCCGGCCGGGCCGAAGAGGTTGGCCTGCGTCAGGCGGCGCTGCGTCATCGCCGCGTCGTCGTCCTCGAAGCCGAAGTGCGTCCAGACGAAGTCGAAGCTGCCGTGGCCGGTGGGCTGGATGTGCCGCGTCGAGACGCTGTTGACCTGCTGCTGCAGGATGACGCTCGGGAAGATCGTCGTCATCACCGCCGTCGGGCCGCCCCACCAGGGCTCGGGCACGATGTCGATGAAGCTCGGGTCGTGCAGCTTCATCTCGGCCTTGAAGCTCGACACCTGCGTCACCTGCTCGGCCCGGCCCGCCGAGCCGCGCGTGGAGATCATCGCGGCATGGCGATGCTTGTCGTCCATGCGCAGCTGCGACTTGTTGTCGGCGCGCCAGAGCCCGAAAGTGACGAACCAGGTGTGCAGCAGCCCCGGGTGGTACGGGTCCTTGATGTTCTCCTGCATCAGCTTCCAGTTGCCCGGGATGCGCTGGCGGT
>CAZBUU010000101.1:0-13132 GCA_964495125.1 uncultured Rubrivivax sp.
CGATGGTGTTCCAGAACTACGCGCTCTACCCGCACATGAAGGTCTACGACAACCTCGCGTTCGGGTTGAAGCTCAGCGGCACACCGAAGGCCGAGGTCGACCAGCGCGTGCGGCACGCCGCGCAGTTGCTGGAGATGGAACACCTGCTCGACCGCTACCCCAAGCAGCTCTCGGGCGGCCAGGCCCAGCGCGTGGCGGTAGGCCGCGCCATCGTCAAGAAGCCCGAGGTCTTTCTCTTCGACGAACCACTCTCGAACCTGGACGCCAAGCTGCGCGCCAACATGCGCGTGCGCCTGACCGACCTGCACCGCACGCTGCGCGAAGCCGGCCAGCCCGCCACCGTGGTGTACGTGACGCACGACCAGGTGGAAGCCATGACCATGGGCGAACGCATCTGCGTGCTCAAGGAAGGCGTCATCCAGCAGGTGGACACGCCCACGGCGCTGTACGAACGGCCGGCCAACGCCTTCGTGGCCGGCTTCATCGGCTCGCCCGAGATGAACATCGTCGACGCCGAACTGCCGGTCGTCGGCGGCCCGGCCGTGCTGCAGCTGGGCGGCGTGCCGCTGCCCTTGCCGGAATCCGCCAGCGCTGCGCTGCGCGGCAAGACCGGCGCCGTGAAGTTCGGCCTGCGCCCGGAGCACATCTCCGCCGGCCCGCGCGCCGAAGGCGACACCATCGCCGTCACCGGCGCGCTGCGTTCGCTGGAGCACATGGGCAACGAGGTCTTCGTGCATTTCTCGCTCGGCGCCCTGCCCTTCACCGCACGCGTGCAGGCCGACCAGCTGCACGGCCTGGGCGGCAAGGCGCGCGGCGACGAGCATGTCTTCCACCTGCAGATGGCACGCGCGCACTTCTTCGACGCTGCGCAAGGAGCCCGCCTGTGCTGACGCGCCGGCGCACGCTGCTGGCGGCCGGTGCGGCATCGCTCGCCATGCCGGCGTTCGGCGCCGACGCCCGCGTGCTGCGATTTTCCTGGTGGGGCGGCGCGTCGCGCCACGAGGCCACGCTGAAGGCCATCGCCGCCTTCGAGCGCCGCCACCCCGGGCTCAAGGTGAAGGCCGAGTACATGGGCTTCACCGGTTACCTGGAGCGGCTCACGACGCAGATCGCCGGCCGCGCAGAGCCCGACCTCATGCAGATCAACTGGGCCTGGCTGGCCATGTTCAGCAAGCGCGGCAACGGCTTCACCGACCTCAACGCGCACAAGGCGCACCTGGCGCTGGACCAGTTCAGCCCCGAGGACCTGCAGAGCGGCGTCGTGGCCGGCAAGCTCAACGCCATGCCCAGCTCCTACACGGCGCGCATCTTCCTGTGGAACGCGGCCAGCTTCGCGCGCGCCGGCTTGCCGCTGCCCAGGACCTGGGACGAACTCTTCGCCAGCGGCGCCGTCTTCCGCAGCAAGCTGGGCGAGCGCTTCTTTCCGCTGGACGGCGAGCTCTACGACATGATCCTGCTCGCCCAGGCCTACATCCACCAGAAGCACGGCACGCCCTACGTCGATGCGAAGACACCGCGCGTGGCCATGAGCCCCGAGGCCGCGCTGGATTGGGTGCAGACCTACCGCAAGCTGGTGGACGGCCATGTCTGCACGCCGCTGCCACTGCGCGCCAGCCTGGGTGGCGCCGAGCGGCCCACCGAACAGCAGCCCGACTGGGTGAACGGCAACTGGGCCGGCAACTACACCTGGGACAGCGTCATCGGCCTGCGGGGCAGCACGATGAACAAGGACCAGAAGCTGGCCCTGGGCGACTTCCTCACGCTGCCCGGCGCCACCGACAGCGGCATGTTCGGCCGCCCGACCGTGATGTTCGCGGTGGGCCGCAACACGAAGCAGCCGGAACTCGCCGCGAAGCTGCTGAACTTCCTGCTGACCGACGAGGAAGCCGCGAAGATCCTCGGCCGCACGCGCGGCGCGCCCGCCGCCAAGGCGCCTTTCGACGCGCTGCTGAAAGCCGGCAAACTGCCGCCGCTGGAGTTGCAGGCCTTCGAGCAGATCCAGGCGCAGAAGGCGGCTCGGCGCATCTCGCTGCCGGCACCGCTGTTCGAACACGCGCGGCTGAACAAATTCATGCGCGAGGTCTTCGAGACCGTCGCCTACCGCAAGACCAGCAACGCCGATGCGGCAGCCCGGCTGGTCAAGGAAGGCAACGCGCTCCTCCAACGCATCCAGTGAGCCCTACAAGCATGAGCAAAGGCACCGAACGCCAATTCCAGTTCGAGACGAAAGCCGACCCCGACACCGGCGCCGAAGTCACCCGCCTCACGCCGCTGGACGTGACCTGCCACCGTCCTTACTTCTATCAGAAGAGCTTCACCAAAGACGGCCGCCGCGTGCTCTTCGGCGCCGAGCTCGGGCCCCTGCCGAGCCCCAACTGGAACTACCACCTGCTGGACCTGGACACGCAACGTGCCGTGCAGCTCACCGAAGGCGGCGACGAGAACACCTTCGGCGGCTTCCTGAGCCCCGACGACAAGTTCCTCTACTTCGTTCGCGGCGGCCGCACGCTCGTCCGCGTGGACCTGGCTGACCTGCGCGAGACCGTGGTCTACACCGTGCCCGACGACTGGGTGGGCTACGGCACCTGGGTGGCCAACACGGCCTGCACGAAGATGGTGGGCATCGAGATCGCGAAGAGCGACTGGTTCCCGCTGTCCACCTGGCAGAAGTTCCACGACATGTACCACGCGCGGCCACGCTGCCGCCTCTTCAGCGTGGACCTGGCCACCGGCCAGCGCAAGGTGATCCTGGAAAAGCACGGCTGGCTGGGCCACCCGCAGTACCGCCCCTTCGACGACCACACCGTGGCCTACTGCCACGAAGGCCCGCACGACCTGGTGGATGCGCGCATGTGGTTCATCGATGAAGATGGCCGCAACATGCGCTGCGGCAAGGAGCACGAGAAAGGCGAAAGCTGCACGCACGAGTTCTGGGTGCCCGACGGCTCGGCCATGGTCTACGTGAGCTATTTCCACGGCCAGGAAACGCGCTGGATCTGCAGCCTGGACCCGAAGACCCTGCAGTCGCGCCGCGTCATGGCCATGCCGCAGTGCTCGCACCTGATGAGCACGAACAACGGCCGCTACATCGTCGGCGACGGCTGCGGCCCGGCGCCGGAGAACAGCAACGAGATGCTCACCGGCGACCCCTACCTGCACCTGTTCGACGTGGAGACCGGCGCCACGCGCCGCATCGCGCGGCACGACAGCAGCTGGGCCACCTACAAGGAGAGTCGCCAGGTCACGCACCCGCACCCCTCGTTCACGCCCGACGAGCAGCAGGTGCTCTTCAGCTGCGACAAGGAAGGCGAACCGGCGCTGTACCTGGCCCGCGTGGCCGCATGAAGGCGCTGGCTGCGGTGATGCTGGCCACCGCGCTCTCCGCACAGGTGCAGTCGCCGCCGCGCCCGCAGCTGACGCCCGAGCAGGCGGCCACGATGCGCATGGCTGACTATCTGGCGCAGGGGCCGGCGCCCTGGACCCCGGGCGCCTTCGACGCCACCGCGCTGAAGCCCGACTTCGTCGTCGCCGCCGACGGCAGCGGCACGCACCGTACGGTGCAGGCTGCGGTGGACGCCGTGCCCGACGGCAGCGCGCAGCGGCACGTGATCGCCATCCGGCCCGGCACCTACCGCGAGAAGCTCTGCGTGCGCGGCAAGGGCCCACTGGTGCTGGTGGGCGACCCGGACGATGCGGCCGCCGTGGTCATCGTCGCCGGCAGCTGGAACACCCAGCCCAAGCGCGCCGGCATCGACGCCGCGCACCCCTGCTTCCCCGACCTGTCCGCCGCCACGCATGGCACGCCCGGCAGCGCCAGCGTGGTCTTCGCCAGCGACGGCCTCACCGCCGCGCACCTGACCATCGCCAACGACGCGATGGACAAGGTGAAGGCCGGTGTCGGCTACCCCGAAGGCGCGGGCGAAAGCGGCGGCGCGCAGGCCGTGGCACTGATGACCATGGGCGACCGCATCCTGCTGGAAGACGTGCGCCTGCTCGGCCACCAGGACACCTTGCACACGCGACAGCGCGTGCCCGGCGAGCCGGCCCGCGTGCTGGTGCGCGGCAGCCTGATCGCCGGCGACGTGGACTTCATCTTCGGCAACGCCACGCTGGTCATCGACGACAGCAGCATCCTCAGCCGCGCCGGCCGCCGCGTGCCCGGCAACGGCGGCCACGTGCTGGCGCCCAGCACGCGGCCGGGCGACCGCCTGGGCATGCTCGTCACCCGCAGCCGCTTCGTCGCCGAGCCCGGCGTGCCCGGGGCCAGCATCAGCCTGGGCCGCGCCTGGGACGAAGGCGTCAAGCGCGGCGAATGGCAGCCGGGCCTGTCGCCCAACGGCCAAGCCCTGGTGCGCGACAGCAGCCTCGGCCCGCACCTGGCGCCCTGGTCGGCGTCCACCTCGCGCCGGCCCTTTTCCGCCACCGGTGAGCAGGCCAATCGCATGGCCGAGTTCAACAACCGGCTGCTGCCGGCCGACCCGGCGCGTGAAGTGCTGGCCCCGGGCGACGGCTGGGCCGCGGCGACGGGCGGCACCACTGGCGGCGCGCACGCCGCGGAGGGTCAGGTGTTCGAGGTGAAGACGCGCGCCGAACTGGTGGCCGCGCTCAGGGCCGTGGCGCTGTCGCGCATCGTCAAGGTCCGCGGCCGCATCGACCTCAGCACCGACGACGCGGGCCGCCCGCTGGGCGCCGACGACTACCGCGACCCCGCCTTCAGCTGGGAGGCCTTCGCCCAGGCCTACGACCCCGCCACCTGGGGCACCCGCAAGCCCGAAGGCCCGCTGGAAGAGGCCCGCCGCCGTTCGGCGCGTCGCCAGGCCGATCGCGTGGTCATGCGCGTGCCCTCCAACACCACGCTGGTGGGCGTGGGCCGCGGCGCCGCCCTCGTGAACGGCATGGTGCTGCTGGAAAACGTGGACAACGTGATCGTGCGCAACCTGCGCATCTCCGACGCCTACGACCACTTCCCCGCCTGGGACCCGGGCGACAACGGCCATGGCGAGTGGAACAGCGAGTACGACAACCTCTCGCTGCGCGCCGCCACGCGCGTGTGGGTGGACCACTGCACTTTCGACGACGGCGCACGCCCCGACGCCGCCGAGCCGACGCTGCTGGGCCGGCGCCTGCAGCGCCACGACGGCTTGCTGGACATCTCCCGGGCCAGCAACCACGTCACCGTGTCCTGGAACCGCTTCCTGCGCCACGACAAGACCTCGCTCGTGGGCAGCGGCGACAAGGTCGTGGCCGACGAAGGCAGGCTCAAGGTCACCTACCACCACAACCTGTGGTGGGACACGAAGGAGCGCTCGCCGCGCGTGCGATTCGGCCAGGTGCACGTCTACAACAACCTGCACGTGGCGACCTCGGAATCGCGCTTCGGCTACGCGCTGGGGGTGGGCGCGCGCTCGCGCATCGTCAGCGAACTGAATGCCTTCGAGACGCCAGCGTCGATCGACAGCGCCCGCCTCGTGCGCCTCTTCAAGGGCGAGGCCTTCTACGACCGCGGATCGCTGCACAACGGCCGCCCGGTGGACCTGGTGGCGCTGATGCGCCGCGCCGAGCCGAACGCCGCGATCACGGCCGATGTCGGCTGGAAGCCCGAGTTCTTCGGGCCCCAGGACCCCGCCGCCGAAGTGCCGGCCCGCGTGCGCGCCGGGGCCGGCGCCGGCCGCCTGTGGTTCGGGCCCGAGTGAGCTGAGCCCGGCAGAGACCCCGGCCCCGGGTACACAATCCAAGAATTCCGAAACGCCCACCCGAATCAAACGAAACACATGGACGACGACAGCTACGACGCCAGGCAGCCCGAATCGGTGGCCGCGGTCCTGAAGGTCTTCGCCATCCTGCAGTCGCTGTCGGAACGCAACGAGACGGGCATCAGCGAGCTGTCGGTGCGCCTGGCCATGCCCAAGGCCACGGTCTACCGCTTCCTGCAGACCATGAAGACGCTGGGCTACGTGCGCCAGGAGGTCGACAGCGAGCGCTATGGCCTGGCCATGAAGATGTACGAGCTGGGCGCCAAGGCCCTGCAGTACCCGGACCTGGTGGAACTGGCCAAGAGCCACATGCAGCACCTGTCCGACGTCACCGGCGAGACCGTGCACCTGGGCATGCTGATCGACAGCGAGATCATCTACGTGCACAAGGTGGACAGCCGCCACACCCTGGGCATGTACTCGCGCATCGGCCGCCGCGCGCCGCTGCACTGCACGGCCATCGGCAAGGTGCTGATGGCCTGGGAACGCCCGGCGCGGCGTGACGTCATCCTGCAGGGCTGTGACTTCAAGCGCTTCCGCGAGAAGACCATCACCGACCGCGCCGCCTTCGACGCCGAACTGGAGCGCACGCTGGCCCAGGGCTTCGGCCAGGACCGCGAGGAGTTCGACGACCACATCCGCTGTGCCGCCATTCCGATCTTCGACCGCCTGAACCAGGTGGTGGCGGGGTTGTCGGTCAGCTTCCCCAGCTTCCGCTACGACACCGCGCGCGAACCCGAACTGGTGACCATGCTGCGCGATGCCAGCCGCGACATCTCGCAGCAGCTGGGCTGCACCCACTTCCCGCTGGACCCCGCCGACGCTGTCGCCCGGCGCTGAACAGGCCTAGACTGAGCCCATGAGAGAAAACCGCCTCCGCACCCTCTGGGCCCATGACCAGGCCGCCGTCAATGGCTGGCTGGCCATCCCCAACGGCTTCAGCGCCGAGGTCATGGCCCACCAGGGCTGGGACTCGCTGACCATCGACCTGCAGCACGGCGTCATCGACTACGCCGCGCTGGTGCCGATGCTGCAGGCCATCAGCACCACGAACACGGTCCCCGTGGTGCGCGTGCCCTGGCTGGAGCCGGGCATCCTGATGAAGGTGCTGGACGCCGGGGCCTACGGCGTCATCTGCCCGATGGTCAACACGCGCGAGGACGCGCAGAAGCTGGTGCACTGGACCCACTACGCCCCGCAGGGCACGCGCAGCTTCGGTCCCATCCGCGCCACGCTGTACGGCGGCGCCGACTACCCGGTGCACGCCAACAAGACCATCGTCGCCTTCGCGATGATCGAGACCGCGCAGGCGCTGGACAACCTGGACGCCATCCTCTCGGTGGAAGGCCTGGACGCCATCTACATCGGCCCGTCGGACCTGTCGCTGTCGCTGGGCTGCAAGCCCAACTTCGACGACCTGGAGCCGAAGGCCCAGGAGGCCATCGAGCACATCGTCGAACGCGCCAAGGCGCACGGCGTGGTGGCCGGCATCCACAACGGCCGGCCCGGCGTGGCGCGCGCGCGCATCGAGCTCGGCTTCCGCTTCGTCACCGTCGGCTCCGACGCACGCATGCTCGCCGCCAGCTCGCAGGACATCCTGGTCGCGATGCGGAAGTGACGCGCCCGTGAAGATCCCGCAGTTCGACCCGGCGTCGCCGCTGTCGCCGCTGAGCCCGGCGGAACTGGACGGCCTGGACCGCCTGCTGCAGAAGCTGCCGTCCGACCACGCCATGACGCTGGACGGTGCCGACGGCTTCCTCACCGCCTGGCTGGCCGGTCCGCCGGCGCTGCTGAAGGAACGCGCCACCGCCGAGTGGCTGCCCTGGGTGTGGGGCGGCGATGCCGACGGCGACGACGAAGAGCCCGCCACCTTCCCCTTCGCCAGCAATCGCCAGCGCAAGGACACCGTGGTGCAGCTGCTGCGCCACCTGCGCCACATCGCGGCGCAGCTGGACGCGCCCGAGGCCTGGGAACCCATCTTCAGCATCGCCGAAAAAGGCCCCGAGGAATGGGCCGACGCGCGCGACTGGTGCGCCGGCTTCCTGCAGGCCGTGGACCTGCACCCGCAGGCCTGGGCCCCGGCCTGGGCCGACCCGGCGCTGATGGAACTGGCGGTGCCGCTGCTGGGCCTGGGCGGTGGGGTGGAAGGCGCGCCCGAGGTGCCGGGTCCGGCCGAAGACGACCTGGAGACCGTGGACGACCTCAGCCGCGCCGTGCCCGACGCGGTGCTGGCGCTGCGCGAGTTCTTCCGCCGCTGATCACTTCGCCGGCCAGAGGATCACCGTCCACACGACGCCTGCGAACACCAGCGCCAGCATCACCGCCGCGCTGCCGATGTCCTTGGCGCGCCCGAGCATGGGGTGGTGCTCGGTGGAGATGGTGTCGGCCAGCGCTTCCACGGCCGAGTTCAGCAGCTCCACGATCCACACCGCCACCACGCTGCCGGCCAGCAACAGCGCCTGCCAGCGGCCGGGCGCCACGAAGGGCACGAGCAGCAGCATGGGAATGCCCAGCGCGAGTTCCTGGCGGAAGGCGGCCTCGTGACGGAAAGCCGAGCGCAAGCCGGCCAGCGAGTAGCGCGCCGCGTTCCAGATGCGGCGCAGGCCGCCCTGGCTCTTGAAGGCGGAATCGCCGGGGGATGGGTGGGGTGGGGGCGTCATGGCGGGGGCTGATTGTCCTGCGGTCCGAGCACCAGCCAGACCGTGAAGCCCACCGGCGCCGGCGGCAGCTGCAGCTGGCCGCCGTGGGCGCGCGCCACCAGGTCGGCCAGCATCAGGCCCAGGCCGGTGCGGCCTTCGTACTGTTCCTGCTCCAGGGCCTGCGCCAGGTCGCGCCGGCGCTCGGGCGTCACGCCCTCGCCGTCGTCCTGCACGGCCAGCACGCCGGGCTGCGGCGACGACAGCGTCACCGTCTTCGCGCCGTGGCGCAGCGCGTTGTCCAGCAGGTTGAGCAGGGCTGCCACCAGCAGGTCCACGTCGGCCGACAGCGGCGGCGCGGGCTCCGCGCTCAGCGCCAGGCCTTCCACGGGCAGCCGCGCGGCCAGCGTCGCCAGGTCCAGCGGCACGCGCTGCAGTTCGCTGCCGCTGCGAAAGAGCGCCAGCAAGGCCGCGACCACGCGCTGCAGGCGGCCTGCGGCGGCGCGCACGCGCTGCAGCCGGGGCTGCAGCGGCGCGGGCGCCTCGCGCAAGGCCACCGCCAGCTGCGCGTCGATGCCGGCCAGCGGCGTGCGCAGGGCGTGCGCGGCGTGGGCCGTGAAGGCATGCTCGCGCGCCACGCGGTCGGCCAGCCGGCCGGCCAGCGCGTCGATGGCGGCCTGCACGGGGCGCAGTTCCTCGTGCTCGCTGGTGCCCAGCGTGGCGCCGGGCTGCAGCGGGTCGAAGTGCGCCAGCCGTTCCGAGAGCACCTGCAGCGGCTGCAGTTCGTGGCGCACGCGCGCGCGCAGCCACAGCAGCGCCAGCAGCACCATCGGCAGGCCCGCCAGCAGCACCGCAAAGCCGATGGCCGACTCGGCCTTGCCGCGCTCGGCGCGCGTCTGCGCCACGTACACCATCTGGCCGTCGTGCCCCAGCGGCTGGCCGAAAACACGCCAGCCGGCCACGTCGGAGAGCCCCGGCGTCGGCGTGGCGTGCAGCGCGGCGGCCGGCGCGCCGGCCGACTGGCGCAGCAGCCGGGCGCCGTCGTGGTGCGAGACCAGCTGCCAGACAAAGCGCCGACCACCGCTGCCGGCCGGCGGGGGCGATGAGGCCGGCGCGGGCTGCGCCACGGCGAGCAGGTCGACCATGCCCTCGGCGGCGCTCTGCAAGGCGTCGTCCAGCAACTCGTCCACCTCCTCGCGCATCGGCAGCCACACCGCCACGGCCAGCACGCTGCTCCAGGCCAGGGCCGAGAGCAGCAGGGCCCGCGACAGGCGCTGGCGGATGGACGCGGCGCGCTTCATGCCGCCGTGCTGCCGATGCGGTAGCCCAGGCCGCGCACCGTCTCCACCAGTTCGCGGCCCAGCTTGCGGCGCAGGCTGGACACATGCACCTCCAGGGCATTGCTGAGCAGCGTGGCCTCGCTGCCGAGCACCAGGCGCTCGAGTTCGCCCTTGGGCACGATGCGCCCGGCGCGCAGGGTCAGCGCCTCCAGCACCGCCCACTCGCGGGCGGTGAGGTCCACGCGCTCGCCGTCCAGCAGCGCGCAGCGTGCGGCCAGGTCCACGGCCACGCGGCCGAAGTGCGCGCGCGTGCCGGCGGTGCCCGCGCTGCGGCGGCACACGGCGCGCAGCCGGGCCACCAGTTCCTCGGGTGCGAAGGGCTTGACGAGGTAGTCGTCGGCGCCGCTGTCCAGCCCACGCAGGCGGTCGGGCAGCAGGTCGCGTGCGGTGAGCATCAGCGCCGGCGTGCTGTCGCTGCGGGCGCGGCGGCCGCGCAGCCAGTCCAGGCCCGAGCCGTCGGGCAGTTGCCAGTCCACCAGGAAAGCGTCGAAGGGTTCGCCGCGGAAGGCTTCCACCTCGGCCAGGCGCCGCGCCCAGTCCACGGCATGGCCGTCGGCGCGCAGGAAGTCGCGCAGGCCTTCGCCGAGGATCTCGTCGTCTTCGATCAGCAGCAATCGCATTGTCTTGGAGCAGGCACCGGAGCGCCGCCACGGTACCACCGCGTCCGGGGGCGCCGCCTTCAGGCCGCCTTCAGCGCCGCGGGCTCCAATCGCGGCGATGTTTGCCAAGGATTCCGCCGCCCCGCGCTTCACGCTGCCCGCCACCGTCGAGCAGCTCATGCTGGGCACCAGCCTGTTCTGGGCCCTGTCGGCGAACCGCCTGTTCCTGGACGCGGCGCTCAAGGGCCGCGAGTTCTCGGCCCCCGGCACCTGGGGCTTCGCGCTGGCGCTGCTGGTGATGATGACGGCGGTGCACTTCTTCCTGCTCTCGCTGGTCTGCACCCGCCACACCGCCAAGCCGGTGATCGGCGTGCTGCTGGTGGGCACGGCTTTCGCCACCCACTTCATGCAGAGCTTCAACGTCTACCTCGACCCTTCGATGCTGCGCAACGTGATGCGCACCGACGTGGCCGAGGCGCGCGAGCTCTTCGCCTGGCGCATGCTGCCGCACCTGGCGCTGTACGCGGTGCTGCCGCTGGTGCTGCTGTCGCGGGTGCGCATCGTGGCGCGGGCCAGCTGGTGGCGCGCGCTGGCCGTGCGCCTGGGCAGCGTGCTGGCCGCACTGGGCCTGCTGGTGGGCGCGTTGATGCTGATCTTCCAGCCCTTCGCTTCGCTGATGCGCAACCACAAGGAGGTGCGCTACCTGGCCACGCCCGCGAACTACCTCTACAGCATCGGCGCCGTGCTGGCGGCCAATGCCAAGGGTGCGGCCAAGCCGCGCCAACCCATCGGGCTGGACGCCCAACCCGGCCCGCTGATGGCCGCGCGAACGAAGCCGCTGCTGATGGTGCTGGTGGTGGGCGAAACGGCGCGCGCCGCCAACTGGGGGCTCAACGGCTACACGCGCCAGACCACGCCCGAACTGGCGGAACTGGCGAAGACCGAGCCGCTGGTGAGCTTCGCCGAGGTGACCAGCTGCGGCACCAACACCGAGGTCTCGCTGCCCTGCATGTTCGCCCCCGTGGGCCGGCGCGACTACGACGAAAGCACCATCCGCGGCAGCGAGTCCCTGCTGCACGTGCTGGCGCGCGCCGGCGTGGGCGTGAACTGGCGCGACAACCAGAGCGGCTGCAAGGGCGTGTGCGACGGCCTGCCGCAGGAAGACGTGATGTCGCTGAACCCGCCCGGCCTGTGCCAGGAAGGCCGCTGCATGGACGAGGGCCTGCTCGCCGGCCTGGACGCGCGCCTGCAGGCCCTGGCCGGCAAGTCCGGCACGCAGCTGCTGGTTCTGCACATGCTGGGCAACCACGGGCCTTCCTACTTCCGCCGCTACCCGCCGGCCTTCGCGCGCTTCACGCCGGCCTGCGAGTTCGACGACCTGCAGAAGTGCAGCCGCGACCAGATCGTCAACGCCTACGACAACGCCCTGCTGTACACCGACCACGTGCTGGCCAGCCTGGTGGCCAAGCTGAAGGCGGCGTCCGGCACGCTGGACTCGGCCGTGCTCTTCGTCAGCGACCATGGTGAATCGCTGGGCGAGAACAACCTCTACCTGCACGGCCTGCCCTACGCCATCGCGCCCGACCTGCAGAAGCGCGTGCCCATGCTGATGTGGTTCAGCGCCGGTGCGCCGCAGGCGATGCGCCTGGACCTGGCCTGCCTGCAGCGCCGCGCGAAGGAGCCGGCCCTGCACGACCACCTGTTCCACACGCTGCTGGCGGCGCTGGACGTGAAGACCGCCCTCTACGAAGGTGCCTGGGACCTCACGCAGGGCTGCCGCGCGGCGCCCGCCGCGAAGTGAGCGCCGTGCTGCGTCGCGATCTGGCGGTCAGCAGCATCGCGCTGCTGGCGCTGCTGGCCTGGGACGCGACCGGAGGCGACCTCGCCGCCGCACGCCTGTTCGCCAGTGACCAGGGCTTCGCCGCGCGCGAAGCCTGGTGGGCCAGCCGCTTGATGCACGACGGTGGCCGTGTCGCGGCCTGGCTGCTGCTGGCGGCGCTGGTGGCCACCACGCTGCACACGCCGCCCGCCGTGACCACGGGCCCCTCACGCGGCGAGCGCTGGCGCTGGATCGGCGTGATGCTGCTGTGCGTGGTGGCCGTGCCCGCCATCAAGCGCATCAGCCTCAGCAGCTGCCCCTGGGACCTGGCCGAGTTCGGCGGCGTGGCGCAGTACGTCTCGCACTGGCGCCTGGGCGTGGCCGATGGCGGCGGCGGCCACTGCTTCCCCTCGGGTCACGCCGTGGCGGCCTCCGGCTTCTTCGGCCTGTACTTCCTGTGGCGCGGCCACGATGCGCGACGCGCAAGGGGGTGGCTGGCGGCGGTGATGGGCACCGGCCTGCTCTTCGGCTTCGCGCAACTGGCACGCGGCGCGCACTACCCCAGCCACACGCTGTGGACGGCCTGGTTCAGCTGGCTGATCTGCGTGCTTGCCGCGCCCTGGCTGGCCGTACGATCGCGGCCTTCAACGACCACGAGGCCCGCATGAGCGAAGACGCTGCGCAACGCTGGAAGCACGACGGCGTGCGCGTCGTGCCTGGCGACCAACTCGACGCCAACACCGCGCAGACGCCGGGCATGGACCGCCAGGCCGCCATCACCTTCGCGCGCGTGGGCGCGCAGAAGCTGTGGGCCGGCACCGTGCACATCCACCCCGACGCCAAGACCGGCGCCCACCACCACGGCCCGCTGGAAAGCGTGATCTACGTGGTCAAGGGCCGCGCGCGCATGCGCTGGGGCGAGAAGCTCGAATTCACCGCCGAGGCCGGCCCGGGCGACTTCATCTACGTGCCGCCCTTCGTGCCG
>CAZBUU010000101.1:13142-13584 GCA_964495125.1 uncultured Rubrivivax sp.
GCACCAGGAGATCAACGCCAGCGCCACCGAGACGCTGGAGTGCGTGCTGTGCCGCAGCGACGGCCAGGCCGTGGCCGTGAACCTGGACATCGAGCCCGTGGAGAAGCCCGAGCTCGTGCCCTGGGTCGACCCCACGCACCCCGCGCCGAAGGGCTGAGGCGATGGCCGCCATCGAAGACCCGCGCGCCTTCCTGCGCGCCCTGTACGACGCCGCGGTGCAGCGCGCCCTGCCCGCGCACAACACCGCCGCCTTCCTGCCACCGCCGCCCGCGCAGGGCCGCACGCTGGTGCTGGGCGCCGGCAAGGCCGGCGGCGCCATGGCCGCGGCCGTGGACGCGCTGTGGCCCCGGAACGCGCCGCTGGCGGGCCTGGTGGTGACGCGCTACGACCACGTGCCGCCGGCCTACCGCGAACGGCCCGGCCGCATCGAGGTGGTGGAAGC
>CAZBUU010000102.1:0-13485 GCA_964495125.1 uncultured Rubrivivax sp.
GATCTTGGTGGCGAAGGCCTACATCGCGTCAACCGTCAGGCTCACGGCGGCGCCGCCGTCGGCGGCTTCGCGCGCGTCCTTGGTGTCGATGCCGTCGGAGACGGTGGCGCTGTCGGCGTTGCCCTTGACGGAAGCGCTCATCTCCTGCAGCGAGGCGGTGGTCTCCTCCACGCTGGCGGCCTGCTGGCTGGCGCTGTGCGACAGGCTCTGCGAGGTCTGGCTCACCTGGCCGGACGCGGCGCCCAGCTGGTCGGCGGCGGCGCGCACCTCGCGGATGGTGCCGCTGACGGTGTCGATGAGTTCGTTGAACTTGCCGCACAGGCTGGCGTGGAAGGCCTCCTTGCCCTCCGTGGCGATGCGTCGCGTGAAGTCACCCTGCGTGGCGCCGTCGACGGCTTCGCCGATCTCCTCGGCCACCTGCGTGGCGGCCAGGGCCGCGGCTTCGGCGTCGACGCGGCGCTGCTCGTCCTCGGCACGGCGCTGGCGCAGCTGCACCTGCATGTCGGCGAAGCGGCCGAGCAGCCGTGCGGCTTCGTCCTGGCCGCCGGCGTCGATGGCGAACTCCAGGTTCCCCGCGGCCACGGCATTGGCTGCATCCACCGCATGGCCCAGCGGGCGCGTCACCGAGCGCATGATGGCGACGCCCAGGCCGGCCGCCAGCAGCGACAGGCCGCCCAGCAGGGCCAGCAGCATCAGGCGCGCCTGGGTGGTGTCGTGGATGCGCTCGTGGAGCGCCTCTTCGAGGGCATGGTTGGCCACTTCGATGAGCTGGTACTGCGCATCCACGGCGGTCGTGCCGGCCCGGAAGAAGTCGGCGGCTGCGAGCGTGGGCTTGGTGGATCCCATCAATTCCTTCTCGGCCAGCGTGAAGAACTTGGTGGCTTCGTCGTGAGCCGCCGCGACGCCGTCCAGCGCCTTCTTCATCGACGGACGGATTTCGCTGGCCTTGGCGAACTGCGCGTTGGCGCGGTCGAGCAGGTAGTGCGACTGCTCGGCCAGGTGGGCCAGACGGGCACGCTCTTGCGCGCTGATTTCCTTGGCGCCCAGCATCGCCGCGCCCAGGCCGCGCAGGCGCGCCATGGCTTCCGTCAGCCGGGGCAGGTGGTCCATTGAGGCCGTCATCACGAAGTAGGTCTCGGCCACCGGGTCCAGCGAGAGGCCGGAGGCGTCGGCCACCGATTCGATGCTGCGCAGCGCGTGGTCGATGAGCCGGGAGTGCGCACTGAAGCTGTCGGCGGCGGAGATCGACTTCGCGTCCACCTGTGCAACCAGCTTCTCCCACTCGGCCTTCAGCGACTGCACTTCGGCCGTGGTGTCCTTGTAGCCGAAGTCCTGCACCTGCTTGAGCAGCGTGTCCATGGACTTGCCGACCTCGGCCCGCAGCGCACGGCGCTCGCCGTCGACGGCCGCCGAGCCGTTGAGCGCGATGCCCGACAGGCCCCGGTGCTGCTGCATCGCGCGCATCATGGAGATGGCGGTGCGCGCCGGGTCCAGCCCGTTGTCCTCGGACTGGGCGACCGAAGCCTCGGCGGTCTTGTACTCCAACACCTTCAGCGCGGGGATGGCCGTCATCACGGCGCCGATGACGCCCAGCGCGGCAAACTTCTGCCACAGTTTCATGGAGCGCAGGATGTTCTTCATGGTGTCTCTCGGTCGGTCGGGTCTTGGGGGATGAGCATCAATGCGCGAGTGCGCGCGCGTTCGTGGCGCCGGGGCGTGTGGCTGCGGCCAGCAGCCCCTGCATGTCCAGCACGAGCGCCACGTCGCCCGAGCCCAGGATCGTGGAGCCGGCCAGCGCCTCCAGCGGCTTGAAGATGCCGGCCAGCGGCTTGATCACCGTCTGGTGCTCGCCCAGCAGGCGGTCCACCACCAGGCCCAGGCGCACGGCGCCCTGGCGCACGATGACCAGGCTGCGGCGTCCGCCCACGGCGGGTGTGCTGCCGTAGAACAGCGCCAGGTCCAGGTAGGGCAGCACCTCGCCACGCAGGTCGAAGGCACCACAGGTGCGCTGCGGCTGTGCACTCACCTCGGCGGGCAGGTCCAGGCATTCGCTCACCACCGCCAGCGGCAGCACGTAGTGCACGCCGCCCACCACGGTGAGGAAGCCGTCGATCATGGCCAGCGTCAGCGGCAGGCGGATCTGCGTCGTCGTGCCGCGGCCTTCGGTGCTGGCCAGCGAGATCTGGCCGCGCAGCGACTCGATGTTGCGTTTGACCACGTCCATGCCGACGCCGCGGCCGGAGATGTCGGTCACCGCGTCGGCGGTGCTGAAACCGGGGGCGAAGATCAGCTGCCAGACCTCGGCGTCGCCGGGCTCGGCATCCGCCGCCACGAGTCCGCGTTCACGGGCCTTGGCCAGGATGCGGGCCCGGCCCAGGCCGCGGCCGTCGTCGCTGACCTCGATGACGATGCTGCCGGCCTCGTGGTACGCGTGCAGCGCCAGGCGGCCGATGGCCGGCTTGCCGGCGGCCAGGCGCTCGGCCGGCGTCTCGATGCCGTGGTCCAGGCTGTTGCGCACCAGGTGCATCAGCGGGTCGCCGATGCGTTCGATCATGGACTTGTCGAGTTCGGTGTCGCCGCCGGTGACGACGAGCTCGATCTCCTTGCCCAGCTGCTTGCCGGTGTCGCGTACGACGCGGTTGAAGCGCGAGAAGGTCTCGCCCACCGGCACCATGCGCAGGCCCAAAGCGCCGTCACGCGTGGCCTGCACCAGCTCGCTGACGCGCTGCGCCGCTTCCAGGAAGGCCGGCGAGGCCTCGCGGTGGGCGACCATCTGCGCGCCGGAGCCGGCGATGACGAGCTCACCGATGAGGTCGATGAGGTGGTCCAGCTTGTCGGCGCGCACCTTGACATAGCGCGCCTCGTCGCCGCGGCGGTCGCGCTGTGCGCTGCGGCGCTCGACGGGCGGTGCGGCACCGGTCGCGACGGCCGCACTGGCCGTGGCGGCCGGCGCCTGCAGCAGGGCCGGCGGCACGCCCAGCGCCAGCCACAGGGCCTGCAACGCGTCGCGCCCGGCCTCGTCGTCGGCGCAGCGCTGCTCCAGCAGCGCGCGGTAGTCCTCGGCGGCGGCCTGCGGCGGCAGCAGGGCCAGCGAGCAGTCGTCCAGCGCGAACTCGAACACCTGCTCGATCTCGGCCCGCGAGGCCGCGCTCTGCAGCCGCAGCTCGAAACCCAGGTGACAGCCTTCCGCATCCAGCTGCTCCAGCGCGGGCACGGCTTCGTGCAGCGTGCGGCAGGCGGTGACGCTGCCCACCGTGCCCAGGTAGCGCAGGAAGGCCAGCGGGTCCAGTCCGTTGCGCAAGGCGTCGGCGCCGAAGCGCAGCGAGAGGTGCCACAGGCCGGCGTCGCCGGTGCCGATGGCGGCCGGGGCGGAAGCCACCGGCGCCGTGGCGGGCGCCGCGCCATGCAGTTGGCGCAGCCGCTCGCCGAGAGCGGCGCTGCGTTCCTGCACGGCCGGGTCCTGCGTGCCGTCGCGCACTTCGGCCAGCAGCGCGCCCATCTGGTCGCGCCCCAGCAGCAGGGCCGCGGTGATGTCCTCGCTGACGGCCAGTTCGCCGGAGCGCAGCGCCTCCATCAGCGTTTCCACTTCGTGCGTGAACGCGACCACGGCCTCGCAGCCGAAGAGGCCTGCCGTGCCCTTGATGGTGTGCGCGGCACGGAAGGCGGCGTTCAGGTTCTCGCTGTCGTCGGGCGCGGTCTCCATGACGAGCAGCGCCTGCTCGAACTGGTGCAGCATGTCGGTGGCTTCGTCGAGGAAGCCGGCGCGTGCTGCGGCGATGATGTCGGCGTCGTTCATGCCGCGGTCTCGAACAGGGGGGTCAGGCCGAACACCCGCAGTGCGTCCTGCACCACGTCGCTCGGGCGGGAGATCTGCAGGGCCAGGCCGCGCTCGGCCAGGCTGCGGCGCGTGGCCAGCAGCAGTTGCACGCCGGCGCTGTCGAACTCGGTGACGGCCGAGAGGTCCAGCACCAGCGCACCGTCGGTGGCCTGCAGGGCCTGCGCCAGCGTGGCCTGGGCCTCGCCGGCATACGGAATGGTCAGCTCGGGACCCAGGGGGAGCGTGGTCGTGGGCATGGGGCTCTCAGTGGCACAGCCGCTGCAGGGTGGACATCAGCGCCTGCGGGCTGCAGGGCTTCTGCATGAAGGCCTGCGCACCCAGGGCGCGGGCACGCTCGCGCGCCTCCGGGCGCTGGTCCAGCGTGATCACCACCACCGGCGTGTCGCGGTAGCGTGGGTGGTGGCGCAGCCAGCGCAAGAGGCTCAGGCCGTCCACGCGCGGCATCGAGAGGTCGCAGACCAGGGCCGCGAAGGGCCGGCCGTCCAGCTGCCCGAGGGCGTCCTCGCCGTCGGCGGCTTCGGCGACCTCGAAGCCGCCGTCCTCCAGCGCGATGCGCAGCACCGTGCGCACCACCGGGCAATCGTCGATGACCATCACGGCGCGGGACATGGCAGCTGGTTCAGACACACAGCTTGTTGACCGCATCCACCAGCTGCGAGGGCTGGAAGGGCTTGGTGATCCAGGCGCGCGCACCGGCGGCCCGGCCTTCGGCCTTCTTGGCCTCCTGCGACTCGGTGGTCAGCATGATCACGGGCGTGAACTTGTAGCTGCCCGTCGTCTTCAGGTGCTTCAGGAACGTGAGCCCGTCCATGTTGGGCATGTTCACGTCGCAGACGATCAGGTTGAGCTTGCGCCCGTCGAGCTTGCCGACGGCGTCCTTGCCATCGCTGGCTTCCACGGTCTCGTAGCCGGCCTTCTGCAGCGCCAGCTTGACGACGGTGCGGAAGCTGCCCGAGTCGTCGACGATCATCACGGTCTTGGCCATGGTCAGGTTCCCTCTGTGGCGGGTCTCTCAGAAAAACTCGACGCCGGTGTCACGCTCGACGTGCACGTTGCCGTGGTGGTGCGAGCGCTGCTCTTCCATCGTGTAGCTGGCTTCCAGCGTGGCCAGCCACTCGGCCGCGTCGCTTTGCGTGGCCTGCGGGTTGGCCGCCACCCAGCGCGCGAAGTTGCTCATGTCGTTGGCGACGATGGACATCATCTGGCTCACGCGGTCGCCGAACTGGAAGTGCACGAAGGCACTGTCGATCTGGTCGCGCAGCGCCTGCCCGGCGGCATGCACGTCGCTCGAACCCTGCAACGAGGCGCCCAAGGCGCCCAGCATGGCGTGCAGCGCCTCGCGAGCGCGCAGCTGCACTTCCATGCGCAGCTCGTCGGGCCCGGTTTCCTCGGCCATGCCGCGGCGGCAGGCCTTGTCCACCACGGCCGACAGCGCGACGACCTGGTGCTCCAGGCCCTCGCCGATGGTCGCCATGCGGCCGGCCAGCGTGCGCAGTTCGCTGGCCACGGCCTGCGAGCCGCCCTCGATGGCGCTGCGCTGGCGGTTGGCCTCGATGCTGGCGTTGAAGGCCACCAGCCGCGTGTGGCGGGCCACCTCGCGCGCCTGCTTGGCCAGCTGGCGCAGCTGGGCGAGGCCGTCGCGCGTGCCGGTCAGCGTGGCCACGGCGGCGTCGCGCTGCGCGAAAGCGCGCTCGCTGGTCGCACACAGGCGCTCCAGGGCCGGCTGTTCAAGGCGGATGGCCTCGTCGGCGGCGCCCGGCCGCGCGGTGACGGAGAAGCCGTCGAGCTTCCCGGTCAACTGGCCGAGCGTGCCGGCAATTTCGCCGAAGGATTGCAGCAACTGGGCCAGCCCGTCGTTGGCGGCCTCTCGCGTGACTTCCATCTGCCGGCTCCAGACCGGCACCACCTGCGCCACCATGACCTCGGCGCCATGGCGGCCGGTGGGTCCGGGGGCCACGGGCTGCGCGACGGCGGTCGCAGGCACGCGGCTGCCGAAGAGCCCGGCGCCGGCCAGCACGGCCAGCGCGGCACCACCCAGGCCGGCCAGGCCGCCGAACCAGGCGCCCGTCACGCCCACCGCCAGCGCCAGCACGGCCAGCAGGCGGCGGCCACCGCCGACGCTGTCGGGGGCAGGTGACGTCGGGATCGCGGCGGTCGTCGTGGTCATCGTTCGTTGGGGGCGTTCGACTCGTGGAAAGCGCCACCGACCCGGGGCCGGCGGAGCTTGACCCTCGCCTTATCGGCATCCGGGCGCACCTCTGTAGGGCGCTCAAGCGCGGCGTTACGTTGCCGATAAGACGCCTGTGAGGGCGGGAGGCGTTTCCCGCCGTGCCCCGCCGTTGCCCGAGGAGGCGCGTTTGCCCAGCCTGTCCAGACTCATTCCGTTGCGACGCCCGTCCCTGTCCGGCTTCGGGCGCGTCGGTGCCTGGTGGGGCGAGTTCTTCGCCTACCACGGCATCTGGGCGCCCGGTGTTCGCCTGCTGCGCACGCTGAGCGTGCGCGTGAAGCTGCTGATCGTGGTGGGCATCGTCGCCCTGCCGATGCTGCCGATGGCCTGGTACATCGTCACCGACCAGCAGGACGTGGTGCGTCTGGCCACCCACCGACAGACCGGCGTGCGCCTGGCCGCTGCGGCCTTCGACGTCGCCAGCGCGCTGGAGGCCCGTCGGGCCGCCGTCGAGGCTGGCCGCCCACTGGCCGAAGACCCCGCCGCGGCGCGCCTGGCCGCGCTGGAGGGCGCTGCGACCGTGGCCATCGATGCCGGCCTGCCGCTGCAGCAGGCCTGGGAACGCCACCGCGTGGCCATCGAGCGCGCCGTTCAGGGCGCGCCTGCCGGGCCCGCGCTGCGCGCCGACCTGCTGGCCGAGGGGCTGCGCGAGGCCACGGCCCTGCACCACCAGGTGGCCAGTGCGATCGAACTCGAGGCCACCTCCGACCGGGCGCTGTTCGCCCAGGCCCGCCTGGCCCTGCGCCGCCTCCCCAACGTGCTGGCGGACCTGGGCCAGCTGCGTGCCCTGGCGCACCGGCACCTCTCCGTCGCCGAGCCGGCCGGCGCCGACACGCACGAGCGGCTGCTGCGCCTGGCCGGCGTGGCGGCGCGCGTCGAGCACGAGACCGGCGAGGTGGGCGAGGACTGGCAGGCCGCCGGCGGCTCGGTGTCCGCCGGGGCGCCCCTGCCCGAGGTGCGGGCCTACGTCGAACTGCTGTGGCGCCAGATCGGGCCTGGCGCAGCGGCCACCGACATGGCCTTGCTGCAGGACGCCTACAAGGCCGCGCGCGGCGCCGTGGAGGCCGAGCGCCAGCGCCTGCTGCAGGACGTGGAACGCCGCCTCTCGCAGCAGGTGGGCGACGCACGCCAGCTGCGCGCCAGCGTGCTGCTGGCGTTGGCCGTCTCGATGCTGGCCTCGCTGTACCTGCTGTACACCTTCTACCTGGTGATGCGCGGCGGCCTGGACCAGCTCAACCACCAGATGAACCGCATGGCGCTGGGTGACCTCAGCGCGCGCCTCACGCCGCTGGGCGTGGACGAGGTGGCGGCGACCATGAAGGCCATGACGGCCTCGCTGGTGCGCCTGTCGGACCTGATGGCCGCGGTGCGACAGGGCGTGGGCGCGGTGTCCCAGGCCTCGCACCAGGTGGCGCTGGGCAATGGCGACCTTGCCGCGCGCCAGCACGACACCGCCGATCGCGTGACCACCGTCGTCGACGGCGTGCAGCGCTATGCCGCGCAGCTGGATGCCTGCGGCCGCCAAGTGGAGGCCGTGGTGCACGAGGTGCAGCAGCTGCGCGTGGCCTCGGCGCGCAACCGCCGCCAGATGCAGCGCCTGCAGGAGCGCATGGCTGCGCTGCGCGGCAAGAGCCGCGAGATCGGCGAGATCGTGACGCTGATGGACAACATCGCCTTCCGCACCAATGTGCTGGCGCTCAATGCCTCGGTGGAAGCCAGCAAGGCGGGCGAGGCCGGCCGCGGCTTCGCGGTGGTGGCGCAGGAGGTGCGCAGCCTGGCACAGCGCGGCGCCAGCTCCGCGCAACGCATCGGCGAGATCGTGGCGCGCTCGGCCGAGGACATCGAGCAGAGCGGAATGCTGGCCGAGGAAACCGGCGCCGCGCTGGCCGAGGCCGACCGCCATGTCGACCAGATCCACCACGCCATAGACGACGTCGCGGGGCTCACGCGCACCGGCGAGCAGGACAGCGCGGCCATCCTGGAGCAGGTGCGCCAGATCAAGGACGGCAGCGAGCAGAGCCTGCGCCTGGTGGACCAGCTGGCCCAGGCGTCCGACGCGCTTCGCCTGCAGGGCGAGCGCCTCTCGCACCAGGTCGGGCAGTTCAAGCTGAGCTGAGGCCCCGGCGCTTCAGCGCAGCGGCGTGTCGTCGCGCGGGCTGTTGCTCGCCTCGCGCAGGCGGTCGAACAGGCCGGCGGCCACCTCGTGCTTGTCCGGCAGCGGCTTGGGCTCGCTCTCGGGTTCGATAGGGTCGGGCTCGCGTTCAGGCCGGCGCCACAGGGGCAGGCCCAGCAGCAGGCCGAAGAGCAGCAGGCCCGCCGTGGCGGCGAGCAGACGCGTGCGGTCGGCTTCGACACGCGTGCGCGCGGCCGCCAGCTCGCTGGCGGCGGCCAAGGCGCCGGTGTCGAACTGCGCCAGCACGGGCGCCCAGGCCGTCTCGGCCTGCTGGCTGCGAAGGACGGCCTGTCGGGGCAGCCCGTGCAGCGCGGCCAGGGCCTGGGCGGCGCGCTCGTCGGCCAAGCCGATGTTGCGTGCAGCGTCGAGGATGTCGATGACCACCAGCAACTGCTCGACGAGCAGGCGGTGGCCGGCGTCGCTGTCATCGGCGCCGATGCGGCGGGCCGTGATGCGCTGGGCCAGGGCATGCCAGTCGTCGCGCAGGAGATCACTCTCGTGCAGGGCACGGTCCCAGGGGCCGGTGGTCAGCGACACGGCCAGCGTCATCATGCGGTCGTCCACGTCGCCCTGCCGGACACGGCGCTCGGGTTCGGCGGCCGCACGGCCGCGCAGCACCAGACCGGCGACGTCCCGGTGGGCCAGCAGGCCGCGCTGGACGTCGACGGCCCGCACCAGCGGGTCCAGTGCGGCGCGGCGCGCGGCGATGCGGCGCAGTTCCTCCTGTTGATCGCGCAGCACCTGGCCCAGCGGCAGGGCCACGGTCAGCGCAGCCACGGCGGCCAGCAGGGCCAGCCGGCCACGCGGCCGGTGGGGGGCGCCGCGGCGAGGGGGTTCGGGGGCAGGCGAGGGCAAGGCGGACGCGACGGGAGCAACCCCTGTCCATCGGCACGCCGGGCGGGAACTTGAGCCGGGAAGCTCAGCACTCGACGATGTTGACGGCGAGGCCGCCGCGGGCCGTTTCCTTGTACTTGGTCATCATGTCGGCGCCGGTCTCGCGCATGGTCTTGATGACCTGGTCCAGGCTGACGAAGTGCGTGCCGTCGCCGCGCAGCGCCATGCGCGCGGCGTTGATGGCCTTCACGGACGCGATGGCGTTGCGCTCGATGCAGGGGATCTGCACCAGGCCGCCCACGGGGTCGCAGGTGAGGCCCAGGTGGTGCTCCATGCCGATCTCCGCCGCGTTCTCCACCTGCGCTGGCGTGCCGCCCGTCACCGCGGCCAGCGCGCCCGCGGCCATGCTGCAGGCCACGCCCACCTCGCCCTGGCAGCCGACCTCGGCACCGCTGATGGAGGCGTTCTCCTTGTAGAGGATGCCGATGGCCGCGGCGGTGAGCAGGAAGTCCACCACGCCGCGTTCGTTCGCGCCCGGCACGAAGCGCGTGTAGTAGTGCAGCACTGCCGGCACGATGCCCGCCGCGCCGTTGGTGGGCGCGGTGACGACGCGGCCGCCGGCGGCGTTCTCCTCGTTCACCGCCAGCGCGTACAGGTTCACCCAGTCCAGCACCTGCAGCGGGTCGCGCAGCGCCTCTTCCGGCTTGGCGGTGAGCGCTTCGCGCAGCGCCTTGGCGCGCCGCTTGACCTTGAAACCGCCCGGCAGCGTGCCACCGGTGCGGCAGCCGCGCTCCACGCAGTCCTGCATCACGCGCCAGATCTTCAGCAGGCCGGCGTCGATCTCGGCGTCGGCGCGCCAGTGGCGCTCGTTGGCGCGCATCACGTCGGCGATGCTGCCCTGCAGTTCGGCCGTTCGCAGCAGCAGTTCGCCGCCGCTGCGGAAGGGGTGCGGCAGCACGGTGGCGTCGGGCGCGATCACCTTCTGCCTCGCGCCGTCGGCCATCACTTCCTCGCTGACCACGAAGCCGCCGCCCACCGAGTAGTAGGTGCGCGTACCCAGCTCGGCGCCCTGCGCGTCGAAGGCCGTGAAGCGCATGCCGTTGGCGTGCAGCGGCAGGGTCTCGCGGCGGTAGAACTTCAGGTCGTCGCGCTCGGCCAGGGCGACCTCGTGCGTGCCGCCCAGCGCGATGCGGCCGCTGCCGCGGATGGCGGCCAGCAACGCCGGCACGGCGTCCACGTCGACGGTGTCGGGCTCGTGCCCGGCCAGGCCGAGCAGCACCGCCTTGTCGCTGCCGTGGCCCTTGCCGGTGGCGCCCAGGCTGCCGTACAGCTGACTCAGCACGCGTGCCGTGCGCGGCAGCAGCTCGGCCGCCTGCAGGTGGCGCACGAACAGGCGCGCCGCACGCATCGGGCCCACGGTGTGGCTGCTGCTGGGGCCGATGCCGATCTTGAAGAGGTCGAAGACGGAGACGGCCACGCTTCAGCCCCCGCCCTGCAGCACGCGCTGAACGATGCCGGGCAGTTCCTCCACCAGGTACTCCTTGCGCACGATGGCGCGCACGCCGGCGGCTTCGGCACGGGCGTGCAGCTCGGCGTCGACATAGCCCGAGCAGATGACCAGCGGCAGGCCCGGCCGCAGCGCGGGCAGGGCGAGTGCGAGGTCCAGGCCGGAACCTTCGGGCATGTTGTGGTCGCTGATGACGAGGTCGAAGTGCTGCGGCCCGTCGCGCAGCAGGGCCAGTGCGGCGCGGCTGCTGGCGGCGGTGGTGACGCGGAAGCCCTGTCGGCTGAGCAGGCCCTCGATGGTGATGCGCATCACTTCGTCGTCGTCGACGAACAGCAGCTGCCGGCCGGCACCGTCGGCGTGCCGTTGCTTGGGCGGCAGCGGCAGCGGCACCGGCGCCGGCGCGGCCTCGCTGCGCGCCGCCGGCAGCCAGACGTGAAAGGTGGAACCCTGCCCGGGCGCCGTGTCCACCGTGATGGCACCGTGGTGCTCGGCCACGATGCCGTGCACCACGGCCAGGCCCAGGCCCGTGCCGCTGCCCACCGGCTTGGTGGTGAAGAAGGGCTCGAAGATGCGCGCCCGCGTGGCGTCGTCCATGCCGCTGCCGTTGTCGCGCACCCACAGGTGAGCCAGCGGGCCGGGCGGCAGCCCGGCCTGCGGGCCTGCGCCGATGCCGCAGGCACCGATCTCAATGACGCCGGGCGCGCCTTGCAGGGCATGCCAGGCATTGGTGCAGAGGTTCATCAGCACCTGCTGCACCTGGGTGCCGCCGACTTCCACGTCGGGCAACCCGTCGGCGAGCGTGGCCTGCAACTGCACGCCGGCCGGCAGCGTGGAGCGCAGGAGGTCCAGCGCGTCGCGCACCAATGGGCCCAAGGGCTGGCGCAAGGCCGGCGACGGCTGGCGGTGGCTGAAGGCCAGGATCTGCTGCACCAGCAGCCGCGCCCGCAGGGCGCTGCGGTGGATCTGCTCCAGCGCCTGCGTCTGCGCCGGGGCCAGGGGACCGCTGTCGCGCGCGATCGAGAGGTTGGCCAGGATGGCGCCCAGCACGTTGTTGAAGTCGTGCGCCACGCCGCCGGCCAGCGTGCCCAGCGACTCCAGCTTCTGCGTCTGGCGCAGCGCGTCGTCGGCCTGCTTGCGTTCGATGGCGATGGCCGCCACCTTGGCGGCGTCGGTGATGGCGGCGATCTCGATGTCGCCCGGGTCGTGGGGGCGCCGGTGGTAGACGCCGAAGGTGCCCAGCACGGCGCCGGTGCGCGACAGGATGGGCTGCGACCAGCAGGCCGCCACACCGGCACGGCGTGCCAGTTCACGGTAGGGCACCCAGCGCGGGTCGGTGGCGATCTCGCGTGCCACGGTCCGGGCGCCGTTGAAGGCGGCTTCGCCGCAGCAGGCCACGCCCTGGCCGATGGCCAGGCCTTCGGCGGCCTCGTTGAAGAACGGCGGCAGGTTGGGGGCCGCGCCCATGCGCAGGCAGCGGTTCAGCGGGTCCACCAGCATCACGCTGCACAGCACCTCCGGGGCCTCATCCTCCACGCCCAGGACGATGGCCTCCAGCACGTGCGCCAGCGGGGCGCCGGCCGACAGCAGCGTCATCACGCGCTCGCGGCTGGTGTCCCGTGCGGCCTGGCGCTTGCGCTCGCTGATGTCGGTGATCATGGCCAGCGCACCGACGAAGCGGTCCTCGTCATCCAGCAGCGCGTGGCTGGTGACCCAGGCCCACAAGGGACTGCCGTCGGCGCGGCGGAAGCGGAACTCGTGCGCTTCGCTCACGCCGGAGCGCCGCCGCTGCATGTACTCGCCCAGGGCCTGCACGGCCTCGGCGTCCATGTAGTCGGTCAACGGCCGCTCCTGCATGGACTCGGTCGTGGTGCCCAGCATCTCGGCCATGCGGCCGTTGACGAAGCTCGTGCGCGCCTGTTCGTCGATCGCCCAGACGCCTTCGCTGGCCACCGCCACCATCGCGGCATAGCGGCGCTCGCTGGCGCGCAGCGCCGCTTCGGCGCGTTGCAGCGCGGCCGCGTCGACCTTCGCCGCCGCGCCTGTGCCCGTGTCCTGGGGATCGGCAGCTGGCGGCTTCATGGTCGACCTGGCGGGGCGCCTGGCTCAGGCGTCGGGTTCGCCGACCGGCACGCAGCTGCAGAACAGGTTGCGGTCGCCGTGCACGTTGTCCACGCGGCCCACCGGCGCCCAGTACTTCTGGCGCTTCAGGCTGGCCAGCGGGTAGGCGGCTTCCTCGCGCGTGTAGGCATGCGGCCAGTCGGTCTTCAGCAGCGCCGCCGCGGTGTGCGGCGCGTTCTTCAGCGGGTTGTCGGCCTGCGGCCACTGGCCGCTTTCGATGCGTGCGATCTCGCCGCGGATGGCGATCATGGCGTCGCAGAAGCGGTCGAGCTCACTGCGCGGCTCGCTTTCGGTGGGCTCCACCATCAAGGTGCCGGCGACGGGAAAGCTCAGCGTGGGGGCGTGGAAACCGTAGTCGATGAGGCGCTTGGCCACGTCTTCGGCGCTGACGCCGCTGGTCTTCTCCAGCGGGCGCAGGTCCAGGATGCACTCGTGCGCCACGCCGCCGCCCTTCAGGCCCGCATCACCGCCCGAGTACAGCACCGGGAAGTGGTCGGCCAAGCGCGCGTCGATGTAGTTGGCCGAGAGGATGGCGACCTCCGTCGCGTCACGCAGACCATCGGCGCCCATCATGCGGCAGTACATCCAGCTGATGGGCAGCACCGCGGCATTGCCCAGCGGCGCGGCGCTCACCGCGCCCACGCTCTGCGCGCCGCCCACGCCCGCCGTGCGGTGCGCCGGCAGGAAGGGCACGAGGTCGGCCACCACGGCCACCGGGCCCACGCCCGGGCCACCGCCGCCGTGCGGGATGCAGAAGGTCTTGTGCAGGTTCAGGTGGCTCACGTCGC
>CAZBUU010000103.1:0-13238 GCA_964495125.1 uncultured Rubrivivax sp.
GCCGAGGTAGCGCGCGAGGTAGGCGTGTTCGAAGTAGGTCTCGCTGTAGGGGCCGGGCGTGAGCAGCACGATGCGCGGCGTGCTGTTGCCGGCCACCTGCGCGGCGCGTGCTTCCAGCGCGTCGAGCAGCATGCGGTAGCTGCTGGCGATGCGCTGCGCGCGCAGCTCGCGGAAGGCCTCGGGGAACTGGCGCGCGATGACGAGCCGGTTGTGCAGCACGTAGCCCAGGCCGCTGGGGCCCTGCGTGCGCTGCGACACCAGCCACCACCGGCCTTCGGGGCCGCGCGCGAGGTCGAAGGCCACGATCATCAGCCGCTGCCCGCCCGCCGGCTGCACACCCAGCATCGGCCGCAGGAAGCCGGGGTGGCGCAGCATCAGCGCCGGCGGCAGCAGGCCGCGCTGCAGCAGCGTCTGCGGGCCGTAGAGGTCGGCCAGCATGCGTTCGAGCAGCTCGGCGCGCTGCTGCACGCCGGCTTCGATGGCGGCCCAGTCGGCGGGCTCGATCAGCTGCGGCAGCAGCTGCAGGCTCCACGGGCGCGCGGCCACGCCGCCCTCGCCGAACACGTTGTGCGTGACACCGTCCAGCCGGATGCGCTGCTCCACCTGTTCCACGCGGCGGTTCAGGTCCTCGGCCATGGTCAGGCCGCCCTGCGGCTCGGGCAGGCAGCGCGCGAAGGTCTGCCAGGGCGTGCGCAGCGCACCGCCGGGGTTGCGCAGCTCGTCCCAGACGCCGGCCTCGGCCGGCATGGCATGCGCGGCAAAGGCATGCTCGGCCGCACCCTGCGCCGAGGCGCCGCCCTCGAAGGGCAGCATGCCTTGGCTCTGGGACTGGCCTTGCTGCTGCGTCACTGCTCAGACCCGATTGCCCGCGAGCGCGTGGATCAAGCACAAGCCGCGGAACCGGCTCTGCCGGGCCGCAGGCGGGCGGCCCCCTTGGGGGGTAGCGAGCGAAAGCGAGCTTGGGGGCACCATGTCAGCGGCGCAGGTCCAGCGTGAACGGGTGTTCGAGGCTCGGCGCCGCGGGCTTCACGTCGATCTCGCCCGGCGTGTGGCCGAAGCGGAAGAAACGCGCCAGGCGGCGGCTTTCGGCTTCGTAGCTGTTGACCGGGAACACGTCGTAGTTGCGGCCGCCCGGGTGCGCCACGTGGTAGCGGCAGCCGCCCAGGCTGCGGCGCTGCCAGCGATCGACCACGTCGAAGGTCAGCGGTGCGTGCACGCCGATGGTGGGGTGCAGCGCCGAAGGCGGCGCCCAGGCGCGGTAGCGCACGCCGCAGACGAACTCGCCCACGCGCCCGGTGGGCTGCAGCGGCAGCGCGCGGCCGTTGACGGTGAGCACGTGGCGGTTGCCGTTGAGGCCGCCGACCTTCAGCTCCAGCCGCTCCAGCGATGAGTCCACGTAGCGCACCGTGCCGCCCGGCGCGCCCTCCTCGCCCATCACGTGCCAGGGCTCGAGCGCGGTGCGCAGCGTCAGGTGGATGCCGGCCACCGAGACCTCGCCGATCATCGGGAAGCGGAACTCGAAGTGCGGCGCGAACCAGGCCGCATCGAAGCCGAAGCCCTGGTCGCGCAGTTCGGCCAGCACGTCGTTGAAGTCCATCTGCACGAAGCAGGGCAGCAGGAAGCGGTCGTGCAGCTCGGTGCCCCAGCGCGTCAGGCGCGTCGTGCCGCGGCCGGTGTAGGGCGTCTTCCAGAACCAGGCCACCAGCGCGCGCAGCAGCAGCTGCTGCACCAGGCTCATGCGCGCATGCGGCGGCATCTCGAAGGCGCGCAGCTCCAGCAGGCCCAGGCGGCCGGTGGGGCCGTCGGGGCTGTAGAGCTTGTCGATGCAGAACTCGGTGCGGTGCGTGTTGCCGGTGACGTCGATCAGCAGGTTGCGCAGCACACGGTCGATCAGCCAGGGCGGCAGCTGCCCCCCCTTGGCCAGCTGCTTGTCGAGCTCGCCCAGCGCCACTTCCACCTCGTAGACCTGGTCGTCGCGCGCTTCGTCGAAGCGCGGGTGCTGGCTGGTCGGGCCGATGAAGAGGCCGCTGAACAGGTAGCTCAGGCTCGGGTGGTTGTGCCAGTAGGTGATGAGGCTGGACAACAGGTCCGGGCGGCGCAGGAAGGGGCTGTCGGCCGGCGTGGCGCCGCCCAGCACGAAGTGGTTGCCGCCGCCGGTGCCGGTGTGGCGGCCGTCGAGCATGAACTTCTCGGTCGACAGCCGGCTCTGGTGCGCCGCCTCGTAGAGGAACTCGGTGTGGTCGACCAGTTGTGCCCAGCTCTCCGCCGGGTGGATGTTGACCTCGATGACCCCCGGATCGGGCGTCACCGACAGGCTCTTCAGGCGCGGGTCGCGCGGAGGCGGGTAGCCCTCCAGCACGATCTTCACCTTCAGCTCGGCGGCCGTGGCCTCGACGGCGGCGAGCAGCTCGAGGTAGTCCTCCAGGAAACGCAGCGGCGGCATGAAGACGTAGAGCACGCCGCTCTTGCCGCCGTACTTGGCCTCGGCCTTCGGGCCGTTGCCGCGCTGCGGGTCGCGCACTTCCACGCACAGCGCGGTGCGCGTCAGCTCGCCGGCGGACTCGAAGCGCGCCGGCATCGCCAGCGGGTTGCGCGGGAAAGGCTTCTCGGCCGCGTGCTCAGTGGCCATGCGCGGCACGCCCGGGCCGGCCAGGCCGCCGGCCGAGCCGGCGCCGGCGTCGGCGTGGAAGCTGTCGGCGTCCAGGCCGCCGTCGGCGCCCAGGGCGCCGTCCACGCCGTCACCGGCCACCGCGCCGCCCGGCGCCGTGGCTGCCCGGGGCTGCTGGCGCAGCGCGGCCGCCGCCGGCAACGGCGGCTTGGGCGCGAAGGGATCGGGCATCAGGCTCCACGGCCGGTCGGCCGCCGCGGCCCAGGGCTGCGAGTCCAGCGGCAGGCGCAGGCCCATGGGCGAATCGCCGGGGATCAGGTACAGCCGGTCGTCACGCAGGAACCAGGGCCCGGTGACCCACTGCGGCCCGGCCATCCCGACGCGCCACTCGCGCTTGATCGGCAAAAGGTAGCCCACGGTGGCATCCAGCCCCTGCTGGAACACGCGGCGCAGGCGCGCGCGTTCCAGTTCGTCGTCCAGCCGCGCGTCGAAGGGGTCGACGTTCACCGGCAGGCGGCGCTCGCGCCACAGGTAGTAGTAGGTGTCCTCGTAGCCGGGCTGCACGAACTTCGGGTCCAGGCCCAGGCGGCGCGCCAGGGTCACGGTGAAGCGGTTGGCGTCGGCCGCGGTGTAGCGGTGCGTGTCGCGCTCGTCGGCGAAGAGCGAGGCGTCGTTCCAGATCGGCTGGCCGTCGGTGCGCCACGCGATCATCAGCGCCCAGCGCGGCAGTTGCTCGCCGGGGTACCACTTGCCCTGGCCGAAGTGCAGGAAGCCGCCCTCGCCGTACTTGGCACGCAGCCGGTGCACCAGGCCGGTGGCCAGGCCGCGTTTGGTGGGGCCTAGGGCGTCGGTGTTCCACTCGGCGGCGTCGCGGTCGTCCACCGCCACGAAGGTGGGCTCGCCGCCCATGGTCAGGCGCACGTCCTGGGCGCGCAGCTGCTCGTCGACCTGGTGGCCCAGCGCCTCGATGGCCTGCCACTGCTCGGGCGTGTAGGGCAGCGTGACGCGCGGCGATTCGTAGATGCGCGACACCGCCATGTGGTGCGAGAACTCGACCTCGCTCTCGTCCACCGCACCGCTCACCGGCGCGGCGCTGCTGGGCTCGGGCGTACAGGCCACGGGGATGTGGCCTTCGCCGGCCAGCAGGCCGCTCGTCGGGTCCAGGCCGATCCAGCCGGCGCCCGGCAGGTAGACCTCGCACCAGGCGTGCAGGTCGGTGAAATCGTGCTCGGCGCCGCTGGGGCCGTCGAGCGACTTCACGTCGGGCTTCAGCTGGATCAGGTAGCCCGAGACGAAGCGCGCCGCCAGGCCCAGGTGGCGCAGGGTCTGCACCAGCAGCCAGCCGGTGTCGCGGCAGGAGCCGCTGCCGTTGGTGAGCGTGACCTCCGGCGTCTGCACGCCGGGCTCCATGCGGATGAGGTACTTGATGTCGTGCTGCAGGCGCTGGTTGATGCTGACCAGGAAGTCGATCGTTCGCACCTTCTCCAGCGAGATGCTGGCCACGAACTCCTTGAAGCGTGGCGTGAGCTCGCTCTTCACGAGGTAGGGCAGCAGCTCGTGGCGGCTCTCGGCGCTGTAGGCGAAGGGGAAGTTCTCGGCCTCGGGCTCGAGGAAGAAGTCGAAGGGGTTCAGCACCGACATCTCGGCCACCAGGTCGACCGTGACCTTGAACTCCCGCGTGCGCTCGGGGAACACCAGCCGCGCCAGGTAGTTGGCGAAGGGGTCCTGCTGCCAGTTGATGAAGTGGCCCTCGGGCTCCACACGCAGCGAGTAGCTCAGGATGCGGGTGCGGCAGTGCGGCGCCGGGCGCAGCCGCACGATCTGCGGCGACAGGCCGACGAGGCGGTCGTAGCGGTAGTGCGTGACGTGGTTCAGCGCGACATGGATGGACACGGGCGGGGGCTCCTTGGCCTGGGCTGCACGGAATGGGGCGATGCTTGCAAGCGGCGGGCCACCCACGCGCGGCGGGCGCCCGCCCGGCAGCCGGGCCCCGCCGATGATGCCAGCAAGGCCGCCCCGCGCGGCCCGGGCGCGACCCGTCGGCAACAATCGCCCGCATGGTTCAAGCCGCCTGGATGTCCGAGATCGAGAGCCTCAAGCGCGCGCTCGCGGCGCACGACCGCGCCGCTGCCAACGGGGCCGTCGGCCGCCTGCTGGACGCCCGGGCGCCCCTGGGCGCGCAGTGGCACCGGCTGGCCGAACTGATGCGCGTGAGCGGCGAACTGACGCTGGCGCTGCGCGCCATCGACGCCTTCGTCGCCGGCATGGGGCGCTCGCCGCAGGCGCTGTACAGCAAGGTGGTGCTGCTCACGCAGGCCGGCCGCATGGCCGAGGCGCACGCGCTGCTGGCCACGCTGCCTGCCGACGTGCCCGACCCCGCCGGCCACGCCTACGTGCTGGGCAACACCGCCATGAGCCTGGGCCGCACCGAAGAGGCCCGCGCCTGCCTGGAAGACGCGGTGCGGCTGAAGCCCGGCTGGGGCCCGGCCTGGCTGACCCTGGCCTCGGCCCTGCCCATGGCGCGCGAACCCGAACTCGCCGAGCGCCTGCTGGCCGATGCGCCGGCCGCCGAGCGCCAGCACGCCGCCGACCACGCCCGCTACCGCTACGCGCTGGGCAAGCTGCACGCCGACCGCGGCGAGCACGAAGCCGCCTTCGGGGCCTTCGCCCACGGTGCGCGGCTCCTGCGCGGGCTCACGCCCTACAGCCGCGCCGGCAACGCCCGCCACGCCGAGGCGGCGCGCACGGGCTACAGCGCCGAGGGGCTGGAGCGCCTGCGACAGGCCCCGCGGCGCGACACCTCCCGCCCCATCATCGTGACCGGCCTGCCCCGCTCCGGCACCACGCTGGTGGAGCAGATCCTGGCCAGCCACAGCAGCGTGGCCGACGGCGCCGAGTTGAACATCGCGCCGCACCTGGCCGTGCGCGTCGGCGGCGTGTCGGGCCAGGACCTGCAGGCCTTCCTCGACCGTGGCGGCAGCACCGACGAGCTGGCGGCGCTGTACCTGCACCTGCTGCAGGAACGCTTCGGGCCCGAGGGGCGCATCGTCGACAAGTCGGTCGACGCCAGCCGCTTCCTGGGCCTCATTGCAGCCGCGCTGCCCGACGCGCCGCTGATCTGGATGCGCCGCGACCCGCTGGACAATGCCTGGTCCTGCCTGCGCACCTTCTTCATCCACGGCGTGGCCTGGAGCTACGACCTGGGCGACATCGCCCACCACTTCAGGCTGGAGGACCAGTTGCTGGCCTTCTGGAAAGCCTGCCTGGGCGAGCGGCTGCTCGTCGTGCCCTACGCCGAGCTGGTGGAAGACCCGCCTGCCTGGACGGCACGGCTGCTGGCCCACTGCGGCCTGGCCGACGAACCGGGCGTGCACCGGCCGCACGAGACGCAGCGCGTGGTGACCACGGCCAGCGCGATGCAGGTGCGGCGGCCCATCAACCGCGACGGCCTCGGCGTCGCGGCGCCCTACCGCCCCTGGCTGCAGCCCTTCATCGACGCCCACGGGGCCCCCGAGTCACGGGACTGAGGCGGCCGACGGGGGCTTGCCCCCCGGGACCCGGGGGGCGCCGGCGCCCATCCAGGCCCCGGATTGCCCGGATACTCGTGGCACAGAGAGCAACTCCACGCCACACGGGGAACCCATGACCTTCAAGTTCGCGCGCACTGCCGTCGCCACCGCCGCCGCCCTGGCAGCCCTGTCCTCGCAGGCCACCACGATCAACCTGATCGACCTCGGTGGCGTCACCGGTTCGCCGGCCGAGCAGGGCTTTCAGATCGCTGCCAACTATTGGGGCAGCCTGTTCACCAACAACGTCACCATCAACCTGGGCGTGAGCTTCGCCGCGCTGGGCAACGGCATCATCGGTTCCACGGGCAGCGCCCGCATGGACTTCACCGTCGCCAACTGGGAATCGAGCATCCTGGCCACGCGCAGCGGCTCGATGGTCGACCAGATGGCCACGCTGCCGACGCTCAGCGCACAGGGCGGCATCAGCGGTCTGACTGCCGGCGTCAACGCCAGCGGCAACAACGACAACAGCGTCACGGCCACGCTGAACGGCACGCAGACGGCGTCGCAGGTGCTGTACCTGAACACGGCGGTGGTGAAGGCCGTGGGTGGCACCGCCACCTACGCCGCAGGTTCGGGCAACCGTGACGGCAACGTCACCTTCAGCAGCAACTTCTCGTTCGACTTCAACCCCACCAACGGCATCTCGGCCGGCCAGATGGACTTCATCGGCGTGGCCATCCACGAGATCGGCCATGCCCTGGGCTTCGTGTCGGGCGTGGACTTCTTCGACTACTACGGTGGCCCCAACGGCCCGGGTGCGAACACGCTGGGCTATGACCTGAACAGCACCTCGATCTTCAGCGCGCTGGACATGTTCCGCTACAGCGCCCCGGGCCAGCTCGACTTCCGCACCGGCGGTTCGCCCTACTTCTCGCTCGACGGCGGTGCCACGGCAGTGTTCGGCAACCGCTTGGCCACCGGTCGCTACAACGGCGATGGCGACCAGGCCTCGCACTGGCAGGACACCAACGGCTGCCAGGTGGGCTACGGCATCATGGACCCGACCTTCTGCTTCGCGCAGATGGGCACCATCACCGGCCTGGACCTGATCGCCTTCGACGCCATGGGCTGGAACCTCAGTGCCGACGCGCTGACCTACGCCAACATGACCACGGCGCAGATCTACGCGGCCGCTGTCGTGCCCGAGCCCTCGGCCTGGGCCATGATGCTGGCCGGCGGCCTGGGCGTGGCCGGCATCGCGCGCCGCCGCCGCGCGGCCGCGCAAGCCTGACCCGCCAGGTCTCGCCCTTGCGCAACCCAGGCCTGCCGCTGGCAGGCCTTTTTCATGGCCCGGTCACGGGCTCGGCCAGCCGGTGGTGCCAGTAGCGGCGCCGCTGCTGTCGCTCGCATTGCACGGCACCGTCGGCCTGCAGCGTCCAGGCACCGCAACGGTCGCTGCGCACCACGGGCACGCCCCGGGCTTCGTAGCGGGCCAGCACGTCGGGCGCCGGGTGGCCGTAGCGGCTGCGCCAGGCCGCCTGTACCACGGCCACGCGCGGCTGCACGGCAGCCAGGAACGCGGGCGTGGACGAGGTGCGGCTGCCGTGGTGCGGGGCCAGCATCACGTCGCTGCGCAGCGCGGCGCCGAAGCGCTGCACCAGCGCCGCCTCCTGCGCGGCCTCGATGTCGGCCGTCAGCAGCACGCTGCCGCGCCGGCCCTGCACGCGCAGCACGCAGCTGCGGGTGTTGGGCTTCGCGCTGTCGGCGACATCGCCGTCGAACGGGTGCATCACCTCGAAGTGCACGCCGTCCCAGGCCCAGCCCTCGCCGGCCCGGCAGACGCGCTGCGGGCGCGGCGCGGCCAGCAGCGGGTGGGCCTCGGGCAGCGCGTGCAGGATCCCGCCCACCGGCAGCGCCGCCAGCAGCGTGGCGGCGCCGCCCACATGGTCGGTGTCCTTGTGGCTGAGCAGCAGGGTGTCGATGCGGTCTTCGCCGCGCGCGCGCAGCAGCGGCAGCAGCACGCGGCCGCCGGCGTCGGCCTCCAGCGAGTACGCAGGCCCGGTGTCGAACAGCAGCAGGTGTTCGCGGGTGCGCACCAGCACGGCAGTGCCCTGGCCGATGTCGGCGGCCACGAGTTCGAACTCGCCCACGGCAGGACGTGCGACGGGCGGCGCCAGCAAGGGCAGCAGCAGGGGCAACGCCAGCCACCGCAGCCGCCAGGGCAGGGGCATCACGGCCAGTGCGCCCGCGAGCAAGCCCGCGGCCATGGCCCAGGGCGGCGCCACGGCGGCCGACCACGTGGCCAGCGGCAGGGCCGCCAGGCCTTGCAGCAGCTGGCCGAGCGCCTGCACCAACGCCGCCGCCAGCGGCCACAGGGGCGGCAGCAGCACCCCGGCCAGCGCCAGCGGGGTGATGAGCAGGGTGACCAGCGGGATGGCCACCAGGTTCGCCAGGAAACCCACCACCGACACCTGCTGGAAGAACACCAGCGACAGCGGCGTCAACCCCGCCGTGGCCACCAGCTGCGTGCGCAGGCCGCCGCGCAAGGCGGCTGCCAGCCGCGCGCGCCAGCCGGCCGGAGCCGCAAGGGCGGCGTCGTGCGCCGGCTCGGAGGCCGCGAGCAGCGCCACCGCCACGAAGGACAACCAGAAGCCCGGCTGCAGCATCGCCCAGGGGTCCACGGCCACGACGACGAGCGCCGCCGCCAGCAGCACGGCGTGCAGCGGCCAGCGCAGGCCCAGCCCGCGCAGCAGCACCACGGCACCGATCATCCACACCGTGCGTTGCGCCGGGACGCCCCAGCCGGCCACCAGCGCGTAGCCGGCGGCCGCCACGAACCCGCCCAGCCGCGCCGCCTGCGGCGTGGCCAGCCGCAGCGGCAGGCGCGGGTGGCGCCGCCACAGCGCGCCGATCAGCCCTCCGGCGAGCCAGGCGAACATGGTGACGTGGAGCCCCGAGATGCTCATCAGGTGAGCCACGCCCGTGACGCGGAAGAGGTCCCAGCCTTCGCGGTCGATGGCCGCCTGGTCGCCGATGGCCAGCGCCGCCAGCACACCCGCGGCGTCGGGGTCGGCCACGCGCAGCTGGAGGGCGTCGCGCACACGCTGCCGCAGCCGTTCCACCGGGTGGGCGGTGGCCTCCTCCAGCTTCTGCGGCATCGTGCCGGCCAGCGCCCGCACGTAGCCGCTGGCACCGAAGCCACGCTCGAAGGCCCACAGCTCGAGGTCGAAGCCATGCGGGTTGGCGCTGCCGTGCACGGCGCGCAGCCGCACTGTCAGGCGCCAGCGCTGGCCGGCGCGCACTTCCTCGGAGGGGCCGCCGAGCAGCCCGTCTTCGTCGAAGCCGCGGTACCAGCCCAGCAGCAGCCGCGACGGCAGGCGCACCGCGGCGCCGGCCTGCGTCGCCGCATCGACATCGAGCACGAAGCGCGTGCCTGAGGGGCCGCTGCGGGGCAGTTCGGCGACGGTGCCGGTGACGAGGAAGTCCTGGCCGTCCTGCGCCGCCGGCAGGCGGTCGGCCAGCGCCGCGCGGGCGCGCAGGTCCGTGGTGGCGAAGGCCAGCCCGGCCACCAGCAGCATCAGCACCGCAACCACCGCCGGGCGCGCACCCCAGCGCCACAGCCCCAGCAGTCCGGCCAGGCCCAACAGCGCCAGGCCGGCGGCCAGGCCAGACGGCAGCAGTTCAGGCTGGCGCAGTTGCCAGGCGACGCCGGCCAGCGCCGCGGCGGCCAGCAGCACGCCGCGCGCCGCGGCCGCAGGCGCTGCTCCTCCCATCGTCGCAGTGTAGGATCCCGCGCCTTCCAAGGAGTCCCCCATGAGCGTTGCCCAGCGCCTGTCCGATCTCGGCATCGTGCTGCCCCCGGTGGCCGTGCCAGCCGCCGCCTACGTGCCTTTCGTGCAGACCGGTTCGCTGGTCTTCGTGTCCGGCCACATCGCCAAGGTCGACGGCAAGCCGCGCGTCGGCCAACTGGGCACGACCATGGGCACCGAGGAAGGCAAGGCCGCCGCGCGTGCCGTGGCGGTGGACCTGCTGGGCACGCTGCAGGCCGCCGTGGGCGACCTGTCGAAGGTGCGCCGCATCGTCAAGGTGCTGAGTCTGGTGAACAGCGCGCCCACCTACACGGAACACCACCTCGTCACCAACGGCGCCAGCGAACTGCTGGTGGCGGTGTTCGGGCCCGAAGTCGGCGCGCATGCGCGCAGCGCCTTCGGCGTGGCGCAGTTGCCGATGGGGGCCTGTGTCGAGATCGAACTCATCGCGGAAGTCGGCTGAGGGGCCCGCAGCGATGAGCACCAAGGGCCAGCGCTTGCTGTGCACCGCCGGGGCGGCGGTCAGCGTCGGCGCGGTGGGCTTCGCGCTGTTCACGCAATACAGGATGGGGCTGGAGCCCTGCGCCTGGTGTGTACTGCAGCGCCTCATCTACCTGTGCATCGCCGTGGCGGCCATTCCCGGCATGATGACGGGCACGCGGCTGGCGTCCTGGTTCAGCGGCCTGCTGATGACGCTGCTGGCGCTCAGCGGCGTGGCCGCGGCGGGCTGGCACTTCTTCGTGGCGTCGAAGAGCGAGTCCTGCGCCTTCACGCTGGCCGACCGCATCGTGCGCGGCCTGACGCTGGACGAACTGCTGCCCGACGTGTTCTCGGCCACCGCTCCGTGCTCGCAGAAGGCCACGCTGCTGGGCGTGCCCTACGAACTGCTGAGCCTGGCGATGTTCGCGCTGCTGGCGGCCTACTCGTTCTGGGTCATGCGCCGCCAGCGCTGAGGACTCAGGCCCGACGGCGGCGCGCGAAGGCCGCGGCGCCCAGCGCCAGGCCGGCCAGCGCCAGGCTCGCCGGCTCGGGCACCTCGGTCTGGCGCCAGATCAGCTGGTCCTGGTGGCCCGGGGCGCCCACCGACTTCAGCACGAAGAGTTCGTAGCCCGGGCTCGCCGAGCGCAGGGAGGCCGCCTGCAGCAGGTCGGTGGCGCCCACGAAGGCCGGCGCGCCGGTCTTGTAGCTGCTGTTGTCGCTGAACGAACCGGTACCCAGCGAGGCGTCGGTGTCGTAGACGATGTTCCAGATGGCCAGCTGCAGCGCCGTCGACTGGTCGTCCTTGGCGCCGGCCGCGGCGGCCGCGAAAAGGCCGCCGCCCATCACCTCGCCGACCAGGCGGTTCAGCGCCTCGGCCTTGGCGGCGCTGAAGTAGCTGGCGGCGCTGACGAGCGTGTACTCAGGGTACGAGACGCCGAAGTAGAACGACTCCGTCAGCTCGACACAGTAGGTGTCCACCGCGCCGTCGAAGCCGCCGCCGAAGCCGGCCAGCGTGGCGCGGAAGCCGCCCGCGGCGCCGCTGTAGCCGGGGCTGGTGACCTGGACGGCATTGCCGTTGCCCCAGGTCCAGTTGTGGAAGGTGACGGTGCCGGCCTGGGCGCCAAGGCTGGTGGTTGCGAAGGCCAAAGCGGCGGCTGCGCGGCTGACGGTGCTGCGGTTCATGGTGCGTTCTTGCCGCCCGTGTGGGCGTCCCAAATCGATGAACCGGACGTTACAGACCGTTTCAGATTGGCGGGACCCCGCGCCTCGGGTGGAAAGCCATGCGCGTGCGCTGCGACCGCGAAATACGCACGCCGACAGCGGCCCGGCGCGAGCCGGCCTCAGCCCGGCAGCACGCGCAGCGGCTTCTTCCAGCCTTCAAGCTTGCGGCCCTTGCGCGCACGCCGGCCTTCGTGCTCGGCCAGCGCCGCAGCCTTCAGCAGGTCTTCCTTGGCCTTGTCACCGCGGCCCAGGCCCTGCACGCACAGCACCTCGCCGAAGGCGCAGGCCGACACCAGCGGCGTCTTGGCATCCACGTCCATCAGCGTCAGGCCGCGGCCACCGCCGGGCTGGAACTTGAGCTCCTCCAGGCCGTAAACGAGCAGCCGCCCGTCGGCCGCCAGGCAGGCCACGCGTGCCTGGCCCGGCACCACGCGCGCCGGTGGCAGCACGGCCTCGCCCTCTTCCAGCGTGAGGAAGGCCTTGCCGCCCCGGTTGCGGCCGGCCATGTCGCCGGCACGCGCCAGCAGGCCGAAGCCGCCGCTGTTGGCCAGCAGGAAGCCCGTGTCGGCCGCGCCGGCGAAGTAGTGGGCGATCTGCGTGCCGGCTTCCAGGTCGATGAGCGTGGTGATGGGCACACCGTCGCCGCGCCCGCCGGGCAGCAACGCACAGGCCACGCTGTAGACGCGGCCGCGGCTGCCGAAGACCAGCAGCGTGTCGACGCTGCGGCAGGCGAAGCTGCCGTACAGGCCATCACCCGGCTTGAAGGCCAGCGTGGTGGTGTCCACCTCGTGGCCCTTGAGCGCGCGCACCCAGCCCTTGGTGCTGACGACCACCGTCACCGGCTCATCCACCACCTTGATCTCGGCGACGGCCTTCTTCTCTTCCTGGATCAGCGTGCGGCGATCGTCGCCGTGCGCCTTGGCGTCGGCCTCGATCTCCTTGACGACCGTGCGCTTCAGCGAAGCCGGGCTGCCGAGGATGTCCTCCAGCCTGCCCTGCTGCTCGCGCAGGTCCTTCAGCTCCTGCTCGATCTTGATGGCCTCCAGCCGCGCCAGCTGGCGCAGCCGGATCTCGAGGATGTCTTCCGCCTGGCGCTCGCTGAGCTTGAAGCGCGCGATCAGCGCCGCCTTGGGCTCGTCGCTGTTGCGGATGATGCGGATGACCTCGTCGATGTTCAGCAGCACCAGCTGCCGGCCCTCGAGCACGTGGATGCGGTCCAGCACCTTCTGCAGGCGGTGCTGCGTGCGCCGCTGCACGGTGGCCTGGCGGAAGTCGATCCACTCGATGAGGATCTGCCGCAGCCCCTTCTGCACCGGCCGGCCGTCGCGGCCGACCATGGTCATGTTCATCGGCACGCTGGTCTCGAGGCTGGTGTGCGCCAGCAGCGTGGTGATGAGCTCCTGCTGCTCCACCGTGCGGCTCTTGGGCTCGAACACCAGGCGCACCGGCGCGTCCTTGCTGGACTCGTCGCGCACGGCGTCCAGCACCGACAGCACGGCGGCCTTCAGCTGCAGCTGCTCGGGCGCCAGCGCTTTCTTCCCGGTCTTCACCTTCGGGTTGGTGAGCTCCTCGATTTCCTGCATCACCGAGCTGGCGCTGGTGCCCGGC
>CAZBUU010000104.1:0-13040 GCA_964495125.1 uncultured Rubrivivax sp.
TTTGCGAGGACGGCGAAGTGGACGAGATCGTCGCTGCCATCCAGGCATCGGCACGGACCGGCCAGGCCGTTGCCGGCTGGATCACCGTCACCGAGGTCGCGCAGGCCATCGCCATTCACTGACGCCAACTCCGTTCCCCCAACCCTGAAAAGGACTCAACCATGAAGAAGCTTCTGATTCCGCTGCTGGCCGCATCCGTACTGGCGCTGCCGGCCACTGCGCTGTATGCCGCCGAAGACCACGCGCCCAAGTTCGGCGGCGTTGTTGTCGAGACCAAGGCCGGCGACATGGAACTGGTCGCCAAACCGGAGCTGATCGTCATTCACGTCAGCGACCACGGCAAGCCGATGAAGCTGACCAGCGCCACCGGCAAGGTGACGGTGTTCAACGGCAGCGACAAGACCGAAGCGGCACTGGCAATCGTCGGCGACAAGCTGGAAGCCAAGGGCAGCTTCAAGGTCGGCGCAGGCACCAAGGTGTTGGCGGAGGTGTCGCTCAACGGCAAGCCCGCCGTGTCAGCGCGCTTCACACTCAAGTGACATGTGAAGGCGCCAAGCCATGAAACACGTTTCGCGTCGGACCGTGCTCGTCGGTGCTGGACTTGTCGGCCTGCTCAGCGCGGGCTGCATGACCAAGCCGATGCAGCCACCCAACCCGGATGGCACGTATTGCTTCGCGACTGGCAAGTGGCACAGCCGAAAGTTGACTTGCACGCCCACGCCGATTCCGCCGGAATCGGTCGAGGTTGAATCGAAGCGTTTCGAGCCGACTCCTGGCCTTCTGACCGTGTATGTCGTTCGCAAGCGGTGGGGCGATACGGTCAACCCGGTGCAGCTAAGAGTCGACGGCGGTCCGACGGTGGTGACGACGCCTGAGTCCTTCGTGCGCCTGCGCATGCGGCCAGGCCCGCACACGTTCGCTGCCACGTGGAGCGAGGGCGCGACTGATTTGGCGGTCACCGGCGCGGCCGGCGACGTGCGGGTTGTCGAACTGGTGGGCTCTGTCTGGGCCTGGGGCAGCACCTATCGGCTGGATCATGGCAACCTGGCCGAGGGCCGCACTCGCGCGGCGCGGTTGCGGCTGGTTGCCGATGTGCAGTAGTTGGAGCGCAGCGCCGATGTCTAGCCCACGATGTGATCGGTGTCGCGGCCCGCGGCGCGCGCCCGCCAGGGTATGCGCAGCTGTGGCCCTCTTTGTCACTGCCACTGCTGGGCCGGCGCGAAGTCCCATTGACTCTCGTTGCTATCCGCAGGTTGGCGTTCGATCACACGCCGCAATGAACAGAGGGCCGCAGCATGCGCTACAAGTGGCTGGAAACCTCAGTGGCCCAAACGATGGCGTTGATCTGGCTCGTCATCCTGGTCGCAGCCGTCGTCGGATACGGCTTGTTCCTCTGGTGGCGCAAGCGTCACCCCCTGCCCGTGCCGAAGCCAGAACCTCCCTATGCGCAGCGGCTGCAGCAACGATTGAACGCGCACCGAGCTGTGGGCAAACCGCCGAAACGGTCGAAGCCGCCGCGCAAACGGCCACGTGGGCCTTGACTCTGGAGGCCGTCGGCATTGCCCTGGCACGCTCGACGCTTGGGACAGCCGCATGAGCACAGGCCCGACGTCAGGCGCGCCAGCTGGTTGTGAACTTGTTCAGCAGCTCTTGCAGAGTGGCATGGACACGGGCCTGAACGTCAGGGGCGCCTGCCGGGATGGCTGCCCTGCTGCTTTCGAGCGACGACGCGCAATGCAGTGATTGGCTGCACCAACCTGAACACGTCCGCCCGATGACCCCTCGCTCCATCCGCCCTGCCTCGGCTGCCGCGTTGTGCGCGGCCACGGCCTTGTGGCTGCTGGTCGTTGACAACGCCGGCTTCTGGCGCACGCTGTGGGCCGCTCGGGACCTGTCCTCATCGCGCAGCATTCTGGCTGTGGTGGCGCTCGCGGCCGTGCTGTGGCTGCTGTTCAGTCTGATCTTGCGCATGTTGTGCTGGCGCTGGGTGGGCAAGCCCTTGCTCGCGACGGTGCTGCTCGTCAGCGCCCTGGCAGCACACTTCATCGGCAACTACGGCGTGCTGATCGACAAGGGCATGATCCGCAACGTGCTGGAAACCGACTGGCGCGAGGCAGCGGATTTGTCTTCGGCTGCGCTGTGGTGGGACTTTGCCTGGCGCGGGCTGCTGCCGGCGGCGCTGCTGCTGGCCGTGCCGGTGAAGCGGCAACCTTGGCCGGCCGTGGCCGCCGGTGTCGCCAGACACGTGCTGGGACTGACGCTGCTGCTGCTGGCGGCGCTGACCGCCTTCTACGCCGACTACGCCGCCGCAGCGCGCAACCACCGCGAACTGCGCCACCTGCTGACGCCGACCAACGTGGCCAATGGCTTCGTCGGCCTGTGGAAAGGCCGCGCTCGGCCGGCGGCCTCGCTCATCACCGTGGGCGCCGATGCCGTCCGGCCGGCGGCAGCCGGCAGCCGCAAGCCGCTGCTGGTGGTGCTGGTCGTCGGCGAAACCGCCCGCGCGGCCAACTTCTCGCTGGGCGGCTATGCCCGGGCGACGAACCAGGCGCTGGCCGGCAAGGGCGTCGTCTACTTCGACAAGGTCACGTCCTGCGGCACCGACACCGCCAGCTCGCTGCCGTGCATGTTTTCAGACCTCGGCGCCCAGCGGTTTTCGGTGGCGGCCGCGGCCGCGCGTGAGAACGCGCTCGATGTGCTGCAGCGTGCGGGCGTCGCCGTGCGCTGGCTGGACAACAACTCGGGCTGCAAGGGCGTGTGCCAGCGCGTCGACACCCAGTTCCCAGGTCAAGGCGCGATGGCCGGCCCTTGCGGCCCTGAGGAGTGCTTCGACGAAGTCTTGCTGCGCGGCCTCCAGGCCGCCATGACCGGGCCGGCGACCGGCAAAGACAGCCTGGTGGTGCTGCACATGAAGGGCAGCCATGGGCCGGCGTACTACAAGCGCTACCCCAGCGGCGCACGCCGATTCGCGCCGACCTGCGACACCAACCAGATCCAGAGCTGCGAGCGCCAGGCGCTGATCAACACCTACGACAACAGCATCGCCTACACCAGCGAGGTGCTGGCGCAGACGATCGACTGGCTGGCTGGCGAGTCGGAGCGCGTGGACAGCCTGTTGCTGTACGTGTCGGACCACGGCGAATCGCTGGGCGAAGGCAAGGTTTACCTGCACGGGCTGCCCATGCTGCTGGCGCCCACCGAGCAGAGCGCTATCCCGATGATGGCCTGGCTTTCGGCGGGCATTGCGAGCAGACTGCAAATCGATGCGGGCGCGCTGCAAGGGGTTGCCGGGGGCACCTACAGCCACAACAACCTGTTCCATACGCTGCTGGGCGCCTTCGGCACGCAGACGCAGGCTTACCGGCCCGAACTCGACCTGTGGGCAGCGGCGCGCGCGGCCCGCAGAACGCGGGAGACTGCGGCCACACGGTGAATACTCTTCGACGACGCCACGGAACAACCGGTGGTCTGGCCGCACCCAAGGTTCATCACAAGGGGACCTCTGATGAAAAACGTTTTGACGCTGTTCGCGCTGGTTTCAGCAGTCGCCTTGACGGGCTGCGCCACCGCCCAGGCTCCCGAAGCGCAGGCCCCCCGCCTGCGTCTGGATGAAGTCGTCGTGATGTCGCAGCAGGGGCTGGGCGACGAAGCCTTGATCGCGGAGATCGAGACGCGAGGCGTGGCCTTCGTGCTGTCGCCGCAAGACTTCGAGCAGCAGCGTGCTGCGGGCGTCAGCGAAGGCCTGCTGCGCTACCTGCAAGGGCGGGCCCGCGGCGAACAAGACCTCAGGGCGAAGATCGTGTCGGGCCGCTACCGGCTCAACGCGTACTCGGGCGCGCTGTACCTGGGCTACAACTACCTCGGGTACTACGACGGCTTGCATTACTACGGTGGCCTGCCCTACTACCGGGGCTACGGCAGCTACGGCGGCTATGCGGGAGGCCATCGCGGTGGCCATGGCCATCACGGCGGGCATGGCGGCCACAGCGGGGGACGCCACTGATGCCTGCTCCGGAATCTGATGCCGCCGCCTGGCACGGTGTGTGCGCCGTGCCTGCATTGCGGCGCAGGACGCTCCTGCTCTGCCTTGGGCTGGCGCCATGGGGTTCTGGCAAAGTCCTGGCGCAGGCATCGACCTCGGACCTCATCGCCGGCACGGTCATCCGGATCGACGGCGAACGTGGCACGGTGACGTTGCGGCATGCCCCCATCGCCCATCTCCACCTGCCCGCCACGACGACGACGTTTCGGTACTTCAACCCCGCACTCGTGGTTCGTATCCGGGTCGGCGACACCATCGTCTTCCGCGCCGACCGCTGCGACGGCATCCTGCGCCTGACGGCCGCCATCCCGGCGCCGCCCGGCGCTGTGAGGTGATGCGATACATGCGCACTTTCTGCCCCATAACAAACAACGAGGAGCCCCGATGACCGAAGCAACGACGCTGCGCCTGGACCTGCCGCTGGTCCTGCCCGATGTGGACGATGCGCAGGACCGTTGCGTCAGCCGCCTCATCGACGCCCTGTCAGGCCGGCCCGGCATTTCGCAGGCGCATGTCGTCGGCCGCGAGCGCGGATCGCCGCAGCTATGCGTGCACTATGAACCGGCCACCCTGCCGCTGGCCCGGGTGCGCGAGCTGGTGCATGCAGCCGGCGCTGAACTGACCGAACGTTTTGCACATCTGGTGATCCGCGGTGGCGCGACGCTGCATGCGCGCGCCGCACGCAGCGCCGCCGAGGCCTTGCGCAGCATGCCGGGCGTGCTGGAGGCCGATGTGTCGGCATCCGGAACGGTACGGATCGAATACGACAGGTCGGTGGTGTCCGAGAGCGTGCTGCTGTCGAAGGCCGAAGCCGTGGGCGTTCGCGCAGCCAAGCCCGCGGCCGTGGCGGCAGCGGCGCCAGCGACTGCAGCCCATGTCCCACCATCGCCCCCCGCGGATGAGCACGCCGGCCACGACCATGCCGGCCATGACCACGCCAAAGGCAAGCACGACCATGCCGCGCACGATCACGCCAAGGGCGAGCACGGCAAAGCCGGCGGCGACCACGACCACGCCCACGGCGGGCCGCTGGGCGAACAGTCGGAACTGATCTTCGCCGCACTGTCCGGTGCAATGCTGGCGGGGGGCTGGCTCATCGAGAGTTTCGCTGCGGCGGCGCCAGGCTGGCTGCCGACCGCGTGTTATGTCGCGGCCTACTTCTTCGGTGGGTACTTCACGCTGAAGGAGGCGATCGAGAACCTTCGCGCCAAGCGGTTCGAGATCGACACGCTGATGCTGGTGGCCGCGGTGGGCGCGGCGGCGCTGGGCAAGTGGGCCGAGGGCGCGCTGCTGCTGTTCCTGTTCAGCCTGGGCCATTCGCTCGAACACTATGCCATGGGCCGGGCGCGCAAGGCGATCGAGGCGCTGGCCAAGCTGGCCCCCGAAACGGCTACCGTGCGCCGCGACGGCAGCACGCAGGAAGTGGCGGTCGGCGAACTGCAACTCGGCGACGTGGTGATCGTCAAGCCCAACGAGCGCATGCCTGCCGATGGTGTGGTTGTCGTCGGCAACTCCAGCGTCAACCAGGCGCCGGTGACCGGTGAAAGCGTGCCGGTGGACAAGCGCCCCATCGGCGACGCCGCAGCCGCCAAGGCCGCGCTCGCCGCTTTCGACAAGGTCGGGCCGGAGAGCCGCGTCTTCGCCGGCACCATCAACGGCGCCGGCGCCATCGAAGTGATGGTGGCCCGACGCGCCGAACAGTCGACGATGGCGCGCGTCGTCAAGATGGTGACCGAAGCCGAAGCGCAGCGCTCGCCGACGCAGCAGTTCACCGAAAAGTTCGAACGCATCTTCGTCCCGCTGGTCCTGGCGCTGGTGGTGGTGCTGCTGTTTGCCTGGGTCGTGATCGACGAGCCCTTTGCCGCCAGCTTCTACCGCGCCATGGCGGTGCTGGTGGCGGCCAGCCCCTGCGCGCTGGCCATATCGGTGCCCAGCGCGGTGCTCAGCGGCGTGGCCCGCGCCGGCCGCGGCGGGGTGCTGGTCAAGGGTGGCGGGCCGCTGGAAAACCTGGGCACGCTGACCTCCATCGCCTTCGACAAGACCGGCACGCTGACCGAAGGCAAACCCAGGCTGACCGACGTGGTGGCGGTGGCTGGTGCCACCGAAGATCAACTGCTGGCGGTGGCGCTGGCGGTCGAGGAGCACAGCGACCACCCGCTGGCTTCGGCCGTGGTCGGTGGCGCGCGGGAGCGGCTGGCCGGCCGGGTGCAGCCGCCTGCGGTGACCGATGTCAAGAGCATCACCGGGCGCGGCATCGAAGCGCAGGTGGCCGGCGAGCGTGTGCTCATCGGCAAGCCGGTGCTCTTCTCGGAACTGCCCGATGTGGCCCTGACGGCCGAAGTGAGCGCAGCCAATGACAAGCTCGTCGCGGCCGGCCGCACGACGATGGTGGTGCGCCAAGGTGCGCGCTTCCTCGGCGTCATCGGCGTGATGGACACGCCGCGCCCGGTGGCGGCGCAGGTCATGGCCGAGCTGCGGGCGCTGGGCATCGAACGGCTGATCATGATCTCGGGTGACAACCAGCAGGTGGCCGACGCGGTGGCCAAGACCGTCGGCCTGACCGAGGCGCGCGGCGACCTGATGCCCGAGCACAAGGTCGAAGCAATCAAGAAGCTGCGCGAAGAGCACGGCAAGGTTGCGATGGTCGGTGACGGTGTCAACGACGCGCCGGCCATGGCCAATGCCACCGTCGGTATCGCGATGGGCGCCGCCGGGTCCGACGTGGCGCTGGAAACGGCGGATGTGGCGCTGATGGCCGACGACCTGGCACAGTTGCCGTTCGCGGTAGGCCTGTCGCGCAGCACGAGCCGCATCATCAAGCAGAACCTGTGGGTCAGCCTGGGCGTGGTGGCCGTGCTGATCCCCGCCACGATCTTCGGTCTGAACATCGGCACGGCGGTGCTGTTCCACGAAGGATCGACTGTCATCGTGGTCATCAACGCGCTGCGCCTGCTGGCCTACAAAGTCAAGACGCCGGGTGCTGGCGGGGCAGCCGCCGGTTCGGCTGGCTCACCGATGCCGTCGCGCGCCGCAAGCACGGAACCGTAGGCGCTGTGTCAACTGAGCGGCTGTTCAACAGGCACATCCGGCCGACGGACACCGGCCGACGGTCTCGTCGGCACGTTCAGGCGGCGTGTTTCTCCGACGCGTGCTTGGCGCACGCAGCGGCGCAACGGTCGCAGGCCTCTTTGCATTTCCTTCAGTACTCATGGTCATGTTTGCCGCATTCTTCACTGCACACCCGACACAGGTGTGCACACAACGCGCAGAAGTCGCCGTGATGATCGGAATGTCGCGCCAATGCATTCAACGTCGCCGCGCACGCGTCGGCGCAGTCCAGGTTGATCCTGCTCGTCGGCGCGTTGCGGCTGCTGCGCAGCGTGCTAGCCGTCGCCCTTCTGGGCTGGGCGCTTGTCGCAAGCTCCGCCGAGCGCACGCTGTACAAGTCGGTGCTGACCAACGGCCGCGTCGTTTATGGCGACGCACCGGACCCGCAGGCGCGTCGCAGCGAGAAGATCAGTGTCGAGATCCATCCGCCCGACCCGGCCCAGACCGAAGCCGGGCTGCGTGCGCTGGCGATGACGCGCCAGCAGCTGCTGCGCGACGCCGAGGCGCGGGCGGCGCGGCTGCGCCAGCTTGATCGGCAGGTCGTCACCACCTATGCCGAACTGCAGGCTGCCGAAGCCGAGCGTGACCGCGGCATCGCGGTGCAGGAAGGCGACCGCCAGGGGCGGCGTTTCTCGGCGGCGTACCTGCAGCGGCAGCGCACGCTCGAAGCATCGGCCCTGCAGCTCCGGCGCAGCCTGGGCGCGCTGCTGCGGGAACGCAGCGCGCTGTTGTGACCGCTGGCACCCCGGCCGCGCCGGTGCGTCGTTCCGGCGGGCGTCACAGCCGGCCCCTGGCCCGGTACACCTTCGGCAGCACCCACCACAACAGCGCGATCAACACCGCGATGCCGCCGGCCGCGACGTTGCCCAACACATGGCCGAACACCGCCGACAGCACCAGTTGTGTCACCAGCACCAGCGCCAGCGCCAGCGCGATCGAGCCGAAGATGATCTGGCGCGTCGCTAGCCGCTTGAAACGAGCGCGGTCGATCAACGGTCGTATCACGCGGTGCTGTACGGCGGGTGCGCGCAGCATCACCAGGCTGGCCACCGCCAGCATGAAAGTGGCGATGAAGACGCCCTTCTCGGCCGCCACGGTGGCCGCAAAGCGGCTGCTGAAGGGCACCGTGATCAGAAACGCCGACAGCAACTGCGCGCTGGGCAGCAGCACGCGCAGTTCACCCAGCATGTCGGTCAGGTCGCCGTCGTCATCGCCGTCGTCATCGCCGTCAGCCGCCGTTGCGGCGCCCGGGGCACTTTCAAGCGCTGGTACGCCCTCGTTCGTTGTCATCGTGTGATCTCCTGCCCAGCGGTTGCTCCGCTGGCTGGAACGCTTGTACATCGATTCAGCGGCCCCGATGGCTTGGGACGCCCCTGGACAGCCGCTACGATGCGCCGAGGGAGCAATCGGGCTTCGCGTAGAAAGTAAAAGTGAGTGATCCAACGCAGGTGAACAGAGTGCCCGACAAACCCGCAGGCACGGCCGCATCGCGGCACCGCAAGAACCTCACCTGGGCGCTGGCGCTGACCTCGGCCTTCATGGCCATCGAAGTTGCGGGTGCGCTGTGGACCGGCAGCCTGGCGCTGCTGTCCGACGCCGCACACATGCTCACCGATGCCGGCGGGATGGCGTTGGCGCTGCTGGCCATCCGCTTCTCGGAGCGCCCGCGCACGCCGCAGAAGACCTACGGCTATGCGCGCATGGAAGTGCTGTCCGCGCTGACCAATGCCGTCGTGCTGCTGCTGCTGACGATCTACATCTTCTACGAGGCCTACCAGCGTTACCTGAATCCACCCGAGATTCTGGGTGTGCCGATGTTGGCGGTGGCCGCGGCCGGCCTGGTCGTCAACCTGATCAGCATGAAGCTGCTGGCGGCCGGCTCGAAAGAAAGCCTCAACATGAAAGGCGCGTACTTCGAGGTGCTGGGCGACATGCTCGGTTCGCTGGGCGTGCTGGCCGCCGCCACCATCATCATCCTCACCGGCTGGAAGCTCGCCGACCCGCTGATCGGCGCCGGCATCGGGCTGCTCATCATTCCGCGCACCTGGACCCTGCTCAAGCAGGCGATCCACATCCTGATGGAGGGCACGCCGCCTGAAGTCGACGTCGCGCTGCTTGAGCGCACGCTGCTCGCCATCCCCGGCGTGACCGGAGTGCGCGACCTGCATGTGTGGACCATCACCTCCGGCCTAGACTCGATGAGCGGCCACCTCGTTGTCGATGGCGGCACGGACGCCAAGACCGTGCTCGCTGCGGCGCGGGAGGCCATGGCCACCCGGTTCGCCCTGTCACACACGACGATCGAGATCGAGGATGCCGAAAGCGCCGCGGCCGAGGGCGCACGCGCTGTGTAGCCTCTTCATGCTGGTCGCGGTGTCGAAGGGTGGCCGCGACGTCGATGTGCAGCATGCTCGCGCAGACCGTGCGTGCATAGTGGCCGCACCATCACGGTGAGCCTCGGGCGCCAAGAGTCCGAGCGGGCGTGCCGTGGCGCATCAGGCAACATTGGGCCTCCGCCGCGGAAGCTGCACGATCAACCCGGCGCTCCATCTTGGTGAGCTGGTGCACGAATGCCACCAGACGGCGCGAGAGGGCACCAAAACAGCGCAACCCGGGCGTTGCAGGCACATTCTCCAGGACCGGGGTGCATGGCATAGAAACTGCGCATCGGTTGCCGATCGCAACCCGAATTTCCCTGGAGACCTGTTGATGAAGAAAACGCTTTGCGCCCTCGCTGTGGCCTTGACCGCTTGCGCAGCACCGACCGTCGCCTCGGCGCAGCTCGCCTTCAACGTGGGGGCCGTCAGTGACTACCGCTACCGTGGCATCTCGCAGTCCCGTCTCAAGCCGGCGATCCAGGGTGGCGTGGACTACGCGGCGGGCGGCTTCTACGTCGGGGCGTGGGCCTCGTCGATCAAGTGGATCAAGGACTTTGGCGGTGACGCCGGCGTCGAGATCGACGTTTACGGCGGCTACAAGGGCGAGGTCATGCCCGGCATCGGCTTCGACGTCGGCGCGCTGACGTACCAGTACCCGAGCAATGACCTGAACCCTTCGGCAAACACCACCGAGCTCTACGGCGCTCTCACATATGGGGCGGCCACGCTGAAGTACTCGCATGCGGTCACCAACACGTTCGCCAACCCTGACAGCAAGAACTCGTTCTACCTCGACCTGTCGGCCGGCTTCGACGTGGGCGGCGGCCTCATGCTGACGCCGCATATCGGCTATCAGAAGATCAAGGGGCCAGTCGGCGGCGCAGCGACCTACACCGATTACTCGCTGACGATCAGCAAGGACTTCAGCGGCCTCGTCGTCAGCGCTGCGATCGTCGGGACCGACGCCGACAAGGTCTTCTACGCCTCGCCCATCAACGGCAAGGAACTCGGCAAACCGGGCATCGTGCTCGGCGTCAAGTACAACTTCTGAAGTCGCGGTTCGCGGGAGCCGGGGGCGCGCACGGCCAGTGGGCGCCCCTGAGGCCCTTGGCAGGTGCGCGTTCGCCGCCACCTGGATGTCGGGATGTCGACCGTGATACCGCTGTCCGCCGGGGCCACCGTGCGGCGCGTTGTACTTGAAGCCACCGTCGCGCGCCGGGTTGTGCGACGGCGTCACGACGACGCCGTCGGCACGCGCAAGGCCCTAGCGGCTGCGGTTGTGTTCAAGGATGGCGAAGGACACCGCCGGTGTCGGTGTGAACTGCCCGCGTGGCGCCAGCATCACGTCCACACCGGCGACCAGCACCTCCAGCGCGCTGGCCGTGGCAGGCTCGGACAGCGCATGCGTGTCGGCACTCAGGAACAAGGGTCCCTCGATACCCAGGCGCTTGCGGCCATCGCAGATGGCCTGGGTGATGGCCAGCACATGCCACTCGTTGAACGAGCCATCCAGCGCCGAGCCGCGGTGGCCGGACGTTCCGACGACCACCCGCTGCTCCTCACTGGCCAGGTCCGGCCGGCGCGACCCATAGGCCGCCTGCAACGCCGCCAGCTCAATGAGGGCATCGGTCGGCGCCGGCTGGCCGGCCAGAGGATGGACTTGATTGCGCATGGACTGCCCGCTCCTGGTTTGGAATGTCGCTCGGATGCGGCGCCCCTGCGATGGCCGCCATCACGCTTGACGACAGCAGGCCTTTTCCGCTAGGCGGTCAGCCCGTTGTCCTACACCAGACCGGGTGGTGGAATCGTAGCGTGGGTTTCCCCTTCAGGAGACGACCATGAGTACCAAGCAACCGACCCCTCAGCCCGGACCGCATCACGATCACAAGGGCCACACGCCTGGCGATCTGGACGAGCACGGTCACAGGGACACTTCAGTGCCGGCCAAGAAGCAAGGCGCCGACGAGCACCATGACCACAAGGGCCACGTGCCTGGCGACAAGGATCAGCACGGTCACCAGGACACGAGCGGCAAGAAGAAGTAGAGCGTTTCCGGTGTGATTCCAGGGCCGGTCGAAGCGCCGGCTCTGCTGGTGTGCCGGGGTACTTGGTCGCGCGTCAGCATCTGGCCCACCCAGCGGAATCTATGGCGCGCAGCTTGCCCGCTGCGCCTTCAACGCCGATGGAAGCCGCCCGCTGAATATGTCGCCGACCTGCCCCGACACACGTCGTGCTGCATTCAAAAGCGCTGGCTGATGCCCGCCGCCAAAAACGTCCGTGGCGGTGTTTCGCCTGCCACCCTTGACCCTGCGCTGAAGTCGAACTGAAGGTCGCGGCCGATGAGCCAGGCCATCCCGACATCGACGAGGACAGCGGTGCGGCCGTGTCGTGTTTCAGGTGTCTGCACGCCAGTGTCCACGAAGAAATTCAGGCTCTTGCTGGGGTTGTAGCTGAGCGTCGCTGCGAACAGCCCGGCCGTGTACAAGCGTCGGGCTTCGCCCTCGTAGACGCCGACGCCGACGTTTGGGTTCAAAGACCACTCGGGCAGGAAATCCCAGTCCGCAGCGAGCCTGAAGTCGCCGGTGGCCCGGGTCGTCCCGAAGTTGCTGCTGCCGGACCGCGGGAAGAAGCGAACAATGGCTCCGACCGAGGGTCGTTGCGATCCGTCGGCGTCGATGAAGTGGACCTTCAGGCCCACCGCCGCGGGCGCCACGCCCTCGGTTTTAACCCTCCCCTGCGTCGGATCGGTCTGCGTCACGCGGGTGTAGGTGTTGCTCTCGACTCGGAACTCGACCTTGTCGGTCAGCCCCACGCGCAGCAGCGTGGGCAGGAACAGCGTTCGAGACCGCGTGCCGTTGCCGCTGCGGTCGTCCCGCTGCAACCCCGTCTCCACCTGCACGCGGCCCGCCCCGACCACGTTGCTGCTGTCGGCAAGGCCGGGGCGGTCGGGGTTGATGGTGTCATCCACCGGCTGTGCCGTAGCCGCGGCTGCGAGCTGCAGCGCCAAGGTCAAGCCCAGTTCCCGCCATCGTCGACGGGACGGCATCCTGGCGGCTACGACTTGAGCCATTCAACGAGCTCGGGGCCCAGCAGCGTGGCGTTGAGCTCCTCGTCCGACTGCGCGACAAAGGCTTCCAGATCGCGGATCACGACCACGCCGGTGTTCTTGAACCGTCGCGCGATCTTCTGTACGAACTCGAAGGTGACGCCCTTGTCCTCGCAGGCGCCGATGAACAGGAAGTAGACCTGGTCGCCCCGCTGTTGCGATTCCTCGAGAACACGCATGGTGCGCGCCTCGTCACTGCCGTCGTTTTCGCCGTCGGTGATGAAGAGCACCAGCGAGCGCCGCTTGTCGTGGGTGTGCGGGGTGCCGTGCTGGTGCACCTGCCCGCTCGGCGACCAGCCGAACAGACGACTCAGAAAGCCGGCGCCCTGGGTCGAGCGGTGAGCCTCTTCACACACCTTCCAGCCGAAGTGTTCGAGCGCGCGCTCGAGCACGAAGCTGTAGGTCG
>CAZBUU010000105.1:0-13037 GCA_964495125.1 uncultured Rubrivivax sp.
CGTCGTCTTGCCCAGGCCCGGCGGGCCGAACAGCAGCACGTGGTCCAGCGCCTCGCGGCGGTGCCGCGCCGCGCCGATGAAGATCTCCAGCTGTTCGCGTGCCTTGGCCTGGCCGACGTAGCCTTCCAGCGCCTTGGGGCGCAGCGCACGCTCGATGGCTTCCTCGTTGGGCGAAGTGGCCGCGGCGTTGACCACGCGCCGCAGCGGACCTTCGTCGGGAGGGGCGGCGCCGAAGTCGTCGGTCTGGATGGCCATACAGCCATTATCGCCAGCTGCCGCCAGGCCACTGATCGACATCAGGCTCGGGCCGCCGAGGCCGTGGCAACATGCAGGCGATGGACCGTGCGCGCCGCCACCGGCTTCACCAAGCCGCTCTGGCCTTGCTGGCGGCGTGGGTGCTTGCGCTGGTGCCCAGCGTCTCGCGCGCGCTGGCCTGGGCCGATGTCTCGCCCGGTCAGGCGGCCGTGCACTGTCTCGATGGGGCCATGCCCGGTGCGACACAGGGCGCGGCCACCCACCTGGAACATTGTGGCCACTGCGCATTGGCGGCGCTGCCCTTTGCCGCGCCGGACTGGGCCCACTTCGACCTGCCTCCGACTTCCGGCCTTGCGCACCTGCCGGCGACGGCGCGGCCGATCGTGGCCGCCACGCACTGGCCGGCCGCGCCGGCCCGAGCGCCGCCGCGGCGTGCCTGAGCCTCAACCGATGCTGCGGTCCCCCGCGGCCCCGGGGGCAGCGTGCCCGGGCGTGCAGTTCGAACGCCTGGCGCGCTCACTCCCAGATTGTTCGGGTTCTCTTAAGGCAAGCCCTGCCCGGCCGGATGACAAACACGCTGCCGGCTGGCGGTGAGGCCTCGCGCTGAGAGGACATCCCGGCCCCGTGTTTCGACCTTGAAGGAAATTCCCATGAAGACACTGATCCGCACCCTGGCCGCCGTGGCGGCCCTGAGCGCTGGCGCGAGCTTCGCGCAGACCACCGTGGCCGACCCCTGGATCCGCGGCACCGTGGCCCAGCAGAAGGCCACCGGCATGTTCGCCACCGTCACCTCGCCCAAGGGCGCGCGGCTGGTGTCGGGCGCCTCGCCAGTGGCCGGCATCGTGGAGATCCACGAGATGGCCATGGAAGGCAGCGTGATGAAGATGCGCGCGCTGCCCAACGGCCTGGACCTGCCGGCCGGCAAGCCGGTGGCGCTGAAGCCAGGCGGCTACCACGTCATGCTGATGGACCTGAAGCAGCAGCTCAAGGCGGGCGACACGGTGCCCGTGACCCTGGTCTTCGAAGGCGCCGACAAGCAGCGCGAGACGCTGGAAATCAAGGTGCCGGTGAAGGCGCTGAACGCCTCCGGCGGCATGAAGCCCTGAGTTCGGCGGTTCAGAAGTTCACCCGCAGTCCTAGCCGCACGGTGCGCGGTTCGGCCGGGTGCACGTGGCGGCCTGCCTCGGCCGCCAGCCCGCGCGGCTGCGATTCGTAGAAGTACTGGATGTCGTCGACCTGCTTGTCGGTGAGATTGAAGACGTCCAGCGTCAGTTCGGAGTTCGCGCCGAACTTGCGGCTGACCCGCAGGTTGGTCGTCAGCGAGGGTTTCGAGCGCACGCTGTTGTCCTCGATCAGCGCGCCCGGCCCCAGATAGCGCCACTGCAGGCTGGCGCTCCACGGCCCCATCTCGCGCAGTGTGGCGGCCAGGCTGGCCACGCGGTCCACGGCGTTGGGAATGCGGTCGCCGTTGTCGAAGCGGGCGTGCGTCCAGGCGAAGTCGGCGTCCAGCAGGAACCAGGGCACCGGGGTCCAGCGGTTGTTGAACTCCACGCCGCGGCGGCGGCTGGCGCCGCTGGCCTCGGTGGCGCCGGCGTCGCCGACATAGACCAGCTCGCTGTCGGACTTCAGCGTCCACAGCGCCAGCGAGTTCTGCAGGCCGGGCAGGGCCTCGGTGCGGGCGCCGACCTCGAAGCCGCGTGACGACACCAGCGCCGGCACCCGGTCCACGCCGCAATCGGCCGTGCTGCCGCCGGCCTGCAGGCACTTCGGGTCGAGCCGGATCGTGGTGCCGCGCGCATCGTTGCTGTGGAAGCCGCGGCCGGCGTTGAAGAAGAACTCGGTCTTCGCGAACGGGCCGAAGACCAGCGTCAGTTTGGGGCTCACCTGGTTCGCGCTGGCGCTGCCGCTGTTGTCGGCCAGGCTCAGCGCATCGACCTTCGTGCTCAGGCGGTCGGCGCGCAGGCCGATCACGCCGCGCAGTGAAGGCAGCACTTGCACGCCCGTCTGGGCATAGGCGCCGAGCGCGGTCTCCTTCACGTCGTCGTCGCGCACGGTGTTGGTGATCTGCCGCGCCACGGTGTCGAAGAGGCCGACGCGGATGCGGTCGTGCCGCCCTTGCGCGCCGAACTCCGTGCGGGCTTCCAGCCCGGCCAAGGTGTGGCTGAAGGTGCGGCTGGCGGACAGTCCGACCACGCGGCGCGCGTCGCGCTGCTTGAACTGGTCGCCGTCGGCCGGGCGCTCCAGCGCATAGGTGAAGTTGGAGTTCAGGTCCAGCCGGTAGCGCATGACGTAGCCGGCCACGCGGGTGCGGCCGGCGGTGTCGTCGCCGTGCCACTCCGCAGCCAGGCTGGTGCGCGCGGTGTCGCCGCCGTCGGTCGGGTCGAGGCTGTCGAAGCGTCCGAAGGGGCGGCCGTCGTAGCGGCCGGCGTCGATCAGGCTCTGCGGCACCTGGTCGGTGCTGTTCCACTTCGCGTGGTAGCTCAGCAACCGGGCACTCCAGCCGCTGGCGCTGCTGCCACCGGCCAGGCTGAGCACCGCGTTGGTCTTCTTCAGCTTCTCGGGCACGGTCCAGGGGCCGTCGTTGGCCATCAGTTCCAGTGCCCCGAGCAGCGTGTTGCCCGGCGCGAGCTCGGTGGACGCCGCGCCCACGCCGCGCCGGTAGCCGCGCTGGCCCCAGGCGGCCTGCACGAAGGGCTGGTCGAGACGGCGCACGTAGGCGATGTCGGCGGCGCCTGCACTGCCGAAGTCGCCGGTGCTGGCGAAGTAGGGCCCTTTGCGGTAGTCGATGCGCTGCACCAGCTCCGGCAGCAGGAAGTTGAGGTCGCTGTAGCCCTGGCCGTGGGCGTGCGTGGGCATGTTGACGGGTACGCCGTCCACGCTGGTGGCGAAGTCGGTGCCGTGGTCGAGGTTGAAGCCGCGCAGGAAGTACTGGTTGGCCTTGCCGTCGCCCGAGTGCTGCGTGACGATGACGCCGGGCACGAACTCGAGCACCTCACCGGGGCGCAGCGCCGGCCGGCTTTTCAGCAGCGCAGCCCCGATGCTGCCTTGCGAGGCGGCATCGCTGCTGCCAATACGGTTGTCGTAGTGGCCCTGGATGGTGATGGTGGGGGCTGCGGTCTGCGCCTGCGCCGAGGCTGCGGCGGCCAGTCCGAGCACACGAATGAGTGAATTCTTCTTAATCATGGGCGCCAGTGCGCACGGTGAAGATAACGACGGCGTTACGACGCCGAAGCGCCGCTGGATGCGCGCAGCGCCATCGGCGCGGGCACGCGCCGCCAGAGCACGACGGCGCAAGCCGCCAGCAGCACCGTCAGCAGCCCGGCGCCCAGCCAGAGGCCGGCTTCGTCGGCCCAGGCGTCGGTGGCGGGTGACACCAGGCGCAGCGCGCCCAGCAGGGCCACGCCCAGGCTGGCGCCGCCCACGATCACGGCGGTGATGCGGGAGGCGCGCGCCGCCGCCGCGCCCGTTTTCTGCAGCAGGTGGGCCAGCCAGAGACCGTTGGCGCCGTCGGTCAGCGCCATGCCGAAGGCGAACGTGCCGCCCAGCACGGCGGCATGCACCACGCCACCGGCCGCCAGGCCCGCCAGCGCGAACATGACGGCCAGGCTCACGGTGTCGAAGGAGAGGGCGAACAGCACGCCCACGCCGGCCGCCGCCGCCGGGTGCCCGCTGCCCACCAGGCGTCCGACCCAGCGCCCGCGCAGGCCACCCAGGGCCACCACCTCGCCCGGTGCGGCGCGCCAGGCGGCGCGCAAGTTGGCGGCCCCCAGCAGCGCCAGCAGCGTGATGGAAACCCAGGCGCCCAGCGGGGCCAGCCACTCGGGCGGCTTCCAACCCTGGCTGCCGGCGGCCACGGCCAGGACCAGCAGCATCACGGCACTGCCGTGGCCGGCGGCGAACAGCAGCCCGCACCAGCGCGAGCGCTGGCGCTCGGCCAGGCGCGTCAGGGCGTCGATCGTGGCCACGTGGTCGGCGTCGATGCCATGGCGCAAGCCCAGCGCAAAAACCAGCCCGATCAGGGCCCCCCACTCGGTCGGCAGCGTGTCCATAAACAGTGCGTGTGACAGGTTGTCTGTATCTTCACACGGGCCGGCGCTGGCCGCGAGTCCGCGCTTACCCTGTCCGCACTTCGGACTTGACCTGCGTCAGCGGCTGAGCGCTTTCAGCGCCAGCTTGATGCCGTCGCTCACGCCCACTTCGGGCGGCAGCGCCTTCAGCGCCGCCTGCGCCTCGCGTTCGTTGTAGCCCAGGGCCAGCAGCGCCTGCTGGATGTCGCTCTGGCTGTCGCTGACCGCCGCGCCGGCCGGGGCGCCGAGATCGGGGCCGAGCTTGCCCTTCAGTTCCAGCAGCAGCCGCTCGGCCGTCTTCTTGCCGATGCCGGGCACCTTCACCAGCCGGGCGGCGTCCTGGCGCGAGATGGCGGCGGACAGCTCCGCCACGCTGAGCCCCGACAGGACGGACAGCGCCGTGCGCGGCCCCACGCCGCTGATCTTCACGAGTTCGCGGAAGGTCGCGCGTTCGGCGGCGGTGAGAAACCCGTAGAGCAGCTGAGCGTCTTCGCGCACCACGAAGTGGGTGAGCAGCGTCACGCGCTCGCCCAAGCCCGGCAGGTTGTAGAAGCTGCTCATCGGCACGTCGATCTCGTAGCCGACGCCGTTCACGTCCAGCAGCACCTGCGGCGGGCTCTTCTCGGCCAGCAGGCCGGTCAGCCGGCCGATCATCGTGGGCCCATCCCGGTGGCCGTTGCCGGGCGCAGCGCGAGAAGCGCAAGATCGCAGCTTTTCATCGAGAAGGGGCCTTCCATGAAGCGGCGCGATGTTACGGCAGGCCTGCTGGCTGCCGGCGTGTGGCCGGCCGCCGGCGCGGCCACCAGCGAGACCGATGCCGCCAGCGGCGTGCGCGCCGCGCTGGAGCGCGGCGCGCTGGCGGCGGTGTCCAAGTTGGGCAAGTCCGGCGGATTCCTGGACGACCCGAAAGTGCGCATCCCGCTGCCGGGCCATCTGAAGGACGCCGCCAAGCTGATGCGCAAGCTCGGGCAGGGCAAGCGCGTCGACGAACTCGAAACGGCGATGAACCGCGCCGCCGAGGCCGCCGTGCCCGAGGCCAAGACGCTCTTCGTCAGCACGGTGAAGAACATGTCGGTGGAAGACGCGCTGAAGCTGGTCAAGGGGGGCGACACGGCGGTGACCGATTTCTTCTCGGCCAAGACGCGGGCGCCGCTGGCGGAGAAGTTCCTGCCCATCGTCACCAAGGCCACCGAGAAGGTGAAGCTGGCCGACAGCTACAACCGCGTGGCCGCCAAGGCCGCCGGCGCAGGCCTGGTCAAGGGCGACGAGGCCAACGTGCAGAAGCACGTCACGAACAAGGCGCTGGATGGCCTGTTCACGCTGATCGGCGAAGAGGAGAAGAAGATCCGCGCCGACCCCGTGAAGACCGGCAGCGCGATCCTGAAGAAGGTCTTCGGCGGCTGAGCCGCCGGCGGTTCAGGGGTTGCGCGAGAGTTCGAACATCAGCGCCGAGGGCAGGGCCTCGATGATGGCGTCGCGCCCGACGCTGGCGAACTGACGGCCGCCGAGGTTCAGCACCTCGAAGGCCTTGCCCTGCTCGGCGATGCGGATGAAGGGCAGCGTGGGCACGTCGGCCAGCATCTCGTCGCGCATGCGCTCGAAGGCGCCACTGGCCAGCGAGGCTTCGTAGATCATCGCGTGCGGCAGGCCGTCGGCGCAGAACTCGCGGGCCTCGTCCACCGAGGCCACGAAGTCGACCATCAGGCCCATCGGCCGGAGCGCCTCGCGCACCACGTTGCGCACCTCGCGGCGCGCCGCCAGCACGATGATGTGCCGGCCCGCCAGCGGTTGCGAGTTGTGCGCCATGGTGCCGGCGGAAGCGATGGCCGGGTCCACGGTGTCCAGGCCTGGCAGCCGCGCGGCCAGGGTGTCGGGGAACTCGAGCACCAGCTCGGTCTTGCCGGGCATGTCCTTGCGCTGCATCTGCAGGCCCAGCACGGCCGCCGTCTGCTGCAGCAGGCGCCAGGACATGGTGTCGAGCTTGGTCTCGCGCGTGCCCGCCGCCGCGGCGTGCGGCTTTGTTTCCACCTCGTCAGGCGGGCAGTGCAGGTAGCCGATGGTGATGCGGGCGTGAGAGGGCCAGGACTTGAGGTCCAGCTTGATGTCGATGCGCGACACCGCGTGCTCGAAAGTCCAGTCCAGCAGCGTCTGCAGCAGCGAGAACAGCAGCGTGGCGTCGCTCATCACCTCGGCGGCGGCGAACACCTGGCGCACCTCGATGCCGCGGGCGTCGATCTCGCGGGCGCGCTGCAGCAGGGCGTCGCGCAGCAGGCCCGAAAGGTCGAGCCGTTCACGCGCCAGCTGCACGCGCCCGTTGCCCAGGCGCACCACCTGCTGCCCCATGATGCCGGCGCGGCGGGCGAGGTCGATCTCCTCGCGCAAAGAGCGCAGGCTGTCGCGATCGATGCGGCCCGTGGCCGCCAGCGCGGCGACGCGCTCCAGGGCGGAGGACAAGGCAGTCGCGACCTCACTACCCAGTTGCGCGATCAGCGCCTGGGGATCAAGCGGCTCGACGCTCGGCTTCGACGAAGAAGCCGTGGCGCCGAGCGGACCGCCGAGGTCCGACAGGTTCATGAATGACCTTCTCTTGGGGCTGTTGCGCCGCGCGACTCTCTTGACCCTCGGTCGCGTGGTCCTCCTGGGGCCATGTCCCAGAGGGCGGATCCTAATTCAGCGTTCCCTCGAACCCAAGGGGCAGCGGGCGCATCATCCTTGCCGAGCTAGGGGGCGGGCAGAAAGTCACGGCCGGTCACGAATGCCCCGTGCGGGGACCGATGACCCCGCGCGCGCGCCAGTGTTCGATCTCGTCGGCGCTGCAACCGATCTCGGCCAGCACCTCGTCGGTATGCTGGCCCAGCATGGGGGGCGGGCGTTGCAATCGCACGGGCGTGGCCGAGAGCTTCATCGGGCTGGCGACCAGTTCCAGCGCGTCGTTCAAGGGGTGCGGTGCCGGCATCCGCATGCCGCGCGCCAGCACCTGGGGGTCGGCGAAGACATCGGCCAGGTCGTTGATCGGCCCGCAAGGCACCTTGGCGGCATCCAGCGCCGCCAGCCAATCCGCGCGCGGGCGCTGCCGCATGATCTCGGCCAGCACCGGCACCAGCGCCTCGCGGTGGCGCACGCGGTCGGCGTTGCGGGTGAAGCGCACGTCGGCGGGCAGTTCGGGGCAGCCGGCCACGCCGCAGAAGCGGCGGAACTGCTCGTCGTTGCCGACGGCCAGGATGACATGGCCGTCGGCGACCTCGAACACCTGGTAGGGGACGATGTTCTGGTGGGCATTGCCCGCGCGCTTCGGCGCCTGGCCCGTCACCAGGTAGTTGGCGCCCAGGTTGGCCAGCATGGCCACCTGGGTGTCCAGCAGGGCCATGTCGATGGCCTGCCCCTCGCCCGTGGCATCGCGGTGCCGCAAGGCCGCCAGGATGGCCACCGTGGCGTACATGCCGGTGAACAGGTCAGCGACGGCGACCCCGACTTTCTGCGGGCCGCCGCCGGGCAGGTCGTCGCGCTCGCCGGTGACGCTCATCAGGCCGCCGGCGCCTTGCACGGCGTAGTCGTAGCCAGCGCGCTCGGCGTAGGGGCCGGTCTGGCCGTAGCCGGTGATCGAGCAGTAGACCAGTCGCGGTTGCAGGTCGCGCAGGGTGGCGGCGTCCAAGCCGTAGCGGGCCATGTCGCCGACCTTGAAGTTTTCGATCATCACGTCGCAGTTGGCCGCCAGCCGGCGGATCAGGGCCTGGCCTTCTGAGCTGGCGATGTCCACGGTCACCGAGCGCTTGTTGCGGTTGGCGCCCAGGAAGTAGGCGGCCTCGGCGGAGTCGCGGCCATCACGCTGCTTCAGGAAAGGCGGGCCCCAGCCTCGGGTGTCGTCGCCACCGGGGTGGCTGTCGGCAGGCGGGCGTTCGATCTTGATGACTTCGGCACCCAGGTCGGCCAGTGTCTGCGTGCACCAGGGGCCGGCGAGGACGCGGGACAGGTCGAGCACACGCACACCGGCGAGCGCTCCGGGGGGCGGGGCGGATGAGGTCGGTTCCATGGGCACCATTGTCCGGCCGGGATAATCGCCGCATGAGCTTCCCGGCCCGCTGCGCCACCTTGATGTCCCTGTGCGTGGCCCTGGCGGGCTGCGCGCCGGCCTTGGACTGGCGTGATGTCCGCCCAGCGGGCTCGGCGCTGCAGCTTCAGTTTCCCTGCAAGCCGGCGTCGCAGCAACGTGCCGTGCCGCTGGCGGGCGCGGCGGTGCCCCTGACGCTGCTGGCCTGCGATGCCGACGGGCTGACCTTCGCGCTGGCTCTGGCCGATCTGGGCGATCCGACCCGGGTGGAGCAGGCTCTGGCTGAGCTGGTGGCCGGCGCAGCGCGCAACATCGGCGCGGTGCCGGTGGCCGGGCGGCCTCAGCAGCCGCAAGGGGCCACGCCCAACGCCGGCAATCGGCGCCTGAGCCTTCAGGGGCGACGTCCTGACGGGCGGCCCGCGCACGTCGAGCTGCTGGTGTTCACCCACGGCACCAGCGTGTTCCAGGCCACGGTGCTGGGCGAGAGCTCGGGTGACGAGGCCGTCAACCTCTTCTTCGCATCGCTGCGCGCCGGTTCATGAGCCTGCCCGCCGGCCGCGCCGCGGTGGTCTTTCTCAGCTTTGCCTTCGCCTACTTTCTGTCGGCCTTGCTCCGCGCCGTCACCGCCACGCTGGCGCCGGCCTTCAGCGCAGAACTGGCGTTGACCTCGGGCGACCTCGGCCTGCTTTCCGGCGCCTACTTCTTCGGTTTTGCGTTGCTGCAGCTGCCGCTGGGGCGCGCACTCGACCGCTTCGGCCCCCGGCGAACGCTGCTGGTCCTGCTGGCCGTGGCCGTCGCCGGTTGTGCGGCCTTCGCAGCATCCAGCGGGCTGCTGGCGCTGATCGCGTCGCGTGTGCTCATCGGCGCCGGCGTCTCGGCCTGCCTGATGGCCGCTCTCACGTGCTTCCGCCATGTCTTCTCACCGCTGGCACAACTGCGCGCGAATTCGTGGATGCTGATGACGGGTTCGCTGGGCATGGTGGCCTCGACGCTGCCGGTGCAACTCCTGCTGCCGACGCTGGGCTGGCGGGGGCTGTTCTGGGGGCTGGCAGTCCTGCTCGTCCTGGCGGCTGCGCTCGTGGCCTGGGGCGTGCCGAAGGACGGTTCGGCTGCAGTGAGTCCGGGATTCGCCGGGTCCGGCGGCTATGCCGGGATCGTGCGTCACCCGATGTTCGTGGCTGCTGCGCCGCTGGCCTTCTTCGTCTACGGCGGCATGATCGCCGTGCAGGCATTGTGGGCCGGGCCCTGGTTGACACGTGTCGCCGGCTGGACTCCGGCACAGGCGGCCCAGGGGCTCTTCTTCGTCAACCTGGCGATGCTTCTGGCCTTTGCAGCCTGGGGCACGTTGATGCCCTGGCTGACCCGGCGCGGCCTGACGCCCTGGGGCTTGGTGGCTGGCGGGCTGCCGCTGTCGCTGGGCCTGCTCGCCGCGATCGTGGTGCTCGGACCGCGTGCTGAAGCCGCGCACTGGGCCGTGTGGTGCGTGTCCTGCACTTTCGTCTCGCTGAGCCAGCCTGCACTGGGAGCTGCATTCGAGCCGGCTCAGGCCGGTCGTGCGCTGTCGGCCTACAACCTGGTCATCTTCGCAGGCGTCTTCTCCATCCAGTGGGGACTGGGCCTGCTGGTCGATGCGCTTCGCGCCGCCGGACTCGACGACGTCGGTGCCTTCCGCTGGGCCTTTGCGGTCTTCGGCGCCTGCGGCATGCTCGCGTACCTCTGGTTTTTGCGTCTGCGGGGCGCGGCTGCCCATAATCCGCCCTGAACCGACATGGCATCCATCCTCATCGTCGCCCATTCGCCGCTGGCCAGCGCCCTGCTTGCCGTCGCGCGTCATGCCTATTGCGATTGCGAAGACGCGGTCGTGGCGCTGGATGTCCCGGCCGGGATCGACCTGGAAGAGGCCACCGCCCGCGTCGCGGCGGCCCTGGCGGCGTTTCCGGGACAGGAAGTGCTCGTGATGGTGGATGCCTTCGGCGCCACGCCGGGCAATGCGGCGCTGGCCGCCGCGGACGGCGTGCGCGAGCGCGTGGTCACCGGCGTCAACGTGCCCATGCTGTGGCGGACCCTGTGCTACGCCAACTTGCCGCTGGCCGAACTCGTCACCCGGGCCGCCGACGGTGCGCGCCAGGGCATCATGCAGGTGGCCCAGCCACGCCGACAGAACCAGCCGCAACGGCCCTTCAGCGATGATCCAGACGCGCATTCAGATCAGTAACAAGCTCGGCCTGCATGCCCGTGCCTCGGCCAAGCTGACGAAACTGGCCGGCGGCTTCAAGAGCGACATCCACCTCAGCCGCAATGGGCGCCGAGTGAATGCCAAGAGCATCATGGGCGTGATGATGCTGGCCGCCGGCCTCGGCAGCGAGGTCGAGATCGAGGCCTCCGGCGAGGACGAGGCCCAGGCGATGGACGCCTTGCGTGCGCTGATCGACGGCAAGTTCGGCGAAGGCGAGTAAGCCGCCCACGGCCCGCAGTCATGCGCCGTCTGGCGCACCGGTCCGCTACATTCGCAGCATGAGCATCCAGGTGTTCGGACTGGCGGTGTCGCGCGGCGTGGCCATCGGGCGTGCCGTGCTCGTTGCCTCCAGCCGCGTCGACGTCGCGCACTACTTCGTTCCGGCCGACAGGGTCGACCACGAAATCGGTCGTCTGCGCGATGCCCGCAATGCCGTCGCCGTGGAACTGACGGCGCTGAAGAACGAACTCCCTGCCGAGGCGCCGCACGAACTCGCCGCGCTGCTGGACGTCCATCTCATGCTGCTCCACGACGAGACGCTGACGGGTGCCACAAAGGTCTGGATCCGGGAACGCCACTACAACGCCGAGTGGGCCTTGTCAGCGCAGCTCGAAGTGTTGGCCCGGCAGTTCGACGAGATGGAGGACCTCTATCTGCGCGAGCGCAAGGCTGACGTCGAGCAGGTCGTCGAGAGACTGCTGCGCGCGCTGGCGGCGCGGCCCGAGCCCGCCCAGCCGCCTCGGGCCGCGCCGGCACCCGGCGCGCCGCGGGACTTCGCGGGGGAAGACCCGCTGGTCCTGGTGGCCAACGACGTCGCCCCGGCCGACATGATCCAGTTCAAGCGCAGCGTGTTCACCGGTTTCGTCACGGACGTCGGGGGCCGGACTTCGCACACGGCGATCGTCGCTCGCAGCATGGATATTCCGGCGGTCGTCGGTGCGCGTGAGGCGAGCCGGCTCATCCGGCAGGACGATTGGGTGGTGATCGATGGAGATGCCGGCGTCGTGATCGTGAACCCTTCTCCCATCGTGCTGGAGGAGTACCGGTTCCGACAGCGGCAGAGCGAACTCGAGAGGGCGCGACTCGACCGTCTGCGCTTCACGCCGGCGGTGACCCTGGACAGCCAGGCGGTGGAACTCCTGGCCAACATCGAGTTGCCAGGTGATGCCGCGGGTGTGGTGGAGGCCGGTGCCGTCGGGGTCGGGCTGTTTCGCAGCGAATTCCTGTTCATGAACCGAGGCGGCGACCTCCCGGGCGAAGACGAGCAGTTCGAGGCCTACCGCGACGCGGTCATTGCGCTTCAGGGCCTTCCGGTGACGATTCGCACGGTCGACGTGGGCGCCGACAAGCCCATCGAACGCATGTCGCCCCAGGAACTGCGACACGAGCATGGCCTCAACCCGGCGCTCGGCCTTCGTGCCATCCGCTGGAGCCTGGCCGAACCAGGCATGTTCAGGCAGCAGTTGCGCGCGCTGCTGCGTGCCAGCGCCTACGGCAAGGTGCGGATCCTCTTTCCGATGGTCGCCCAGCTGGGTGAAGTGCGCCTCATCTTCGAGGCGCTGGCACGCGCCCGACAGCAACTCGATGAGGCCGGGCGGCCCTTTGGGCGCGTCGAGGTCGGGGCCATGATCGAAGTGCCGGCCGCAGCCGTGCTCATCGAACGCTTTCTGCGGCATTTCGACTTCGTGTCCATCGGCACCAACGATCTGATCCAGTACACGCTGGCCATCGACCGTGCCGACGAAGCGGTGGCGCACCTGTACGACCCCTGGCATCCGGCGGTGCTTCAATTGCTGCACCAGACCATCTCCAGCGCGCGCGCGCTCGGGCGGGACGTGTGCGTCTGCGGCGAGATGGCCGGCGACCCGGCGTTCACCGAGCTCCTGCTGGCGATGGGCCTGCGAAGCTTTTCGATGCACCCGGCGCGCATCTCGGCCATCAAGCAGCGTGTGCTGCGCGCCGACACACGGCTGCTGGCGCAGGATCTGCCTCGTGTGCTCAGTGCCGACGATCCGGCGCAGGTGCTGAAGACCCTCATGGGCAACCGGAGCCCCCACTGATTTTTGTCCGCCACTTGCAGCGCCTGGAAATCCTGTGCTACAGTCGATGGCTCTGCTGTTGACAGCGCTTCTCTTCGAAGCAGCGCAGCGAACCCCGGTTCGGTCAGCAAGTATGAAAACCAAGTGCTTGACAAGGTTTTGAAAAAAATGTCAGAATCTTGGTCTTCGCTGATCACAGGTCAGCACCGCAAAGCAGCAATGCAAAGCGAAGTTCTTTAACAACACACAGCCGATAAGCGTGGGCGTTTGAAGGCGAGTGCCAAAACTGGTGGCGACACTGGTTCAGGTCTCATGACCTTAAACGCTCATGGAAATTTGAAGTGAAGTTCACTTCGATTCCTAAGAGCAAATTCAAGATCGAACTGAAGAGT
>CAZBUU010000106.1:0-12935 GCA_964495125.1 uncultured Rubrivivax sp.
CGATGGACTTCATCGAGAAGCCCTTCAAGGAAGAGGAACTGCTGGGCCTGGTGGAGCGCATGCTCGACCAGGCGCGCCAGGCCTTCAGCCAGCACCAGGAACAGGCCAGCCGCGACGCCCTGCTGTCGCGCCTGACCACCCGTGAGGCCCAGGTGCTGGAGCGCATCGTCGCCGGCCGCCTGAACAAGCAGATCGCCGACGACCTGGGCATCAGCATCAAGACCGTGGAGGCGCACCGCGCCAACATCATGGAGAAGCTGAACGCCAACACCGTGGCCGACCTGCTCAAGATCGCCCTCGGCGCACAGAGCAAGAGCTGAAGACGCCGCATCCAAGATCCCCAAGGCCGCTCGATGCGGCCTTCTTCGTTTCCAGGGAGCCCCGTTCATGCCTGCCCAGTTGATCGACGGCGTCGCGCTGTCCAAGACCCTGCGAGCCGGAATCGGCGACCGTGCGGCCACGCTGGCCGCCGCCGGCCGGCGCCCGGGCCTGGCGGTGATCCTCGTCGGCGACGACCCTGCCAGCGCCGTCTACGTGCGCAACAAGGTGAAGGCGTGCGAGGACTGCGGCTTCCACTCGGTCCTGGAAAGGTACGAGGCCGCGCTGCCCGAGTCCAAGCTGCTGGCCCGCATCGCGGCACTGAACGCCGACCCGGCGATCCACGGCATCCTGGTGCAGATGCCGGTGCCGAAACACATCGACCCGCACAAGGTCATCGAGGCCATCGCCACCGCCAAGGACGTCGACGGCTTCTCCGTGCACAGCGCCGGTTCGCTGATGAGCGGCCTGCCCGGCCTGCGCCCGGCCACGCCCTACGGCTGCATGAAGCTGATCGAAAGCACCGGCATGGCGCTGAAGGGCAAGAGGGCCGTCGTCATCGGCCGCAGCAACACCGTGGGCAAGCCGATGGCGATGCTGCTGCTGCAGGCCAACGCCACGGTCACCGTCTGTCACAGCGCCACGCCCGACATCGCCGCGCACACGCGCGAGGCCGACGTGGTGGTGGTGGCGGTCGGACGCCGCAACACGCTCACGGCCGACATGGTCAAGCCCGGTGCGGTGATCATCGACGTCGGCATGAACCGCAACGACGAAGGCAAGCTCTGTGGCGACGTCGATTTCGCCGCCGTGCGTGAAGCGCTGGGCGACGCCGGCCACATCACGCCGGTGCCGGGGGGTGTCGGGCCGATGACCATCACCATGCTGCTCGTGAATACGCTGCAGGCCGCCGAGGCCGCGCGATGAACCCGCTCCTCGAAGGCGGCGACCCGACGCCGTTCGCCGCGGTGCGCCCCGAGCATGCGAAGCCGGCCATCGTCGAACTGCTGGCGGCGGCGGAAGCCGCGCTCGAGAAAGCCGTGTCGCCCGACGTGCCGGCCGACTGGGACGCGCTGGCGCTGGTGCTGGACGTGCCGGTGGAGCGCCTGTTCCGCGCCTGGTCGCACGTCAATCACCTGCAGAACGTGGTGCACACGCCCGAGCTGCGCGCCGCCCATGGCGAGTGCCTGCCGCTGGTCATCGACTTCAGCACGCGGCTGAACGCCGATGCAAGGCTGTACGCCAAGTACAAGGCCATCGCCGCCAGCCCGGCCGCGGAGCGGCTGCATCCCGCCCAGCGCAAGGCGCTCTCGGACGCGCTGCGCGACTTCGTGCTGGGCGGCGCCGAACTGCAAGGTCCGGCGCGCGAGCGCTTTGCCGCCATCCAGGACCGCGCCGGCGCGCTGTCGCAGAAGTTCGGCGAGAACGTGCTCGATGCCACCGACACCTTCACGCTCGACGTGCCCGAATCGCGCCTGGCCGGCGTGCCCGAGGACGTTCTGACGGCGGCACGTGAGGCCGCGGCCGCCGCCGGCGTCGCAGGCTGCCGGCTGACGCTGCGCGCGCCCTGCTACACGCCGGTGATGCAGTTCGCCTCCGACCGTGCGCTGCGCGAGCAGCTCTTCCGCGCCTGGGCCACGCGCGCCAGCGAGCTGGGCGATGCGGCCCGCGACAACGGCCCGCTGATGACCGAGCTGCTGGCGCTGCGGGCCGAAGAGGCCGCGCTGCTCGGCTACCCCACCTACGCCCACGCTGCCCTGGTGGCAAAGATGGCGCGCACGCCCGATGAAGTGCTGGCCTTCGTGCGCGATCTGGCGCGCCGCGCCCGCCCCTTCGCCGAGCGCGAACTGGCCGAGCTGCGTGCCTTTGCCGCCGCCGAGCTGGGCATCGCCGACCTGCAGGCCTGGGACCGCCCCTACGCCAGTGAAAAGCTCAAGGAGCGCCGTTTCGCCTTCAGCGCGCAGGAGGTCAAGAGCTACTTCACCGAGCCGCGGGTTCTGGAGGGCCTCTTCCGGCTGGTGGAGACGCTGTTCGGCGTGGCCATCCGTGACGAGCCGGCGCCGGTGTGGCACGAGAGCGTTCGCCACTACCGCATCTTCCGCGGCGAGCGTCCGGTGGCCTCGTTCTACCTGGACCCCTACGCGCGCACCGGCAAGCAGGGCGGCGCCTGGATGGACGACAGCCGTTCGCGCTGGAAGCGGCCCGAAGGCGGGCTGCAACTGCCGGTGGCCCACCTGGTGTGCAACTTCGCGCCGCCGGTGGGCGGGCGGCCCGCGCTGCTGACGCACGACGACCTCATCACCCTGTTCCACGAGTTCGGCCACGGGCTGCACCACATGTTGACGCAGGTGGACGAGCGCGCGGTGGCCGGCATCGCGGGCGTCGAGGGCGACGCGGTGGAACTGCCCAGCCAGTTCATGGAGAACTTCTGCTGGGAGTGGGAGGTCCTGCAGCGGCTCACGGCGCACGTCGATACCGGCGAGCCCCTGCCCCGCGCGCTGTACGAGCGCATGCTGGCGGCACGCCACTTCCAGAGCGGCCTGTCGCTGCTGCGGCAGTGCGAGTTCGCGCTGTTCGACATGCGCCTGCATGCCGAACCCGCAGCCGCCTCCCGCCCCCAGGCGGTGGCCGAGGAAGTGAACGCCGAGATCCAGCCTGCGGCCGCCCCGCCCTTCATGCGCTACCCGCACACCTTCACGCATGTCTTCGACGGCGGCTATGCGGCCGGCTACTACGGCTATGCCTGGGCCGAAGTGCTCTCGGCCGACGCCTACGGCGCCTTCGAGGAAGCCGGCATCTTCGACCCTGCCACGGGTGCGCGCTTCCGTGAACAGATCCTCGAAGTCGGGGGCAGCCGGCCGGCGCTGGAGAGCTTCCGCGCATTCCGCGGGCGCGATCCGAGCCTGGACGCTATGCTCCGACATCAAGGCTTGGCCTGAGGCCACCCACCCTGGAGTGCTGACATGACGACATCACCGATGCGCACCCTCGTGCTGGCCATCGCGCTGCTGCCGGTGCTGCCGGCGCTGGCTCAATACAAGGTCGTGCGCCCCGACGGCAGCGTCACCTACACCGACCGCCCGCCCACCGACAGCAGCGTGCGCGTCACGACCCTGGGTCGCACCACAGTGCAGCAGAACGCCCAGGGCGACGCGTCCCTGCCGGTCGAACTGCGCACGCCGGTGGCGCGCTACCCGGTCACCCTGTACACCACGCCGGACTGCGTGCCCTGCGATGCCGGCCGCAAGCTGCTGCAGACGCGCGGCATCCCGTACAGCGAGCGCCGCATCACCACCGAGGAAGACGCCGTGGCGCTGGAACGGGCCGTCGGCGGCCGCAGCGTGCCGGCGATGAACGTCGGCGCCCAGCCGGTGCGCGGCTTCTCCGAAAGCGACTGGACGGCCTTCCTGGACGCCGCGGGCTACCCGCGCGAATCCAAGCTGCCGAAGAACTGGCCGGTGCCGCAGCCGCAGCCTCTGGTGGAACGCGCTGCACCCGCCCCCGCACGCGTCGCCGTGCAGCCCCCGCCACCGCCGCCCGAAGTGGACGCCGCACCGCAGGGCGGCATCCGCTTCTGACGCTCAGGGCGCAGGCGCCAGCCGGCGCACCAGCCAGCTGCCGGCGCCCACCGCGCCGCCGACCGCCCAGAACAGCAGCCCCGCCCCGGCCAGGGCCCCTGCGGCGCCGAAGGCCAGCGGCATCACCGTGCTGCTGGCGTTGATGGCCATGGAACGGAAGGCCAGCGCCTCGCCGTGGCGGTTGTCGGGCGTGAGGTCGTGCAGCATGGACATCACCATCGGCTGCACGCTGCCCAGGGTGACCCCCAGCAGCACCGCGAAGCCGGCCATGAAGGCCGCATTGGGTGCCAGCGGGTAGGCCGCGAACACCGCCGCCGTGCCCAGCATCGCCAGGCGCAGCACGGTGATCTCGTCCAGACGATGGGCCAGCAGCGGTATGACCACCCGGATCGCCGTGACCGAGAGCGTGAAGGCCCCGAGGATGAGCCCGATGGTGCTGGCCGAGAAGCCGCGCTCGTGGCCCAGCACCGGCACGGCGAAGGTGTGCACGTCCCAGCAGGTGGCGAGCAGCCAGTTCACCAACAGCAGCCGCGCGAAGCCGGGCTGCTTCAGCAGGTCCCAGGCGCGACGGCCGTGCACACGGGCCGCCGCCGCGACGGGTGCCAGCCTCGGCACGTGGCGCGCCGCCACGACGGTGGCCAGCGGCATCAGCATCAGCACGACGTAGGCCGCGCGGTAGCCGAAGAGGTCGATCACGAAACCCGTCGTCACGGGCCCGATGGCGTTGGAGAACGAAGGCGCGATGCCCAGCCAGCTGAAAACGCGCAGCCGCTCGGTGCTGTCGCGCGCCACCTGGCCGCCGGTGCGCTGGATGGTCAGCATGCCCGTGTTGGCGCCGGCGCCCACGGCCAGCGCGCCCGCGGCCAGCAGGGCCACGTGAACCCAGCCCGTGGTGAAGGTGGACAGCACCGCGAGCCCGCAGCCACCCGCGCTCAGCGCCACGGCCAATTGCACGGGGCGGTGGTAGCCCAGCCTGTCGGCCAGCCGCCCGGCCGGCATGGCCGTGACCACCGGCGCCAGGGCGAAGAGCGCCAGCAGCAGACCCACCGACCAGGCGCTGAAGCCCTCGTCCAGCGCCTGAAGGGGCGCCGCCAGCCGCAGCCCGGCCATCGCCGAATGCAGACCCAGCTGGCCGGCCACCAGCGCGGCGATGAGTCGGCCGCCGCTACCGCCCTGCGGCGCAGGCTCAGCCTTCGACATCGTCATCGGTCGCCGTCACCCGCCCGGGCAGCAACTGGGCCACCTGGGCCTCGGGCAGCGCTTCCACCGACTTGAGCCTGCGTTCCATGGCGCGCGTGCGCGTCGTCGCGGCGTCGATGCTGCTGCTGGCCTCGTCCAGCTTCTTCTTCGTCCGCGCCAGCACCTCGCCGAACTTGCCGAACTCCGTCTTCACCGCGCCCAGCACTTCCCAGACCTCGGCCGAGCGCTGCTCCAGCGCCAGCGTGCGGAAGCCCATCTGCAGGCTGGTCAGCGTGGCCAGCAGCGTGGTGGGGCCCACGAGCATGACCTTGAACTCGCGCTGCAGAGCCTCCAACAAGCCCGGCCGGCGCAAGGCCTCGGCATAGAGGCCTTCGGTGGGCACGAAGAGGATGCCGAAGTCGGTGGTGTGCGGGGGCGACACGTACTTGTCGCGGATGCTCCGTGCCTCCAGGCGCAAGCGCATCTCGATGGCCTTGGCCGCCGCTTCCACCGCCTCGGGGTCGGCCCGGTCCTGCGCTTCGAGCAGGCGCTCGTAGTCCTCGCGCGGGAACTTGGCGTCGATGGGCAACCACAGCGGCACGCCATCGTCGCGCTGCCCGGGCAGCCGGATGGCGAACTCCACGCGCTCGCTGCTGCCCGGCACGGTGGCCACGTTGGTGGCGTACTGCTCCGGCGTGAACACCTGATCCAGCAACGCGGCCAGCTGCATCTCGCCGAAGATGCCGCGCGTCTTCACGTTGGTCAGCACGCGGTTGAGCGCGCCCACGTCGCGCGCCAGCGACTGCATCTCGCCCAGCCCCTTGTGCACCTGCTCCAGGCGCTCGGCCACCTGCCTGAAGCTCTCGCCCAGGCGCTGCTCCAGCGTGGCGTGCAGCTTCTCGTCGACCGTGGCGCGCATCTGGTCGAGCTTCTTCTCGTTGCCTTCCTGCAAGGCCAGCAGGCGCCGCTCGTTGGCCTCGGACAGCTGGCGCAGCTGCTCGTTCTGCGTGCGCGCCAGGTCGCTGCTCTGCGTGAGCAGCATCTGCTGGAAGCTGGCCAGATCGGCGCGCGTGCCCTGCCCCTGGCGGCCGAGTTCGTCGCGCAGTTCGCGCTCCAGACGCTCGATCTCCTTCGCCGGGCCGGCGTCGCGCGGACGCAGCGCGATCCACAGCAACAACAGCAGCACCGCGAAGAGCAGCGCCGGAACCAACCATTCGGGCATGGGCCCGATTGTCTCAGCCCAGGCGCAGCGGCAGCACTTCCGGGTTGACCGGCGTCGGCGGCGTGCCGCCGGTGAGCGCGGCGACGAGGTTGTCCACCGCGCAGCCCACCATGGCGCGGCGCGTGGCCTCGGTGGCGCTGCCGATGTGCGGCAGCAGCACGACGTTGGGCAGCTCCAGCAGCGCCGGGTGCACCGCGGGTTCGCCTTCGAACACGTCCAGGCCAGCCGCCGCGATGCGCCTGTCGCGCAGCGCCTCGGCCAGCGCCGCGTCGTCGACGATGCCCCCGCGCGCCACGTTGGTGAGCGTGGCCGTGGGCTTCATCTGCGCCAGCTCGGCCGCGCCGATGGCATGCCGGCTGCTGGCGCTGTACGGCAGCACCAGGATCAGGTGGTCGCTCTCGCGCAGCAGCGTGGCCTTGTCGACGTAGCGTGCGCCGAGCGGAGCCTCCTCCGCGTCGGGCAGGCGCGAGCGGTTGTGGTAGATCACCTTCATGCCGAAGCCGAAAGCGCCGCGCCGCGCGATGGCCTGGCCGATGCGCCCCATGCCCAGGATGCCCAGCGTCGCGCCGTGCACGTCACTGCCGGTGAGCAGGTCGTAGCGCCATTTCGTCCACTGGCCGCTGCGCAGGAAGCGCTCGGCCTCGGCCATGCGCCGCGCGGTGGCCATCATCAGCGCGAAGCCCAGATCCGCGGTGGTCTCGGTCAGCACGCCCGGCGCGTTGGTGGCCAGCACGCCGCGCGCGGTGCAGGCCGGCACGTCGACGTTGTTGTAGCCCACGGTCATCAGGCACACCGCCTTCAGCTGCGGGTGCGCATCGAGCAGCGCCGCCGTGATCGGTTCGCCGGCGGTGCACAAAAGGCCCTGCTTGCCGCGAAGGCGGGCGGACAGTGCCTCGAAGCCGTATTCGGTGTCGTCGGCGTTCTCTTCGATGTCGAAGTGCTGGCGCAGTTGCGTCACCGCCTCGGGGAAGATGGCGCGGGCCAGCAGGATGCTCGGTCGAGGCATGGGCGGGCCTTCCTCAGAGGAACCAGATGAAGGTCATCACCACGAAGAGCGGCAGCAGGAAGACGCCGCTGCGCAGCATGTAGCCGAAAAAGCTGGGCATGGGCACGCCACGGTCCTCGGCGATGGCCATGACCATGAAGTTGGGCGCATTGCCGATGTAGGTGTTGGCCCCCATGAACACCGAACCCGCGGAGATGGCGGCCAAGGTCGGCGCCATCGCGTTCATCAGCACCTGAGGGTCACCCCCGGCAAGGTTGAAGAACACCAGGTAGGTGGGAGCGTTGTCGAGGAAGGAACTGAGCGCGCCGCTGAACCAGAAGTACGCCCAGGGCAGCGCCTGGCCGTCAGATCCGGTGACGGCATGCGCCACAGCCGCAAACGGCCCGGCGGTACCGGCCTTCAACATGGCGAGCACGGGCACCATGGTGATGAAGATCCCGGCAAAGAGCTTGGCCACCTCGGCCATGGGAGCCCAGGAGAACTGATTGGCTTCGCGCACGCCGCGGGGCGTGATGGCCAGCGACAGCAGGGTCACGCCCACCAGCGCGACATCGCGCACGACTTGCTGCAGTTCGACACTGGTTCCCGCGATGTCGAAGGCGATGCCGGGCTTCCAGGTGCCGCTCAACAGCACCAGTGCCACCACCAGCGCCAGCGGCAGGAAGTTGATCGCGCCGTCCAGGCCCCAGGCCCCTGTGTCGGGTGTCGGATCCACCGGCAGCACGCCCTCCTCCCGGTACCACCCGCGGTCCAGCAGCCAGAAGGTCGCCAACAGCGCGCCGACGAGAAACACCGTCTGCGGAAAGACGTGCCGGGCTGTCCAGAAGAAGTCGACTCCCTTGAGGAAACCCAGAAACAGCGGCGGGTCGCCCAAGGGCGTGAGCGACCCGCCGGCGTTGCTGACGATGAAGATGAAGAACACCACCACGTGGGCGCGGTGGCGGCGGTTGTCGTTGGCACGCAGCAGCGGCCGGATCATCAGCATGGACGCCCCGGTGGTGCCCATCACACTGGCCAGCAGGGCCCCGATGGCCATGATGGTGACATTGGTGCCCGGGCTGCCGTGCAGGTTGCCACGCACGTAGATGCCGCCCGCGGCCGTGAACAGCGCGACGAGCAACGCCGTGAAGGGGATGTACTCGCCCACCAGCGTGTGCACGACCACGCCGCCGGCCGCCGCGGGGCCGGCCATCACGGTGAAGGGCAGCAGGAAGGCCAACGACCAGGCCGCCGTGATCTTGCCGAAATGGTGGTGCCAGACCTTGGGAATGAGCAGCGGCATCAAGGCGATCGACAACAGCATTCCCGCAAACGGCACCCCCCACCAGGCGGCGAGGCGACTGCCGTCGAGGTCCGCTGCGTGCGCGGTCCCCGTGAGGCCCAGCAAGGCGGCCAGCGCGAGGCCGCGGCTCATGGATGGAACCGCGCAAAGCCGGCCACGGGCTCGCGCTCGGTCACGAGCGTGTTCTCCGGCGCCATCGGGTCGGCATGGCCCAGCGACATGCCACACACCACCGTCTGGTCGTCGCGCAGGCCGAGGTGGCGGGCGATGATGCGGTGGAACTGGGTGAAAGCAGCCTGCGGGCAGGTGTCCAGCCCGCGCGCCCGCGCGGCCACCATGAAGTTCTGCAGGAACATGCCGTAGTCCAGCCAGCTGCCCTGCTGCATCACGTCGTCGATGGTGAAGATCAGGCCCACCGGCGCGCCGAAGAAGTCGTAGTTGCGGGCGTGCTGCTCGTGCATGCGGGCCTTGTCGGCCTTGCCGATCCCCAGCAGACCGTAGAGGTCCCAGCCCACCTTGCGGCGTCGGTCGACGTAGGGGCTGCGCCACTCGGTGGGGTAGTAGGCATAGGGCTCGCTGTGCTGGGCGCGCTGGGCCGGGTCGTCGAAGGCAGCGCGGATCTCGGCGCTCAGCGCAGCCTTGGCCACGCCCGTCAGCACGTGCACCTGCCAGGGCTGCGTGTTGGTGCCCGAAGGCGCGCGGGAGGCCACCGCCAGGAGGGCCTCCACGGTCTCGCGCGGCACCGGCGTGGGCAGGTAGGCCCGGATGGAGCGGCGCGAGCCGATCGCGGCCTCCACGGCGGCGGTGGTCTCGGCGGTGATGGCAGGCTGGGTCATGCGCGGTTCGCCTGGAGCGGAGCCAGGGCGGCGAGAAGGATGTCCGGCAAGGGTACCGGGCGGCGTGTCTCCCGGTCCACATAAACGTGGACGAAGCGGCCGACGGCCGCGCTCAGCGGGGCATCGTCGGCAAACAGGCCCAGTTCGTACTGCACGCTGGTGCGGCCCCGGTGTGCCACGCGCAGGCCGGCATGCACCGTCTGCGGAAAGGCGATGCTCTCGAAATAGTGGCAGCGCGTTTCCACCACCAGGCCGATCACGGCACCGGCGTGGATGTCCAGCGCGCCAGCCTGGATGAGGTAGCGGTTCACGGCCGTGTCGAACAGGCTGTAGTGCACGACGTTGTTGACATGGCCGTAAGCGTCGTTGTCCATCCAGCGCGTGTGGATCGTCTCGAAGCACGGGAAGTGGCTGCGCGGCAGCGGGTGCGGGCGTTCGCTCATGCGGCCGATTCTTCCACCGGCCGCGTCCCGGTCGCACTTCGCCAGGCGGCCCAGGCTTCGTGCGCCAGTTCCAGCGTCCGGCGCTGCACGGCGACCGTCACGGCGATGTCGCGGCCGTAGCCCCCGGCCATGGACAGCGCCACCGGGATCCGCCTGGCGGCCAGCCAGGCCAGCACGCGCCGGTCGCGCTCGGCCAGGCCCGCTGAAGTGAGCTTCAGGCGGCCCAGGCGGTCGTCTTCGTGCGGGTCGGCGCCGGCCAGGTAGAAGGCCAGGCCGGGCGCATGGCCGGCCGTGCGGGCCGCCGCTTCGGCCAGCGCGGCGTCCAGGGCCGCCAGGTAGGCGGCGTCGCCGGTACCGTCGGCCAGTTCCACGTCCAGGTCGCTGGCCTCCTTGCGGAAGGGGAAGTTCTTGGCTCCGTGCAGGGACAGCGTGAACACCGTCGGGTCGTCGGCGAAGATGGCCGCCGTGCCATTGCCCTGGTGCACGTCCAAATCGATCACCAGGACGCGCAGGCCGCTTCGAAAGTGGCGGTGCCACTCGGCCTGCATCAGCCGTGCGGCCACGGCCACGTCGTTGAAGACACAGTAGCCCGAGCCCTTGTGCGCATAGGCGTGGTGCGTGCCGCCGGCGAGGTTGGCGGCCACGCCTTCGCGCTCGAAGAGCGCCGTGCGCGCAGCGGCGATGGTGGCACCCACCGAGCGCCGCGAGCGTTCCACCATGCGCTCGCTCCAGGGGAAGCCGATCTCGCGCTGCTGCGCCGCAGTGGTGGTCCCAGTCGCCACGGCGTGGATCCAGGCCGGTTCGTGCGCCAAGGCCAGTTCGCCGTCGCTGGCCGGCGGCGCCTCGGTCACGCGAACGCCGGGCATCGAGGCCTCGGCGGCTTCGCGCAGGAGCCGGTACTTGCCCATGGGGAAACTGTGCCCCGGTGGCAGCGGCAGGACGAAGGCATCGGCATGGAAGGCGCGCACGGCGGCGGATTCTAGAAAGCGGCCCCTAGAATGTTGCGCTGCAGCAAAAAGTGCTTGCAAGCTTGCATCGGCTGCCTATACTGGCGGTCATGTTGCAGCGCAGCAATTCAAGTCGGACCTTCGGTCCGGGTGGCGCGGCAAGGTTTCTAGACTCAACCACCGGAGAACATCCATGACCACGTTCACCCCTGACCAATTCGTCGCCGCCCAGAAGGCCAGCCTCGAGACCCTGTTCGGCCTGACCACCAAGGCCTTCGAAGGCGTCGAGAAGCTCGTCGAGCTGAACCTGCAGGTCGCCAAGACCACCCTGACCGAAGCCGCCGACACCACGATGGCCGCCCTGTCCGTGAAGGACGCGCAAGAGCTGCTGAACCTGCAAGCCAGCCTGCTGCAGCCCTCCGCCGAGAAGGCCGCTGCCTACAGCCGCCATGTGTACGACATCCTCGCCGGCACCAACGCCGAACTGACCAAGGCCGCCGAGGCGACCCTGGCCGACGGCCAGAAGAAGGTCCTGTCGCTGGTCGACAGCGCCGTCAAGAACGCCCCCGCCGGCACGGAAAGCGCCGTCGCCCTGGTGAAGTCGGCCGTCGCCGCCGCCAACAACGCCTACGAAAGCGTGCACAAGGCCGCCAAGCAGGCCACCGAAGTGGCGGAAGCCAACTTCAACGCGCTGACCACGCAAGCCGTCAAGGCCACCGCCGCCCCCAAGGGTCGCAAGGCCGCCTGAGGACGGCCGCGGGGCCGCTGGCCGGCCCCGTCGCGCTGAACTGAAAACGCCGCGGAACTTTCCGCGGCGTTTTTGCGTCTACGCACTGGCTCGGGGCTTGCCCCGGGTCTCTCGTGTGGAAGGTTGTTGGGCCCGGCTTCGCGCCGGGCCTTTTTTCTGCCTGTCTCCGGCGCGGCCTCAATGGGTGAGCGCTGCCAGGCGAGCCTTGATCTCGGGCAACAGCCGCTGCGCCACTTCGCGGCCGGCCTGGATGGCACGCAAACGCGCGCTGAAGTCGGCGCTGGACACGCCGGTCAGCGTCGGCCGCAGCACGATGTCGGCCTCGCGCAGTTCGAAGTGGTTGATGCTCTTGCCCATGATGGCGAAGGTCTGCAGCAGCATCTTCATCACATCGGTCGTGGCGTTGCCGTCGGGCGGCGACGAGATGTCCACCGCGATCACCATCTCGGCACCCATCTGGCGCGCGAAGCGCACCGGCACGGGCGAAACCAGCCCGCCGTCCACGAACTCCCGGTTGCCGATCTTCACCGGCTGGAAGACGGCCGGCACGGCGCTGCTTGCGCGCACGGCCACGCCGGTGTCGCCGCGCTGGAAGAGCACGGGAGCGCCGCTGTCCAGGTCGGTCGCGACGATGCCCAGCGGCAGCTTCATGTGCTCGATGGGGCGGTTGCCGGTCTGTTCGCGCACGTAGCGCGCCAGCGCCTCGCCACGGATCAGGCCGCGCGTGGGGAAGGCCCAGTCGGTGATCGCGCCCTCGTCCATGGTCTGCGCCAGCTGGGCCATCTCGGGGCCCGAGCGCCCGGAGGCATAGAGCGCCGCCACCAGGCTGCCGGCCGAAGTGCCCACCACCAGGTCCGGCCGGATGCCGTTCTCTTCCAGCACCTGGATGACGCCGATATGGGCGAAGCCGCGCGCCGCGCCGCCCCCCAGGGCCAGCCCGATGCGCGGCGGTTTGGGCGCTGGCGGCGGCGTCACCACGGGCGCGACGACCGGGGGCGCCACCGTCGGCAGGGACGGCGGGGCCGTCTGGCAGGCAGCCAGCAGCGCGCAGAGCGCCGAGCCGAAGGCGGCGCGAAGCCACGGGGAAACGGGTTGGCACGGGCTCATGAGGGGCATTGTCCGGGAAGGCCCTGCACCGTCCATCTCATTCCACTCTGAAATAAGCACGGGAAAATTCTGTCGTTCCGGGAAATAAGCTGGGAACCTACAGTCGCACCCCATGTACCGCTACACCGACTTCGACCGCCAGTTCGTGCACGCGCGGGCAGCGCAGTACCGCGACCAGCTCATGCGCCACCTGTCCGGTGAACTGGCCGGCGACGACTTCCGCCCGCTGCGCCTGCAGAACGGCTGGTACGTGCAGCGCCACGCCCCCA
>CAZBUU010000107.1:0-12910 GCA_964495125.1 uncultured Rubrivivax sp.
GCACGCGCACCGGCCGGACCTGCTGGCGCATGTGGAAGCGGCATACCGCGCGCCATCGCTCTACGACGAGGCCCTGCGCCTGCTGGCCCGCCGCGGCCTGGCCGTGCCGGCCACGCACACCGAGCGCGACTGGACCCTTCCTTACGCGGAGGACGACGGCGTGGAAGCCGCCTGGCTCACCGTCTACCGCGCGCCGCGCGAGCACTGGGACTTGTACCAGCTGGGCGAGGAGCTCACCGACCTGGAAGACGCCTTCCGCCTGTGGCGCTTCCGCCACCTCACGACGGTGGAACGCGTCATCGGCTTCAAGCGCGGCACCGGCGGCACGGGCGGCGTGAGCTACCTGCGCAAGATGCTGGACGTGGTGCTGTTCCCGGAGATCTGGAAGCTGCGCACGAACCTTTGACCGCGTCGGGCGCGATGCCGCATCCACAAGGCGTCTGAAGCCAATCGGCGGGCCGGCCGCTCCAATCAGGGCAGCACCCCTCACTTCAGGAGTTTGTCGATGCCCCCCGCCCTTTTCGCCGGCATCCCCGTGCCGCGCCGAACCGCACCGGCGCTGGTGGCCGTGCTGGCCCTGGCCGGCTCCGCCACCCCGGCCCTGGCCTGCGTGGAGAACGCCCCCCGGGCCGATGGCTTCCAGGGGCGCCAGTTCGACTGGGAGAACGATGCGTTCGCGCGCAGCGACCGCTTCTACACCAACGGCATGCGGCTGAGCTGGGTGTACTGCGAAAAGGCGGGCCAGGAAGCGCCGCTGTCGAAGGAGGTGCTGCGACTGGGCCGCATCTTCCTCGGTGAAGACGCGCTCGCCCCGGCGGGCACCGACAGCCAGGGCCGGCCCGAGAAGAGTGGCGCCGCCACCGTCTACCAACTCGGGCAGAACATGTACACGCCGCAGTACATCGTGCGCGCCGACAGCCTGCGCAACGGCGTGCCCTGGGCATCGGACCGGCCCTGGTCAGGCCTGGCCTACGGCGGCGTGGGCGTCTTCGGCTACCGCGGCAAGTGGTACCACGCCACCGACCTGAAGTTCGGCGTTGCCGGCCGCGGCAGCGGCGCCGCGCGTGTGCAACGCACCTGGCACCGCATCATCGACAGCGACTACCCCGAAGGCTGGGAAGGCCAGACCGAACGCCGCCTGGCGCTGCAGGTGGGCCACATGCGGCTGCGCCGCTTCGGCGACGCGGACACCCGGGACTTCTTCGGCTTCAGCCTGGGGGGCGCGGTGAACATGGGCACCGTGCGCAACTACGCCACCCTGCTGGCCGGCGTGACGCTGGGCTCGCAACCGGGCAGCAACCCGGTGTTCGCCGTCAGCAACGAGGGCGACCTGGTGATCCAGGACTTCGGCGACCGGGGCTCCTTCGAACGCTGGCTGTTCTTCGCCAACCTGAGCCTCACCTACCAGGCCAGCAACCACCTGATCACCGGCGCCACGCGCGGCCCGCGGCCCGACGTGGACCTGCGGCGCTGGGTGGGCGCACTGCAGGTGGGCGTTTCCTCGAAGGAGTTCCAGGACCCGTTCGGTGGTGCCCTCTTCGAAGGCAAGGCGCGCATCATCTACACGCACACCACGCGCACGGCGGACTTCAGCTCGCGGCTGCGTCCCGGCCAGACGCCGGTTCAGCGCACCGGCACGGTGTCGATCAACTGGGCCCTGCGCTGAAGCCGGGCCCTACATCAGCCCGTCGAGCGCGCGCTCGAAGCTGGCCACCGTGCGGTCGGGGTTCTTCAGCTTGTCCAGGCCGAACAGGCCGATGCGGAAGGTGCGGAAGTCCGGGCCTTCGTCCAGTGCCAGCGGCACGCCGGCGGCGATCTGCAGGCCCTGCTCGGCGAAGGCCTGGGTGTTCTGCCATTCGGCGTGGTCGGTGAAGCTGACCACCACGCAGGGCGCCTGGAAGCCGGGCGCGGCCAGGCTGCGGATGCCCTCTTCCTCCAGCAGCCCGCGCACGCGGCGGCCGATGTCCTGCTGCGCCGCCTTGGCCGCGGCGAAGCCGAAGGCCTTCGTCTCCAGCATGGCGTCGCGCAGCTGCGCCAGGCCGTCGGTGGGCATGGTGGCGTGATACGCGGCCACGCCCTTCTCGTGCGATTCGATGATGGCCAGCCACTTCTTCAGGTCCAGCGCGAAGCTGCTGCTGGTGGTGGACTCGAGGGCGGCGCGTGCGCGTTCAGACAGCATCACCAGCCCCGCGCAGGGCGTGCTGCTCCAGCCCTTCTGCGGCGCGCTCACCAGCACGTCGACGCCGGTCTCGGCCATGTTCACCCACATCGCGCCGCTGGCGATGCAGTCCAGCACGAAGAGCCCGCCGTGCTCGTGCACGGCGTCGGCCACGGCCTTCAGGTAGTCGTCGGGCAGGATCATCCCGGCCGAGGTCTCGACGTGCGGCGCGAAGACGAGGTCGGGCCGGGACTTGCGGATCGCAGACACCACGTCGCCGATGGGCGCCGGCGCATACGGGGCCTTGGGCTCGGCGGACAGGGGCCGCGCCTTCAGCACCTCCACCCCGGCGGCCACGCCGCTCATCTCGAAGATCTGGCTCCAGCGGTAGCTGAACCAGCCGTTGCGCACCACCAGCGCCTTCTTGCCGCCGCCGAACTGGCGCACCACCGCCTCCATGCCGAAACTGCCGCTGCCGGGCACGACGATGGCCGAGCGCGCGCCGTACACCTCCTTCAGCGTGGCCGACACGTCCTGCATCACGCGCTGGAAACGCTTCGACAGGTGGTTGAGCGCGCGGTCGGTGTAGACCACCGAGTACTCGAGCAGGCCGTCGGGGTCGACGTCGGGCAGCAGGCCGGGCATGGTGTCTCCTGGATGTTCTTCGGCGGGGCAGCTTAGCGCACCGGGGCCAGCCCCCTGGCCCTGGGGTCTCGGGCCACGGTGTCACCCCCGCCGCCTAGAATCATCGACCCCCTGGCGCAGGAGCACCGCATGGACATCCGCACTTCCCCCATCCGCCTGCGCATCACCCAGCTGCGCGACGAACTCGCCAAGGCGGGTGCCCATGCGCTGCTGGTGCCTTCGGCCGACCCGCACCTCAGCGAGTACCTGCCCGAACGCTGGCAGGGCCGGCAGTGGCTGTCGGGCTTCACCGGCTCCATGGCCACACTGGTGGTGACGGTGGAGCAGGCCGTGCTCTTCGCCGACAGCCGCTACTGGGTGCAGGCCGAAGCCGAACTCGCCGGCACCGGCATCGCGCTGGAGAGGATCAACACCGGCAACAGCACGGCGCATGTGGATTGGCTGGCCCGCCACGTGCCGCGCGGCGCCACCGTGCTGGTCGACGGTCAGGTGCTGGCGCTGTCGCAGGCCGGCGCACTGCTCGCCGCGCTCACCCCCGCGGGCGTGAAGCTGCGCACCGACACCGACCTGCTGAGCGCCCTGTGGCCCGAACGCCCCGGCCTGCCGCCCGAGCCCGTCTACGAACACCTGCCGCCGCAGGCCACGGTGTCGCGCGCCGAGCGCCTGGCCACGGTGCGCCAGGGCATGGCCGCCCACGGCGCCACGCACCACTTCGTCAGCACTGTCGATGACCTCGCCTGGATCACCAACCTGCGCGGCAGCGACGTCACCTTCAACCCGGTGTTCCTCGGCCACCTGCTGCTGACACAGACCGCGGGCACGCTGTTCGTGGCCGACGGCAAGATCTCCGCGCCGCTGGCCGCGCGCCTGGCCGCCGACGGCATCGCCCTGGCCCCCTACGCGCAAGCGGGCGCCGCGCTGGCGAAACTGGGCAGCACCGACACGCTGCTGGTGGACCCCAAGCGCGTCACCCACGGCCTGCTCGAGAGCGTGGGCACCGGCTGCCAGGTCGTGCGCGCCATCAACCCCAGCACGCTGGCCAAGGGCTGCAAGTCCGCCGCCGAAGCCGCCTTCATCCGCGAAGCGATGGCCGAAGACGGCGTCGCGATGTGCGAGTTCTACGCCTGGTTCGAAGCCGCCCTGGCGCGCGGTGAACGCCTCACCGAACTCACCGTCGACGAAGTGCTCAGCGCCGCACGTGCGCGCCGCCCCGGCTTCGTGGGGCTGAGCTTCGCCACCATCGCCGGCTTCGGGCCCAACGGCGCCATGCCGCACTACCGCGCGACGCCCGAGTCGCACGCGGTGATCGAAGGCGACAGCCTGCTGCTCATCGACAGCGGCGGCCAGTACCTGGGCGGCACGACGGACATCACGCGGGTGTGGCCCATCGGCCGCATCACGCCCGCGATGAAGCGCGACTTCACCCTCGTGCTCAAGGGCACGATGAACCTCAGCCGCTCGCGCTTCCCGCGCGGCACGGCCAGCCCCATGCTGGACACGCTGGCCCGCGCCCCGCTGTGGGAGGCCGGCCTCGACTACGGCCACGGCACCGGCCACGGCGTGGGCTACTTCCTCAACGTGCACGAGGGCCCGCAGTCCATCAGCCGCGCCGTGGCCGAACCGCAGATGGCGATGGAGCCGGGGATGATCACCTCCATCGAACCCGGCGTTTACCGCACGGGCCACTGGGGCGTGCGCATCGAGAACCTGGTGCTCAACGTGCCGGCCCGCACGCCCGAAGGCAGCGAGTTCGGCGAGTTCCTGGAGTTCGAGACGCTGACCCTGTGCCCCATCGACACGCGCTGCATCGACCTCGCCCTGATGCGGCCCGACGAAGTGGCCTGGCTCAACGCCTACCACGCCGTGGTGCGTGAGCGCCTGGCGCCGCGCTTGAGCGGTGATGCGCTGGCCTGGCTGCTGGAGCGCACAGAGCCGCTGTAGGCCATTCCCCGGGCAAACCCGGTGTCGGCCGGCTTGCCACGGCGGGCCCTGGCGATCACCCCCATCCGCGATGGGCCCTTGTCGAGCAAGGGGGCCGCCTCGACTGGCAAGCATCTTGCAATCGCTCCTGCATCCGAAGGAGCCGCCGTGATGACCGCAAGCCAGTTCAAGTCCCTGTCCCGCACCGCCATGGCCGGCTTGCTGCTTGCCGCAGCGACGGCCTCGCAGGCCGGGGTCGTGCAGATGACCACGCGAGCCGGCGCCGGCGGCGTCGACTGGGGCAGCTTCGGCGCTGAATTCACCGGCGTCGCGAACGGCGACAGCATTGCGCCGGTGACGGTCAGCGGCGCCGCCAGCTCGTTCACGGTGCTGGCCGGCGGCACCTTCAACGGTGACTTCTCCGCCACCGACAACGTGCTGGCGCTGTTTGACATCGGCACGGGCGACCTCAGCGCGGGCGTCTTCCAGATCGACTTCGCCACCGCCGTCTACGCCGCCGGCGCCCAGGTGCAGGCCAACCTCTTCGGCGCGTTTTCCGGCTTCATCGAGGCCTTCGACAGCAGCAACACATCGCTGGGATCCTTCGCCGTCGGCGGCAGCAACAACGGCGCCGGCAACGGCTCGGCGGTGTTCGCCGGCATCTCCAGCACGGAGGCCAACATCGCGCGCCTGGTGTTCTCCGGCTTCGGCGACGGTGCCGGCATCAACGCGCTGAGCTACAGCCGCGTCTCGCTGGAACCGGTGGTCATCCCTGAGCCCGGCAGCCTGGCACTGGCGCTGCTGGCCGTCGTGGGCCTGGCGGCCACCCGCACGCGCCGCGCTGCGTGAGCTTGCGCCTCACCGCCGGCCAGCGTCCTTGACCCGCGGTCCGACGTCGCTGCTGCTGGTCGCCGCCCTGTCGACCCCGATGGCCCCCGCCGCAGCGCAGGCCCCCACGCGCCACATGCTGCGCGACGTGGCACGTTTCCTCGAACTGCGGCCGGAACAGCATGGGCGGCTGGCCGAGATCGAGTCCGGCTGGCAGCGCTTCCTGGCGGAAGCCACCCGGCGCGCCGCCGCCATCGAACAGGCTCCGGTCGCGCAGCGCGTGCAACCGCGCGAGCGCTTGTGCACCGAGTCCCGCGAGCGCCAGCAACAGGCCGAACGCGACGCACGCGCCCTGCTGGACACCAGCCAGCGCGGCCGCCTGGCCGAGCTGGAGCGTGCGCTGCAGCTGCTGCCGGTCATCGAGTCCGCACAGGCGGCCCACCTGCTGCCGCCTCAACTGATGCTGCCGCCGGCCGCCATGCCCGACGGCCAGGTGGAAGTGGCCGTGCGCTTCGTGCGTGCCGACCCCTTGCCGCTGCCGGGCTGCCCGGCGCTGACGCAGAACACAAGACCGGGTGTCGAGCCGGTCGATCCCGCATCGCCACGCCGGCCGCCTTCATGACGGCCAAGCGTGACGTTCCGGTCCTGCAAGCCCCCTGAAGGGGACAACCACTGTTCGAGGAGCAAGTGATGAGCAGAAACAGACAGAGACTGCTGGGTGCGCTGTTCGCATCGGCCGCCGGCCTCTTCGGGGCTGGCGGGGCGCTGGCCCAGGCGGCAACGGCCGTCGCGCCGTCGACACCGACCGAGGAAGTCGCCGGCGCCAAGCCGGCGGTCCCGGTGAACCCGGCCTTCGCCGATCGCGCCCAGCGCATGAAGCTCATCGCCGAGGCACGCAAGAACCGCAAGCCGAAGTTCGACCGCACGGTCGGCTCCATCACGGCCTGGCAGGCGGCGCAGGCGCGCGCCCAGACCATGGAAACGCGCTTCGACGAACCGCAGGGGGCCATCACGCACTTCCTGTCCAAGCGCGTGCCGACCGGCCAGACCACGCTCGGGCCCGAGGACTACAAGGCGGCGCTGCAGCAGGCGCAGCAGATGCCGGTGCACACCACCTCGCGCAGCGGCGCCGAGTCGCTGGCCGCGCCGCAGAAGGCGGGTTCGCGCAGCAGCCGCACCACGGGCCTGGTCAGCAGCAGCGCCAGCACGCTGGGCGGCGCCTGGCAAGCCATGGGGCCGGGCAACATCGGCGGCCGCACGCGGGCGCTGCTCATCCACCCGACGACGCCGTCCACCATGTGGGCGGCCGGCGTGGCGGGGGGCATCTGGAAGTCCACCGACAGCGGGGCGACCTGGGTGCCGAAGGCGGACCTGCTGGTCAACATCGCCGTCAACTCGATGATCCTGGACCCCCGCAACCCGAACATCCTGTACGCAGGCACGGGTGAGGGCTTCTTCAACGCCGACGGCGTGCGCGGGGCCGGCATCCTGAAGAGCACCGACGGCGGCGAGACCTGGGCGCAGCTGGCCGCAACGGCCAACTCGGACTTCTTCTACGTGCAGAAGATCGTGATGTCCAAGGGCTCCAGCCAGCGGCTGTACGCCGCCACGCGGACCGGCATCTTCCGCAGCACGGACGGCGGCACGAGCTGGAGCAAGATGCTCGACGGTTCGACCGTCAATGGCTGCATGGACCTCGCCATCCAGACCGACCGCGCGCTGGCCAACGTCTTCGCAGCCTGCGGCACCTTCACCCAGTCGACGGTCTACCGGGCGCTGGACACCGGCTCTGCCACGCAGACCTGGACGGCGGTCTTCTCGCCGGCCGGTGGCGGCCGCACCTCGCTGGCGCTGGCACCCTCCAACCAGAGCATGATCTACGCGCTGGTCGCCAGCAACGTCGCCGGCAACTACCAGGACGGCCTGCTGGGCGTCTACCGCTCCACCACCAATGGCAGCGCGGGCAGTTGGGTCGCACGCGTCACGAACACGAGCCCGGTGAAGCTGAACACGCTGCTGCTCAGCAACCCGGTGATCGCCAACCTCACGGAGTGCGGCTTCGGCACCAACCAGTTCTTCAACCAGGGCTGGTACGACAACATCATCGCCGTGGACCCGGTGAACCCGAACATCGTCTGGGCCGGCGGCGTGGACCTCTTCCGCTCCGACGACGGCGGCGCCAACTGGGGCCAGGCCTCGCACTGGTGGTTCACCCCGGGCGTCGATCCGGAATACAACCACGCGGACCAGCACACCATCGTCTTCCACCCGCAGTACAACGGAACGACGAACAAGATCATGTACACCGGCAACGACGGCGGCGTGCACATGACCGCCGACGCCCGCGCACCGGTGTCCTACTCGCCCAGCCCGGTGACGCCCACCTCGCCCGTGTGCGGCAACACGGCACCTGGCACGGTGGCCTGGCAGACGAAGAACAACGGCTACCAGATCACCCAGTTCTATCACGGTGCGGTCTACCCGGACGGCAACACCTTCTTCGGCGGCACGCAGGACAACGGCACGCTGCGCGGCACCGTCGCCGGTGGCGAGATCTGGTCGTCCATCCGCGGTGGTGACGGCGGCTACGTGGCCGTGAACCCGACCAACACCAACATCGTGTTCGCCGAGAACACCGGGCTGTCGATCCAGCGCTCCGCCAACGGCGGCACGTCCTTCTCAAGCTTCACCAGCGGCATCACGGAAGCGGGTGGCAACTTCCTCTTCATCACGCCCTTCGCGCAGGACCCCAGCAACCCGGGGACCATGTGGATCGGCGGCGCCATCCCGTGGCGCACGACGCAGGGGGCCGCGGTGCCGACGGTGGGTTCGATCTGGACGCGGGCAGGGGCTTTCTTCGGCACCCGGATCTCGGCCTGGGGCATCTCGCCGCTGAACAGCAACCGGGTCTATGCCGGCACGCAGACCGGCCGGGTGTTCACGAGCGGCACGGCGCTGACCGACACCTCGACCAGCGTGTGGGCGAGTTCGCAGCCGCGGGCGGGCTCGAACTACATCTCCTGGGTGGCGCCGGACCCGGTCTCCGCGAACACGGTGTACGCCACGGTGTCGACCTTCAACAGCGGCGCCAGCGTGGGCCACGTGTTCAAGTCGGTCGACTCCGGCGCGACCTGGGTCAGCATCGACGGCAGCGGTGCCACGGGCATCCCCGACGTGCCCGTGCACAGCATCGTCATCGACCCGCTGAACACCCAGCGCATGTACGTCGGCACCGACATCGGCGTCTTCGTCACGACCGACGGCGGTGCGAACTGGGCGCGCGAGAACACCGGCTTCGCCAACGTGGTGGTCGAATCGCTGTCCATCAGCAACACCTCGCCGCGCTACCTGTACGCCTTCACGCACGGCCGCAGCGTGTTCCGGGCCCAGTTGCCCTGAGGAGTCGGGCCGCTCGCGGCCGGCGATGCGCTACGCTCGCCGGCCGTGAATGAGCCCTCCGCGAGCCGCGCGCTCGGCATCGACCTCGGCGGCACCAAGATCGAGGCCGCCTTGCTGGACGAAGGCGGCGTGGTGCGCTGGCGCCAGCGGGCGGCCACGCCGGCCGGCGACTACCCAGGCACCGTGCGCTGCGTGGCCGAGCTGGCCCGCGCGGCACGGGCGGCGGCCGGTGTCGAGCTCAGCATCGGCATCGGCACGCCGGGCTCGGCCACCGCGGCCGGGCTCATGAAGAACTGCAACTCCACCTGCCTCAACGGCCGGCCCCTGCAGGCCGACCTGGAGGCCGCGCTGGGCCAGCACGTGACGCTGGCCAACGATGCCAACTGCCTGGCCTTGTCCGAGGCCACCGACGGTGCCGGCTCCGGCGCTGCCGTGGTCTTCGGCGTGATCCTGGGCACGGGCTGCGGCGGCGGCATCGCCGTGCACGGCCGCGTGCTGGGCGGCGCCAACGGCCTGGCCGGCGAGTGGGGCCACAACCCGCTGCCGTGGGCGCACGCCACCGAAGACCCGCGCTGGGCCTGCTACTGCGGCCAGGCCGGTTGCATCGAAACCCTGCTGGCGGGGCCGGCCCTGGCGCGCGACCATGCCCAGCGGCAAGGCGGTACTCTGGACGCCGCCGGCATCGCCGCCGGCGCCGCCGCAGGCGATGCCACCTGCCAGCACACGCTGGCCCGGCACAGCGACCGCCTGGCGCGTGCGCTGGCCGGCGTCATCAACCTGCTGGATCCGGATGTCATCGTGCTCGGCGGCGGGCTCTCGCTGATGCCCCATCTCTACGGAGACGTCCCACGCCGCTGGGCGCGCTGGGTCTTCTCGGCCGGCGCCGCCGAACCCGTGCGCACCGCCCTGCGGCCGGCGCTGCATGGCGACGCCTCGGGGGTGCGCGGCGCCGCCTGGCTGGGCCGGCTGGCCGATCGCTGACACACCGAACAGCCCGCTCTGGCGTCCGGGCGGACATAAAGCGTCTGTACTCTGGCGGGGCATGCGCTCTGCCAACGCGATTTCCGGCGTACTGAGTGGTCAACCCTTGGTCGGTTGACCCGATCCACGTCAAGCGCCAGACTTGTGAACAAATTCACGCCCAGGGGCCCGCAGAGGCCCGGCGACAGGAAGCTGAATGCCACCGCCCTCGTCCCGCCGCCACCAGCCTGCGGCTCCGCCCGCCCCGAAAGACCGGCGTCTTCACGCCGAAGCCGGAGGCTTGCGCCGCCTGTGGCGCTGGATGAAAGGCCTGTTGAGCCGGCCCATCGGCATCGTCGGTGCGGCGGGCCAGCGCCGTCTCGGCTTCGTGGAGCGGCGCAAGCGGCCTGCCGACGCCTTGTCGGTGGCCGGCTTGCGCGCCGAGCTTCGTCAGCGTCTGCTCACTCTCTCGCCTGAGCGCGCCGAAAGGCAGTACACCCACCTCGTCCAGGTGCATGACGAGCTGGGCCGCAAGGGCTGGGCGGGCGTGGGCCTGCTGCCCGCCTCGGTGCTGGCCCGGGCCTTGATCCAAGCCGACGAGTTGCGCCGGGAAGCCCCCAGCGCGGCGATGAAGCAACTCGTCGACAAGCTGCGCAGCCTGCAGCCGCCCCCGCCTGCGCCGGCCGCGAAAGCCGCAGAGGCCGCAGCCGCGGCCTCGGTCACCGACGCCCGCGAACCACGACGGCCGCCGGGCGCGTCGCTGGAAGTCTCCGAAGCCACGCAGGAGGACTTCGAAGCCTCCAAGCGCAGCTGGTTCGGCGAGTTGCCCCCTGAGCCCGAGGCCCCGGAAGCGCGCAAGTAGCCGCAGCGATTGACACCATTTCCGCGATATTGGACATTTCGTCCATGATCTCGGAATCACTCCCCAGCGACCTCAACGTCCGCATCGCCGAACAGGTGCGGCTGCTGCGCCGGCAGCGCGGGCTTTCGCTGGAAGAACTGGCCGCGCGCAGTGGCGTCAGCCGCTCGATGATCTCCGTGATCGAGCGCGGCGAAAGCAGTGCCACGGCCGTGGTGCTGGAACGCCTGGCCACGGCGCTGGGCGTGGCCCTGGCCTCGTTGTTCGACCGCCCCGATGCCCCGGCTTCGCCGCTGTCGCGCCGTGACGAGCAGCCGACCTGGCGCGACCCGCAGTCCGGCTACCAGCGGCGCAACGTGTCGCCGCCGGGCTTCACCGCGCCTCTTCGCATCGTGGAGGTGCTGTTCCCGCCGCAGGCACGCGTGGCCTACGAGACGGCCGAACGCGAAGTGCCGGTGCACCAGCAGGTGTGGGTGCTGGAGGGCCGCCTGCTGGTGGGCACGGGCGAGCAGCAGCACGACCTGGGCCCAGGCGATTGCCTGGCCATGACCCTGGACGCACCCACCTTCTTCCACAACCCCGGGCCGCAGACCACGCGCTACGCCGTGGTGCTGAACGTGGCCCCGGAGAACCGCCGATGAACTCCCTGGCTCCGACCCCGCTGCCCATCCGGCGCCTGCTGGCGCCCACCGAGGCCGAACTGCAAGGCCTGGCCGACGTGCTGCGCGACTGCGTGGCCGGCGGGGCTTCCGTCGGCTTCATGGCCGACCTGACGCCGGCCCGGGCGCTGGACTTCTGGCGCAAGGTCGCTGACGGCGTCCGCGCCGGCGAACGGGCACTGCTGGTGGCCGAAGACGCGCAGGGCATCGCCGGTACCGTGCAACTGGTGCTGGCGATGCCGGACAACCAGCCGCACCGCGCCGATCTCGCCAAGATGCTGGTGCACCGCCGCGCCCGCCGCCACGGCGTGGGCGCGGCGCTCATGCAGGCCGCCGAGCGCCTGGCGCCCGGCTGCGGCAAGACGCTGCTGGTGCTGGACACCGTGACCGGCGGCGACGCCGAGCGTCTTTACGCGCGCCTGGGCTGGACGCACTGCGGCGTGATCCCGCGCTATGCCCTGTTCCCGGACGGGCGACCCTGTGCCACCACGCTGTTCTACCGGGACCTCGCCCCGGCCTGAGGCTCAGCCCTTGCCGCCGGGGCGCGTGATATCGCGCCCGGTCCGGCCCGAGGCGTTCAGCGCCTTCCGGCGCCTCACGTCCGCGTGCCGTGCTTGGCGATCAGCGCCTTGGCGGCCTCGAGCAGCGCCTTGCCCTTGAACCCGCGCTTGTCCATGTCGCCCACCCACTCGTCGTCGACCTGGGCGCTGAGCTTGATGAACTCCTGCGTTTCGGCGGCGCTGAAGGTGTGGATCTGGTTGTTGCGGTCGGTGGCGCTCTTGCGGCCGTTGGCGTCGTTGCCCTGCTGCGTCTTGCCCAGCCAGCCCGAGGTGGCCAGGCCGGAGTTGGCATCGATGACCTTCTTCAGGTCGGGCGCCAGGCCCTCGTACTTCGCCTTGTTCATGGTCATGACGAAGGTCGTCGTGTAGAGCGCCGGGTTGCCCGCCGGGAATTCGCTGTGGAACTTGGTGAGCTCGTTGACCTTCACCGACGGCACCACCTCCCAGGGAATGGCGCAGCCTTCGATGGTGCCCTTGGACAGCGCGTCCGGGATCTGCGGCAGCGGCATGCCCACCGGAATGGCGCCCAGCGCCTTCAGCAGGTTGGTCACCTGCCGCGTCGGGCCGCGCACCTTCATGCCCTTCAGGTCGGCGGCCTTCATGATGGGCTTGGCGACGCTGTGGAACATGCCCGGGCCGTGCACGTGCAAGGCCAGCGGGTGGGTCTCCTTGAACTCGTCCGGGCACTGCGTCTGGAAGTACTCCCAGTAGGCCTTGGAGGTGGCCTCGGCGTTGTTCATCACGAAGGGCAGCTCGAACACCTCGATGCGCGGGAAGCGGCCGGCGGTGTTGCCCGGCAGCGTCCACACGATGTCGACCACGCCCTCGCGCGCCTGGTCGTACAGCTGCACCGGCGTGCCACCCAGTTGCATGGCCGGGTAGCCCTCGAACTTGATGCGGCCGCCGGATTCCTTCTCCACCT
>CAZBUU010000108.1:0-12834 GCA_964495125.1 uncultured Rubrivivax sp.
CCGCAGCTGGAGATCTTCCGCAAGAAGGGCATCGAGGTGCTGCTGCTGGTGGACCGCGTCGACGAGTGGATGCTGAGCCACCTGTACGAGTTCGACGGCCACGCCCTCACCAGTGTCGCCAAGGGCGCGGTCGACCTGGGCCAGCTCCAGGACGAGGACGAGAAGAAGCAGGCCGAAGCCACGGCCGAGGCCTTCAAGCCCACGCTCGAGCGCCTGAAGATCACGCTGAAGGACCGCGCCAAGGACGTGCGCACGACGACGCGCCTGGTGGACTCGCCCGCCTGCATCGTGGTGGACGAAGGCGACATGAGCTCCCACCTGGCCCGCATGCTCAAGCAGGCCGGGCAGGGCGCGCCGAAGTCGCAGCCCATCCTGGAGGTCAACCCCGCGCATGCGCTGCTGAAGAAGCTGGAAGCCAGCGAGCAGTTCGACGAACTGGCGCAGATCCTCTTCGATCAGGCCATGCTCGCCGAGGGCGGCCAGCTGGAGGACCCGGCAGCCTACGTGCAGCGCGTCAACCGCCTGCTCGTGGCCTGAACGCCACAGGCCATCCCCAAGTCGCGGAAAGCCCCACGCGTCGGGGCTTCTAACATTCACGCTTGCGGATGCGCCTTCTCGGCGCATCGTGAACAGGGAGAACGACATGGGTTCCGCACTTTTGCGACGCCGCAGCTGGGCTGCGGCTGGTCTGGCCTTGGTCCTGGCGGCTTGCGGCGGCGGTGGCGGCGGTGACAGCGGCCCCGGCCCCAGCGAGGCCCCGTTGGGCCCGCCGGCCACGGCAGCTGCCCTCGGCACCACCTCGGCCGAGGCCACCGAGGTCGTCAAGGCCGCCCTGGCCGGTGCCGACGGCCTGGCGGCGCGCTACACGTCGATGAACAGTTTCACGGCGCTCTTCGGCGTGCCGATCGCGCAAACCCAGGCCGTGCCGGCCGCGGCCTTGCGTGCTTTCGCCCGGGTGGCGCCCGTGTCGGGCCGCCAGCGCGCGCTGGCCGTCACCAACGTCGGTTGCCTGGAGGTGGTGGACGGGCCCTGCACCGGCAGCGCCGTCTTCGACACCAACATCCCCGACACGGCGACCTCGGTCTCCGCCGGCCAGTACCTGGAGGTCACCTTCAACGCCGTCTCCGGCTACGTGCTGGGCCTGCCGGTCACGCTGAGCGGCCGCCTGCGCGTGGAGTTCCTGAGCTCGGTGAACCTGAACGCGGCGCAGCTGACCAGCGTCTCGATGCGGCTGAAGTTCGTGAACCTCGCGGGCAGCGCCAACGGCGTCGCCTACGGCCCGCTCAACGAACTGCTGGACCTGAACCTGGACAGCACGGGCGAGGCCACGCTCACCAGCGGCGGAGCACGCTACGGCACGCTGGAAGGCGTGAACGTCACCGGTGCGGGCAGCTACAGCATCGGGTCCGGCACCGTGCGGTCCGCCTTCGCCAGCACGGGCGGCTATGCCGACTTGCGGCTGACAAACTGGCGCAGCAGCGCCGGCCGTGCCTTGACGGGCTCGCTGGGCAGCGTCAGTGCCGGCTCGACGACGGCGGCGGTGTCGGTGCTGTCCTCGTCCAGCACGAGCGTGGTCTATGCCGTCACCTTCACCGTGGGCGCCACCAGCGTCAGCTACCGCGTCACGGGTGCCTATGCCGGCGGCACAGGCTCGCCCAGCTACAGCGTCGCCAGCGGCAGCTGAGCCTGCTCAGCCGCCCATCGCTTCGAGCTGCTCGCGCAGCTGAGCTATCTGCTGGCTCCAGTAGGCGGCGCTGCCGAAGAAGGGGAAGTTCAGCGGGAAGGTCGGGTCGCGCCAGCGCTCGGCCAGCCAGGCGCTGTGCCGCACCATGCGCAGCGTGCGCAGCGGCTCGATCAGGGTGCGTTCGCGGTCGTCGAAGTCGCTGAACTGCTCGTAGCCCGACAGCAGTTCGTCGAGCTGGCGCGCCATCGTGCGGTGGTCGCCCGAGACCAGCATCCACAGGTCCTGCACGGCCGGGCCCTGCATGGCGTCGTCCAGATCGACGACGTGAGGCGCCCCGTCGCGCCACAGCACGTTGCCCAGGTGGCAGTCGCCGTGGAGGCGAAGCGTGGCCAGCGGCGCCGCCGCGGTGAACGTGGCCTCGGCAGCCGCCAGCGCGGCGGTGCAGGCGGCCTGCCAGCCGGGAAGCTCGGCGTCGCTGACGAATCCGCCCTGCAGCAGCAGGTGCATGGCGCGCTGGCCGTCGCTGCGGACGTCCAGCCGGTGCCGATGATCGAAGGGGCGGCGCCGACCCACGGCATGCAGGCGGCCGATGAAGCGGCCGATCTGGCGCAGCGTGCCCGGGTCTTCCAGCTCAGGCTCGCGGCCGGCGCAGCGCATCGCCGCGGCAAAGCGGTGGCCGAAGCCCGACGCCAGCGTGGGTGGCGTGCCTGACAGCGCGACGCCCGGGCCGGCGGCCGTCAGCACCAGCGGCGGCACCACCGGAACCTCGGCCTCGGCCAGTTCCAGCGCGAAGGCGTGTTCCTCCACGATCTGCGCGTCGCTCCAGCGGCCAGGCCGGTAGAACTTGGCCACTACCGCGCGGCCATCTTCCAGGAACACCTGGAAGACGCGGTTCTCGTAGGAATTCAGCTGCAGCACGCGGCCGTCGCCGCGCAGCCCCACGGCATCCAGCGCATCCAGCAGCTGCTGGGGGTCGAGGGCGGCGAAATCCACTCAGTGCCGCAGCGCCGGGCTCGGCGGGTCTTCCACGATGCCACCGAGCTCGTCGAAGGTGGAGTCGGACGCCGTGGAGTCGGCCCAGCGATTGGCCCGCTGCTGGCGGCGGGTCGCCACCGTACTCGAAAGCTTGGCGCGCGTCTGGCTGACCGGCAACGCCGGCGCCACCTCGGCCAGTGGCGGCACCAGCCCGCGCAGTTCGGGCAGCGAGGGCACCTCGCCCGGTGCGCATCTCAGGTAGCGGACGTTGCAGGCGGCCACCACGGCGTCCTTGATGTCCTGGGCACGGCGCGAGCTGCCGCGCCGGCTTTCCAGGTCAACGACCGCCAGCACGTCGCCGGCTTCGTTGCAGATGGCGAACGTCACGTGAATGGCGCCCAGCAACTGGAACCAGTAGCGCACGTCGCCCTGGCGCGGTGGCTGGCAGAAGCGCACGAGCGGAAGCTTGGCCAGCACCACGTGCTGGGGCAGCGCGGCCCGCAGCTGGCGGTAGACCTGCCGTTCGTCGGCGCTGAACACCGAGCGCGCGCTCAGTGGCCAGTCGGTGGGGAGTTCGACGGAGGAGGGTCGTGCGTGCCGCCGCCGCAGTCCGATGAGGACCAGCAGGGCGACCAGCAGGAGTGCGGCTGTGATCCAGAGGGTGGCTTGCGGCATGGGCGAAGGCCGGCTTACAGCCGGTGACGAATGCTAACGGCCCCCTGAATCGGGGGCACCCTGCACTCACGGGGCAAGGCGTGAATTCACCCAGCACCCGGCAGCAGGCGCCCCAGTCGTCGCGCCTGGAGCTTCATCCGGTAGTCCAACTCGCCGGCGTGCAGACCCAGAAACTCCTGCAGTTGCGAGGCCAGTGAGTCGCCTGGCAGCGGCAGTTCGGCGCGGACGTCGGGGCCGTCGAAGTGGATCAGGGCGCCGGCCTTCTTCACGATGCTCAGCATGGCGGCGTTGTCGCGCGCCAGGTAGATGACCAGCTGACGCACCGACCGGTTGCGCGCGTGCGTGACTGCATGGTCGAACAGGGCGCCGCCGAGGCCGCGGCCGCGCAGGTGCGCGTGCACGGAGACACCGAACTCGGCGCCTTCCCGCTGGGGGTCGAAGGCCAGGTGGGCCATCGCCACGAGGGTGAGGCTGCCGTCGAAGACACCGAAGACGCGGTCGCGGTCCAGGTCGATCTGGGCGGCGTAGCGTTCCAGGTGCTCGTCGGTGGCGACGTGACCGAAGCGCCGCAGCCGGTCTTCGGGCGTCAGCGCCAGCAGGTGCTGGACGACGCGCGCCCGATGGCGTTCGCCCAGCGTGCGCACGGGGGCCCAGGCGCAGAGGCGATCGGCGCCCAGCGTCAGCAGGTCGTAGGTTCTGAGGGTCATGCGCGGTCCTCGGGCTGTGGTTGGCGGCGGATAGTACCGGTTTGACCTAGGGTTAACCCTCAAATCAACCCGGCATTTCCCCAGGTCTCCGCATTGCGGCCACGCCCGCGAGGTCTGATGCCGGCGTATACTCGCGGGCTTTCCCCGAATTTCGGCCGGGGAAGACGCCTTGATCTGGCGCCCTGGGCCCGGCAGCAGCCGGTACCCGAAAGCCCCCGAAGCCACCCTGCGAGCGCACCCTCACAAGTGCCGCCAAGGGGCCTGGAATTCGGGTGTGGCGCTGGCAGGTGAAGATGCCGATGAACTGCGTGTCCGACTTTCCGTCAGGCACGCCCTTCGAGAGACCCTCATGAAGACCTTCAGCGCCAAGCCGGCCGAAGTGAAGCATGAATGGTTTGTGATTGACGCCACCGACAAGGTGCTCGGTCGTGTTGCCAGCGAAGCAGCACGCCGTTTGCGCGGCAAGCACAAGGCCATTTACACGCCTCACGTCGATACCGGTGATTTCATCATCGTGGTCAACGCGGAAAAGCTCCGCGTCACCGGGGCCAAGGCCACGGACAAGATCTACTACCGTCACAGCGGCTACCCGGGTGGCATCTATGCCACGCCCTTCAAGGACATGCAGGCCAAGCATCCCGGCCGCGCCCTGGAGAAGGCCGTGAAGGGCATGCTGCCCAAGGGCCCCCTGGGCTACGCGATGGTCAAGAAGCTGAAGGTGTACGCGGGCCCCGCCCATCCGCACACCGCTCAGCAGCCCAAGCCGCTGGAGATCTGAAGCGATGATCGGAACCTGGAACTACGGCACCGGCCGTCGCAAGAGCAGCGTCGCTCGCGTCTTCATCAAGAAGGGCAGCGGCCAGATCGTCATCAACGGCAAGACCATCGATCAGTACTTCGGTCGCCAGACGTCGATCATGATCGTCCGTCAGCCGCTGCTGCTGACCGGTAACAACGAGGCCTTCGACATCAAGATCAACGTGCACGGCGGCGGCGAGTCCGGCCAGGCCGGCGCGGTGCGGCACGGCATCACCCGTGCGCTGATCGACTATGACGTGGCCCTCAAGCCCGACCTCAGCCGTGCCGGCTTCGTGACGCGTGACGCGCGCGAAGTCGAGCGCAAGAAGGTCGGTCTGCACGGCGCCCGTCGCCGCAAGCAGTTCAGCAAGCGCTGACGAACGCTGCCGGGGCGCTTCGGCGTCCCGGTGCGTTCCTCCGCCGCCATGCGCTGGAAGTTGTTGCGCCGCCGGCTTTCGGTGAGCGCCCCCCGCATGATCGTGCGCAGCCACGTCCCGTGGCCTTTGCGCTGGGCAGCGGCGGCCGTGGTGCTGGGTTTCTCGGCCGCCATCGCGCTGTGGGCCTTCGAGTTCGGCAAGAGCATTGCCGGGCTGGACCGCGACGCCAAGGAAGAGCTCTCCCGCCTGCGGGCTGAACTCGTGCAACTCAAGGACGAGCACGCCAAGTCGCGCCATGTGGCGGACACCGCCGAGAGCCTGCTCAAGACCGAGCGCACGGCGCAGGAACATCTCGCGCAGCAGTTGCGCCAGTCGGAGTCCGACCGGCAGGCCCTGCAGGCCGACCTGGGCTTCTTCGAGAAGCTGCTGCCCACCTCGGGCGAAGGCCTGCAGTTGCGTGGGCTGCAGGCCGAACTGCGCAGTCCGGGACAGGTTCGCTACCAGATGCTGGTGGTGCAGAACGGCAAGTCGCCCAGCGAGTTCAAGGGCCGCTACGAGGTGCAGCTCAGCGGCCTGCTCGACGGCAAACCGTGGAGCCAGTTGCTGCCCGGCGGGCCGAAACTGCTGCAGCTCAAGCTTTACACCCGGGTGGAAGGAACGGTCGACCACCCGGCGGCCGCCGTGATAAAAACCGTGCAGGCCCGGGTGCTCGACCCCCAGGGCACCACGCGGGCCTCGCAGTCCGTGAAATTGCTGCCTTGAGCGGCAAGACAAGAAATGCCAGGAGACCGTCTCATGCCATGGTTCGGCAAGAAGAAGCCGGCGCCGATACGCAGCCTCGTCTGCGAAGGCACGGTCGTCCATGGGCACCTCCGCTTCGTGGAAGGCCTTCGCATCGACGGCGAAGTGCAGGGCGACGTCACCTGCGATGGCGAACGCAGCCTGCTCGTCATCAGCGAGAAAGCCCGCGTGTGCGGGAAGGTGAAGGCCGGGCATGTGATCATCAACGGCGAAGTCCGTGGGCCGATCACCGCGCTGGAACTTCTGGAGTTGCAGCCTGGCGCCCGCGTCACCGGCGATGTTCGCTATGAACTGCTCGAGATGCACCAGGGCGCGATGGTCGAAGGCGAACTGCGCCCCTTGAAGAGCACCGACAAGCCCGCATTGAAACTCGCGGCGTCCAACGACGCCTGACATTCCGCCCGAAGGAGGCCCTGATGAACGCACTCGCCGAACCCCTCAACCCGTCTGCCGACGAACTGCCCCCGCCGCTGGTCTTCACCGACAGCGCCGCAGCCAAGGTGGCGGACTTGGTGGCCGAGGAAGGCAACCCCGAACTCAAGCTCCGCGTGTTCGTGCAGGGCGGCGGCTGTTCCGGCTTCCAGTACGGCTTCACCTTCGACGAGGTCGTCAACGAAGACGACACCCAGATGTCGAAGAACGGCGTCACGCTGCTCATCGACGCCATGAGCCTGCAGTACCTGGTCGGTGCCGAGATCGACTACAAGGAAGATCTGCAAGGCGCTCAGTTCGTGATCAAGAATCCCAACGCCACCACCACCTGTGGCTGCGGGTCGTCTTTCTCGGCCTGATCGCGCTCAGCCGGCCGGGTACAGCGCGCCCAGCACGCGTGGCCCCGCGGCGCCTGTGACGGCGGGAAGGTTGCCCGGCCTTCGTTCCACGAAGGCCCGGGCCAACCAGGCGAAGGCCATCGCCTCCATCTGGTCTGGCGGCACACCCAGGGCAGAACTGCCTTCGACGCGCACGGCCGGCAAGCACCTCGCCAGCCGGCGCAGCAAGTCGTTGTTGAAAGCACCGCCGCCGCACACGTAGAGCGTGTCCGCGTCGGGAAGATGCTGCTCGAGCGCTGCGGCAACCGTCCGCGCCGTCAGTTCCGACAGCGTCGCCATCACATCCTGCGCCGGGCTCGGCGCGCCGGCAAGCAACGCATCCAGCCAAGCGAGATCGAACAGGTCGCGCCCCGTGCTCTTGGGTGGCTGCAGCGCGAAGTAGGGCTCGGCCAGCGCCAGCCCAAGCAGGTGGGCATCCACCTGGCCGCCTGCAGCCCACGCGCCACCACGGTCGAAAGGCCGGCCCAGATGGCGCGTGCACCAGCCGTCCATCAGCACGTTGGCCGGGCCGGTGTCGAAACCGGACACGCGACCGTCCCTGTGCAACAGCGTCAGGTTGGCGATGCCGCCGAGGTTGAGCAAGGCCCGGTCGTGTCCGGGCTGGCCGAACAGCGCGGCATGGAAGGCCGGCACCAGCGGCGCGCCTTGCCCGCCGGCGGCCAGGTCTCGTGAGCGGAAGTCGCAGACGACATCGATGCCGCAGCGCTCGGCCAGCAGCGCGCCGTTGAGGAGTTGCACCGTGTAGCCCGTGCCGTCGTGAGCCTGGGGCTGGTGGCGGACGGTCTGACCATGCGCGCCGATGGCCGCGACCTGCGAGCGGCCGAGACCGGCCTGCGCAAGCAAGCGCTCCACGACGCGCGCGTAGGCCTCGCTGATCGCATTGGCCGCCAGCGCAGCGCGGTGCAGTTCATCCGCGCCGCTGCGGTTCAGTGCCAGCAGTTCGTCGCGCAGTGACGCCTCGAAGGGGACATGCGTGTGGTCGAGCGAGATGAAACGTCCACCCGGCGCTTCAGACGCGGTGAGCACGCCGTCCACGCCGTCGAGCGATGTGCCCGACATCAGCCCGATGAAGCTGTCGGCCATCGGCCGCCTGCGAAGCTGGCCTACTCGGCGCTCACGCGCTGACCGAGCAGCGAGCCCGCCACTTCCAGCTTGGCCTGCACCGCCAGCGCCGCTTCAGCAAACCGTGGTCGCGAGGCCGCGTCCAGGGGCACCGTTTCAGAAGCCTTGGCGATGCGCATCGGGTCCTGGTGCTGGCCGCCGATGCGGAACTCGAAGTGCAGGTGCGGGCCCGTTGCCCAGCCGGTGGCGCCGACCGCGCCGATGCGCTGGCCCTGTTCGACGCGCTGGCCCTTGCGCACGTCGATGCGGCTCAGGTGGGCATAGATGGTGAGTCGGTCATTGCCGTGGCGGACATGCACCACGTTGCCGTAGCCGTTCTGCCATCCTGCCACGTCGACGATGCCGTCGCCCACCACGCGCACGGGCGTGCCCTTGGGTGCACCGTAGTCCACGCCCAGGTGCGCACGCCAGCTCTGCATGAGCGGGTGGAAACGCATCGCGAAGCCCGAGGTGACGCGGGAGAACTCCAGCGGGCTGGCCAGGAAGCTGCGGCGCAGGCTGCGGCCGTTGGTGTCGTAGTAGCCACCGCGGCCGTCACTGGCGGTGAACCACATGGCGCGGTGGACGCGCGTGCCGCTGACGAATTCGGCCGCCAGGACGCGGCCGGCGCCTTCGTTCCAGGCCACGGGCTCGCCGTCGGCCACCAGCGACTCGTAGACGACGCTGAAGGTGTCGCCCCGGTGGAGTTCGCGGTGGAAGTCGATGTCGGTGGAGAAGATGTCGGCCAGTTGCAGGGCCACCGAGTCGGGGATGCCGGATTCGTCCGTGGCACCGAAGAGCGAACTGCGGATCGTGCCGCTGGCCAGGCGCGTTTGGGAGGTGTAGGCCGCGCTTTCCAGCCGCGCGAGCCAGCGTCCGCCCACGCGGGACAGCGTCATCCGCGTGAAGTGCGTGCGGGCGAGTTCATGGCGCTCGGCCGGGTAGCGCGCCACCAGCGTCTGCAGGTTGCCGAGTTCGTCGGTGAAGGCCTGCACCATCTTGCCGCCGCGCCCGGTGACGAGCTGCCGTGCCGTGGCGTCGGTGCGGATGAAGCTGCTCGCGACCGGGTCGCGCACGCCCAAGCGGGCCAGCAGGCTCTCGGCGGTGTCGGTGCCGCGCGTGATGTCGCTGCGGGTGAGCTGCAACTCCTGGTTGGCCAGGGCCAGCAACTGCTCGCTCATGCCTTCGGGCACCACCGTCTCCACCACCGTTCGTTGCGGCAGCAGGGCGGGATCGGGCACCAGCGGCGCCACGGCGACCGCCGTGATGCCGAAGCCTGCCAGCAGCGCAATGGCGCTCGCCACGAGCCCGAAGCGGTGCTCGGTAGCGAAGCGCAGCAAGCCGCGCTGGGAGCGTTCGATGGTGTTGTCCAAGGGTCGAAGGGCGACGATGTGTGGGCCGAAGTGAGCACAGACTGGAAGCCGCGTGCCACGGGCCGTCCTAGAATCCAAGGCGTCCTGCGTCGGGATCGACGCCGCGTCAGCCCAGACCGGAGACGGGGCGAGTATACCCGCCCCACCCCTCGCGAAACGCAGGTTTTCCTTGCCAACGAACCGCCGCCTTCAGCGCGGCCCGCCGCCTGCCATGTCCGAGTCTGCCGCGCCCCCCCTCAGTGACCGCGTTCGCGAGGCCCTGGCCATCAGCCTGCGGGGCTGTGACGAACTGCTGCCCGAGGCCGACTGGGTGAAGAAGCTGGCACGTTCGGAAGCCACCGGTCAGCCGCTGCGCATCAAGCTCGGGCTGGATCCGACCGCTCCCGACATCCATATCGGCCATACGGTGGTGCTGAACAAGATGCGCCAGCTGCAGGACCTGGGGCACACGGTCATTTTTCTCATCGGCGACTTCACGTCGATGATCGGTGACCCTTCCGGGCGCAACACCACACGCCCCCCGCTGACGCGAGAGCAGATCGAAGCCAACGCGCAGACCTACTACCGCCAGGCCAGTCTGGTGCTGGACCCGGCCAAGACCGAGATCCGCTACAACAGCGAGTGGAGCGATCCGCTGGGCGCGCGCGGCATGATCCAGCTCGCGGCCAAGTACACGGTGGCGCGCATGCTGGAGCGCGACGACTTCACCAAGCGCTTCAAGGCCGGCACGCCGATCAGCGTGCACGAGCTGCTCTACCCGCTGATGCAGGGCTACGACTCGGTGGCGCTGAAGAGCGACCTGGAGCTCGGCGGCACCGACCAGAAGTTCAACCTGCTCGTGGGCCGTGCGCTGCAAAGCGAGTACGGCCAGGAGCCGCAGTGCATCCTGACCATGCCGCTGTTGGAAGGCCTGGACGGCATCGAGAAGATGTCCAAGAGCAAGAACAACTACATCGGCATCACCGAAGATCCGAACACGATGTTCGCCAAGACGCTGTCGATCAGCGACGTGCAGATGTGGAAGTGGTTCACGCTGCTGTCCTTCCGCGCCGAAAGCGAGATCGCGAAGCTCAAGGCCGAAGTCGAAGGCGGCCGCAACCCGAAGGACGCCAAGGTGATGCTGGCCAAGGAGATCACCGCGCGCTTCCACGGCGCCGCGGCGGCCGAGGCGGCGCACGAGGACTTCCAGCGCCGCGCCGCCGGCGGCGTGCCTGACGAGATCCCGGAGGTGACGCTGGCCGGTGCCCCGCTGGCCATCGGCGCGCTGCTCAAGCAGGCCGGCCTGGTGCCTTCCACCAGCGAGGCGATGCGCATGGTGGAGCAGGGCGGCGTGCGCATCGACGGCACCGTCATCAGCGACAAGGGCCTGAAGGTGGAAGCGGGCACGGTGGTCGTGCAGGTCGGCAAGCGCAAGTTCGCCCGCGTGACGCTCACGGCCTGATGCAGGTTTCCTCCTACCTGAAGCTGTCCGTCGCGGTGGCACTGGCCACCATCGCGCTGAAGACCGGCGCCTGGTGGGTGAGCGGCAGCGTCAGCCTGCTGTCCGACGCGCTGGAGTCCCTGGTGAACCTGGCCGGCGCGATGTTCGCGCTGCTGATGGTGACCATTGCCGCGCGGCCGGCCGACGACGACCACCCTTACGGCCACCACAAGGCCGAGTACTTCAGCAGTGGCTTCGAAGGCGTGCTCATCTTCGCCGCGGCACTGGCCATCATCTGGGCCGCCGTGCTGCGGCTGATGCACCCGCAGCCGCTGGAGGAAGTGGGCTTCGGCCTCGTGCTGTCGGTCATCAGCTCGGCCATGAACGGCGCGCTGGCCTACAGCATGCTCAAGAAGGGCCGCGCGGTGCGATCGATGGCGCTGGAAGCCGACGCGCGCCACCTCTTCACCGACGTCTGGACGTCCGCGGGCGTCGTGCTGGGCCTGCTGGCCGTGCTGGCCACCGGCTGGCAGTGGCTGGACCCGGTCATCGCCATCGCCGTGGCGCTCAACATCTGCCGCGAAGGCGGCCTGCTGATCTGGCGCTCGGCCGGCGGACTGATGGACGAGGCCCTGGAGCCCGACGCGCGCGCGCAGATCGACCAGGTCCTGGCCGAATTCGCGCACAACACCATCCGCTTCGACCACGTGGCTTCGCGCCGTGCCGGCCAGCGTCGTTTCGTGGACCTCCACATGCACATGCCGGCGTCCTGGTCGCTGGGCCGTGCGGCTGCCGTGCGCGCTTCCGTGGAGCAGGCGCTCATGGCCGCCGTGCCCGGCCTGCGCGCCACCATCCAACTGCTGCCGCTGGACGTGGAAGCGCACGTCGACGAGGCCAGGGACCCGCTGTGATCGCGCTCGTGCAGCGCGTGACCCGCGCCCAGGTGGACGTGGCCGACCGCACCGTGGGCGCCATCGGCCCCGGCCTGCTGGTGCTGGTGTGCGCCGAGCCCGCCGACACACCGGCCCTCGTGGCCAAGCTGGTGGACAAGCTGCTGAAGCTGCGCATTTTCAGCGACGAGGCCGGCAAGATGAACCGCAGCGTGCAGGACGTCGCCGGCGGGCTGCTCATCGTCAGCCAGTTCACGCTGGCGGCCGACACCTCGGGCGGCAACCGCCCCAGCTTCACCGGCGCCGCGCCGGCCGCGCTGGGCCGCGCGCTCTACGAGGAGACGCTGCGGGTGGCGCGCGAGCGCCACCCGGTCGTCGAGGCCGGCGAGTTCGGCGCCGACATGCAGGTGAGCCTGGTCAACGACGGGCCGGTGACGATTCCGATCACGCAGCGGTGATCAGTCGGCGTACTGGCCCGCGGCCTTGATGACGGGGCCCCACTTGTTGATCTCGGCCTCGACGAACTTCTTGTGCTCGGCGCCGTTGATGCGGCCGTCGGTGACGACCACCGCGCCCAGGGCCTCTTCACGCTTGATGAACTCGGCGTCCTTCAGCGCGGTCTTCAGCGCGGCGTTGATGGCATCGAGCGCCGCCTTGGGCGTGCCCTTGGGCGCGTACAGGCCGTGCCAGATGCTCACGTTGAAGCCCTTCAGGCCCTGCGACTCCAGCGTCGGCAGCTTGGCCAGCGCGGGCGTGCTGAGCGGCTTGGACGTGGTCACGGCATAGGCCTTCACCGCGCCGGCGGCGATCTGGCCGGTGGTGTTGGTGGTCTGGTCGCACATGATGTCGACCTGGCCGCCGAGAATGTCGTTCATGGCCGGCGCCGTGCCCTTGTACGGCACGGTGGTCATGTCCACGCCCATGGCCTGCTGGAACAGCAGGCCGCACAGGTGCGAGGCGGCACCCAGGCCGGCGTTGGCGAGGTTGATCTTGCCCTTGTTGGCGTTGATCCAGGTGCGCAGTTCGGCGAAGTTGGCGGCCGGCAGGCTGGGGCGGCCGATCAGCGTCATCGGCACTTCGTTGACCATGCCGACGTACTCGAAGTCGTCCAGCGTCTTGTAGGGCAGGTTGCGGTACAGCGCCGGACTGGTGGCCATGCCGATGTGGTGCAGCAGCAGCGTGTAGCCGTCCGGCGCCGCCTTG
>CAZBUU010000109.1:0-12813 GCA_964495125.1 uncultured Rubrivivax sp.
GCGGGTAGCTCACGGTCTTGAAGAAGGGCACCATCAGGTCGGCGCGCGGCGGCAGTTCGTTGGAAAAGCCGCTGCTCACCCAGCGCAGGAAGAGCTCCAGCACGCGCAGGTTGCTGGTCTCGCTGACGCTGAAGGCCAGGTACAGCGCGGCCACCAGGCCGATGAGCGTCTGCCAGAAGAACTTCTCGCGGCTGCGCATGCCCTCAGGGTCCTTGTGCACGACCTTGCGGTAGTCGTCCACCCAGCCGATGGCGCCGAAGCCGAAGGTCACCAGCATCACCACCCACACGAAGCGGTTGCTCCAGTCGAACCACAGCAACGTGGAAGCGCCGATGCCGATGAGCACCAGCACGCCGCCCATCGTCGGCGTGCCGCGCTTGCCCAGGTGCGCCTGCACGCCGTATTCGCGGATCGGCTGGCCGATCTTCATCTCGGTGAGCTTGCGGATGACCCAGGGCCCGAAGGCCAGGCCGATGAGCAGCGAGGTCATCGCGGCCAGCACGGCGCGGAAGGTGAGGTACTGGAAGATGCGCAGGAAGCCGAACTGCTCGGGGAAGGCCTGCAACAGCCATTGCGACAGGCTCAGGAGCATGCGGCCTCCTGCTCCAGGGCCTTCACCACCTGTTCCATCTTCATGAATCGCGAACCCTTGACCAGCACCGATGCGGCCGAAGGCGCTTCGCTCAGCGCGCCCAGCAACTCGGCCACGGTGCCGAAATGACGTTCAGCCCCGGCGTGCGCCATCAGCGCGCCGGCGGCCCAGACATGCTCGATGCCGGCGGCGCGTGCCGCGGCGCCCACCTCGGCGTGGAACTGCGGGCCCTGCTCGCCCACTTCGCCCATGTCGCCCAGCACCAGCCAGCGCGGACCGGGCAGCGCGGCCAGCACGGCAATGGCGGCCAGCACCGAGTCGGGGTTGGCGTTGTAGCTGTCGTCCACCAGCGTGACGGGGCGGCCGCCTCGTTGCAGCACGCGAGCCTGCGAGCGGCCGGCCACCGGTGCGAACGCGGTCAGCCCCTGCGCGATGGCGGCCAGCGGCGCACCGGCAGCCAGCGCGCAGGCCGTGGCGGCCAGCGCGTTGCGCAGGTTGTGCTGCCCCGGTTGGCGCAGCGTGGTGGCCACGTCGCCGGCCGGCGTGTGCAACGTCAGTGCCCAGGCCGTGCCCTGCCAGTCCGCGGTGGCGCGCACCTCACCACCTTCGCCGAAGGCGATGACGCGGCGCGCGCCGGCCAGCTCGCGCCACAGCGGCGTGAAGGGGTCGTCGGCCGGAAACACCGCCGTGCCCTGGCCCGGCAGCGCGCTGATGACAACCCCGTTCTCGCGCGCCACGGCCTCCACGCTGGCCATGAACTCCTGGTGCTCACGCTGCGCGTTGTTCACCAGCGCCACGGTCGGCGCGGCCCACTCGGCCAGCTGTGCGATCTCGCCGACATGGTTCATGCCCAGTTCCAGCACCGCCGCGCGGTGCGCCGGGCGCAGGCGCAGCAGCGTGAGCGGCACGCCGATGTGGTTGTTGAGGTTGCCGGCGGTGGCCAGTGCAGCCTCACCTTGCCAGTCGCGGAAGATGGCGGCCACCATCTGCGTCACCGTGGTCTTGCCGTTGCTGCCGGCCACCGCCACCAGCGGCAGCGTGAAGCGCGCGCGCCAGGCCGCGGCCAGGCGCTGCAGCGCGGCCAGCGCATCGGGCACCAGCAGGCCCGGCAGTGCAGGCGACAGCCCGCGCTCGGCCAGCGCCGCCACGGCACCGGCAGCGCGCGCCTGGGGCAGGAAGTCGGCGCCATCGAAACGCTCGCCGCGCAGCGCCACGAAGAAGTCGCCCGGCTGCAGGCTGCGCGTGTCGCTGTGCACGCGGCCCAGGCCGATGCGGCCGTCGCCGACCAGCCGGCTGCCCGGCAGCAGCGCATGCAGTTGCGCCAGGGTGGCCATCATCGCGGCGCCCCTTCGCGCAGCGCCAGCGCCACGCGGGCTTCTTCCAGGTCCGAGAAGGGCAGCTTGACGCCGGCCACTTCCTGGTAGTCCTCGTGGCCCTTGCCGGCCAGCAGCACCACGTCACCCGGGGCGGCGCGGCCGATGGCGTGCGTGATGGCCTGACGCCGATCTTCGAAGACGTCGATCTCGTCGTGGCCCGTCAGGCCGGTGAGGATCTGCGCCAGGATCTCGTCGGGCTTCTCGTCACGCGGGTTGTCGCTGGTGACGACGACATGGTCGGCCCCCGCCGCCGCGATGGCGCCCATCATCGGCCGCTTGGTGGCGTCACGGTTGCCGCCGCAGCCGAACACGCACCAGAGGCGGCCGCCGCGCCCGCTGGCCAGCGGGCGCAGCGCCTGCAGCACCTTGGCCAGGGCGTCGGGCGTGTGGGCGTAGTCCACCACCACGTCGACGTCGTGCCCGCTCACGCGCTGCAGGCGGCCGGGCACGGAGGTGAGCCCGGGCACCACGCGCGCCGCGTCGGCCAGCGGCACGCCCAAAGCGCGCAGGCCGCCCAGCACGACGAGCAGGTTGCTGGCATTGAAGTCACCCACCAGCGTGCTCTTCACCTCGGCCTCGTGGGCGCCTTCGGCCAGCGTGAAGGCCAGGCCGCCGCGCTCGTAGTGCAGGCCGCGGCCCACCAGGCGCGCGGCGCCGTGCAGCGACACGGTCCAGACGTCGATGCCCGTGCCCTTCAGTTCGCGCGCCAGCACCTCGCCCTGCGCGTCGTCGATGTTGATCACGGCCGCGCGCAGCCCCGGCCAGCCGAAGAGGGACCGCTTGGCCGCCCAGTAGGCGGGCATGGTGCCGTGGAAGTCGAGGTGGTCGCGCGTGAAATTGGTGAAGAGCGCGACGTCGATGCGGGCCGAGGCCAGGCGGCGCTCCACGAGGCCGATCGACGAGGCCTCCAGCGCGCAGGCCGAGAAGCCGAGGTCCACGAAGCTGCGGAAGGCGCTGTGCAGCGTTACCGGGTCGGGCGTGGTGAGGCCGGTGTGCGCCACGTCGCCGGCTTCGCCTGCCACCGGCGGCGCGCCCACGCCCAGCGTGCCGATGACGCCGCAGCGGCGGCCCAGCCGCGTGAGCGCCTGCGCCGTCCACCAGGCGGTGCTGGTCTTGCCGTTGGTGCCGGTGGTGGCCACCACGTCCAGCACGGCGCTGGGCTGCGCGAAGAAGGTGTCGGCCACGGCGCCGGTGGCGGCCTTCAGGCCCGGCATGGCGGCGATGCGCTCGTCGGTGAAGCCGAAGGTGGCCACGCCTTCGGCCTCCACCAGGCAGGCGGCGGCGCCGGAGGCCAGCGCCAGCGGCACGTAGCTGCGGCCGTCGCGCGAGTGGCCGGGCCAGGCGATGAAACCGTCGCCCGGCTGCACGGCACGGCTGTCGGTGCGCAGGCGGCCGCGCACGTGCCCGGCCAGCCACGCGGCGGCTTCGCCCGGCGTGCTGAAGGTGCTGATGCCCGCGGCGCCCACGGTCAGAAGCTCTCCGGCTCGGCCGGCGGTTGCGGCTTCGCGTTGATCTGCGCCTTGACGTCGATGTCCGGCGCCACGTTCATCATGCGCAGCGTCTGCTGCACGACCTGGCTGAACACCGGCGCGGCGACGTCGCCGCCGAAGTGCAGGCCGTTGGTCGGCTCGTCCACCATCACCGCCACGATGATGCGCGGCGAGCTGATGGGCGCCATGCCGACGAACCACGAGCGGTACTTGTTGGTGGCGTAGCCCTTGCCTTCCTGCTTGTGCGCCGTGCCGCTCTTGCCGCCCACCGAGTAGCCGATGGTCTGCGCCTTGGTGCCCGTGCCGCCGGGGCCGGCGGCCATCTGCAGCATCCGGCGGATCTCCGCCGCCGTGGCCGGCGACAGCACGCGCAGGCCGACCACCGGCTCGTCCGCTTCGCGCTTGAGCATGGTCAGCGGAATGACGTCGCCGTCGCGCGCCAGCGGCGTGTAGGCGCGCGCCATCTGCAGCAGCGACGCCGACAGGCCGTAGCCGTAGGCCATGGTGGCCTGCTCCACCGGGCGCCAGCTCTTCCAGGGCTTCAGCCGCCCGGTGATGGCGCCGGGGAATCCGATCTGCGGCCGCTGGCCGTAGCCCACGCTGCTGAACAGCTCCCACAGCTCGCGCGCCGGCATGCCCATGGCCAGGCGCGCGGCGCCGATGTTGCTGCTCTTCTGGATCGTCTCGGCCACCGTCAGCCCGGCGTGCGGGTGCGCATCCCGCACCACCAGCGGGCCGACGACCAGGCTGCCCGGTGCGGTGTTGAGCACGGTGTCGGGCTTCACGCGGCCGGTCTCCAGCGCCAGCGCGGCCACCAGCGGCTTCATGGTCGAGCCGGGCTCGAAGACGTCGGTCAGTGCGCGGTTGCGGATGGCGTCGCGGTTGCGCACGCGCTCGGCGGGGTCGTAGCTGGGGTAGTTGGCCAGGGCCAGCACTTCGCCCGTCAGGGTGTCCAGCACCACCACGCTGCCGGCCTTGGCCTTGTGCTCCTTCACCGCGTCGCGCACGCGCTGGTAGGCGAAGAACTGCACCTTGCTGTCGAGCGACAGCGTGATGTCGCGGCCGTTCACCGGGTTGGCCTGGTCGCCGACGTCTTCCACCACGCGGCCCAGGCGATCCCGCACCACGGTGCGGCGGCCGCTCTGGCCGATGAGTTCCTTCTGGAAGCCCAGCTCGATGCCTTCGATGCCCTTGCCGTCGATGTCGGTGAAGCCCACCACGTGCGCCGAGGACTCGCCCTCGGGGTAGCGGCGCTTGTACTCGCGCACTTCGTACACGCCCTTGAGGCCCAGCGCCTTGACCTGTTGCCACACCGGTTCTTCCACCAGGCGCTTGAGCACCACGGCACCGGTGACGCCCTCGAGCTTGTCGTCCAGCTCCGGCGCGGGCATGCCCAGCGCCTTCGCCAGGGCCTTGCGCTGGGCCACGTCGGCGCTGAAGAGCTTGGCGTCCACCTGCACCGTGGGCAGGGCCACGCTGGTGGCCAGCACGAGGCCGTTGCGGTCGAGGATGCGGCCGCGGCTGGCGGGCAGCGGCTGGTGGTGCACGAAACGCTTCTCGCCCTGCGCCTGGTAGAAGTCGGTGTCGACGATCTGCAGGTGCACGGCGCGCACCAGCAGGCCCAGGAAGGCCAGGCCCACCAAGGCCACCACGAAGCGCGAACGCCACGGCGGCGTCTTGCTGGCCAGCAGCGGGCTGGTGGCGTAGTTGACGCTGCGCACGCTGGTGGGGGTGGCGCGGCTCATCGCTCACCCCCGGGGGCCGACGCGGGCCCGTCGAAGACGTAGGCCGTGACGGCGGGCGTGGCCGTGCGCATGGCCAGCTTCTCGCGCGCCGTGCGCTCCACGCGCAGGTGCGTGCCCTGGGCCTGGGCTTCGGCGTCCAGGCGCTTGAATTCGGCGTCCAGCTGCTTCTGCTCGGCGCGCGCGGCGTCCAGCGCGGCGAAGAGACGCCGCGACTCGTAGGACGTGTTCACCAGCAGCAGGCAGCTGGCCAGCAGCGCCAGGACGAGAAGGATGTTCACCTTCGTCACGCCGCCACCTCGGTGCGTTCGGCCACCCGCATCACGGCCGAGCGGGCGCGCGGGTTGGCGGCGATCTCGCCCTCCGACGGCTTCAGGCGCCCCAGCGCCGCCAGGCGCAGCGCGCGCGGCGGCGCCATGGGCGCGCGGCGGTCGAACGTGTCGCGGCTTTCACGGGCGATGAAGGTCTTGACGATGCGGTCCTCCAGCGAATGGAAGCTGATCACCACGAGACGTCCACCCGGGGCCAGCAGCGCCAGCGCTGCCTTCAGCCCCTGCTCGAGCGCTTCAAGCTCGGCGTTGACATGAATCCGTAGAGCCTGAAACGTGCGCGTTGCAGGGTCCTGGCCTTGCTCGCGGGTCTTGACGGTGCGAGCCACGAGTGCGGCCAGTTCGCCGGTGCGAACGACGGGAGCCCCGCTTTCGCGGCGAGCGACAAGCGCCTTTGCAATCTGAACAGCAAACCGTTCTTCGCCATAGTCACGAATCACCTCCGCGATCTCGCGCACATCGGCGCGTGCCAGGAACTCGGCCGCTGTCTCGCCGCGCGTGGTGTCCATGCGCATGTCCAGCGGTGCGTCGTGGCGGAAGCTGAATCCGCGCTCGGGGTTGTCGATCTGCGGCGAACTGACGCCGATGTCCAGCAGCACGCCCTGCACCTGCGCAATGCCCAGGCCCTGCAGTTCGGAAGCCATGTCGCCGAAGCCGGCGTGGCGGATGGCGAAGCGCGGGTCGCTGATCGTGGCCGCTTCGGCAATGGCTTCCGGGTCCTTGTCGAAAGCCACCAGGCGGCCCGCCGGCGAGAGTTTCGCGAGCACCGCACGCGAGTGCCCGCCGCGGCCGAAGGTGCCGTCCACGAACACGCCATCGGGCTGCTTCACCAGGGCCTCGACGGCCTCGTTGAGCAGCACGGTGGTGTGGCGCCATGCGGTGTCGGTGCTCACCGGATGACCATGCTGCGCAGGACCTCGGGCATGCCCTTGGCGCGCTCGGTGAGGTCATGGGCTTCGTAGCGAACGGTGTCCCAGAGCTCGAAGTACGAGCCCACGCCCATGAACTTGACCTTGTCGTTCAGGCCGGCCCAGTCGCGCAGTTCGGGCGGCACGAGCAGGCGCGAGGCGCTGTCGATCTCCACCTCGGTGGCGCTGCCGATGTAGAAGCGGCGCCAGGCGTCGTGCTCGGCGGGCATGCCCAGGGCGATGGTCTCGATCTGGTCCCACACCGGCGGCGGGTAGACGCCCAGGCAGCCGTCGTTCTTGCGCGCGATGATGAGCTGGCCGTTGACGGTGGCCATCAGCAGGTCACGCCAGCGGGCGGGCACGGTCACGCGCCCCTTCCCGTCCAGGGTGACCACCGGCCCACCGCGAAAAACCAGATTCGACACCGCGCCCCACTAAATCACACGATCTCCCACTGTACCCGAGCGATTCGGAGGGGTCAACGCGTCAGGGGGCCGAAAAATCAATCAAATCAAGTACTTACAGCCCGAACTTCAGGCTTGCCTCGGTAAAAACCCATTCCAAAATAAGCACTTGGCAGCGGGTATGAAAGTGCTTTGTGAGGTGCTGCGGGCCACCCGGCCCCACTTTCTGGCCGGGTGTGACCCGCGTTCGGGTGCCCTCGCTCAGCGCAGCACGCCGCTGGCCGCTGCCTGCTGCACCAGCGTCTCGGCGTCTGCCGGGAGCAGGAAGCCCGCCCGCAGGGCCCGCGCCACGGCCTTCTTCACGGCGCGCACATAGCCTTCGTGCGTGCCATAGCGCTCCTCCAGCGACAGCCGCGGGTCGCCGCTGGCCAGGCGGTCGGCCTGCGTCCTGGCGAAGGGGATCATGCCGCCGACGTAGTTGCAGATCTGACCCTGGTGGAAGGGCCGCGCGCCGCCAGCGGTGACGTTCCAGCCCAGGTAGGTGCCCAGCGGCGCATCGGCCAGCACCACGGGCACGCCGCCGACCTCGTTGCCGTCGGCATTCACGCGCGGCACCAGCATCTTGATGACCTGCTTGATGGGCGGCGGCGCGTTGCTGGGCACGCCGCTGGCATCGGTGTAGTTGAACTGGGGCCCCCAGTCGTAGTCAAGCACCGGCATGATGAAGTCGGCCTCGGGAATGGTGGCGCGCAGGCCCGGCAGCGTGGGGAAGCCCATGGCGGCCTTGTTGGCCTCCACCAGCTCACCGCGCGACAGCAGCGGCCACACGCTCGGTGGCGGCGGCGTGCCGTTCGTCACCCACTTGCGGAAATGCACGCGGATGGCGTTGACCGTCTGCACATGCGGCATCGGGTTGGCCGGCAGCACGCCGGTGCCGAAGTTGTTGCCCGGGCAGTTGGGCGCCGGCGTCGGGTTCAGGCTGCTGTCAAAACCGCCCGCACCGCCGCCGTGGGTGGAACTGGCGATGTAGTAGCGGCGCACGTTCTCCGGCACCGGGATGTCGGCGTCGGCCGAGGTGCCCACCCACTCGGTGGTCATCTTCAGCGCCCACACCTCGGCCGAGCCGAAGTGCTCCACCACCTTGGGGCAGGTGTCGGTGGCGGTGCAGCGGTCCAGGATGCCGGCTTCGGGCAGGGCGCGCACGGTGTCAGGCCACTTCACCCACCACTGCGGGCCTTCGCTGCCGGCCTGGTAGAGCTCCAGCACGCCGTCGGGCTGCGCCCAGCGGAAGTTCAGCGCGATGCGACGACCGGCGATGATGGGCCACAGCCCGTCGTGCACGCGCGCGCCGTCTTCGCCACGGTTGAAGCCCAGGTGCAGCCAGCCGCGCAGGAAGTTGCCGCTCTGCGAGTTGCCGCGCGCGATGCTGTGCGTCACGCGCCCGGCCGCCGGGTTGGGCGTGCCGAAGTCGTCGGTGGTCGCGGTCTTGAAGAACTGCGCCACGTCGCGCCAGGCGGCGAAGCCGGCGCCCAGCACGTAGGGGTCCTTGGCGCGGAACACCACCTGGTAGAGCTTGGTGGCGTCGAAGCCGTTCTTCAGACAGATCTGCGTCGGGTCGGGCGTGCCGGGGAAGGGGTTGGCGGCGCTGCACGCGGCCCAGGCCCAGTCGCCGGCGGGAATGGCGACCTCGTTGCTCACCGCGCCAGTGGTGGACTCGGCATCGCGCGACACCAGCGTGGCCTGCGTGGTGTCCAGCGTCTCGGGCCTGTAGGGCAGCGGGTTGGCCTGCACGAACAGCGCCTGCGATCCCGGGCCCGAGCGGTTGACGATGCGCGCGAACACCGGGCCGGTGATGCTGCTGCCGTCGGCGTTCTTCGCCACCGGCAGCGCCAGGAAGTGGCGGCCGCCCACCAGCATGCTGGCGCGCACCGCGGTGCCGCCGGCGTTGTCGCCCTGCCAGGCGCTGGCCAAGCCGATGTCGCCGAAGTTGCGCTCGGCCACGTTGATGACGATGGGGGACCCGCGGTTGGGCACGTCGTGCCACATCAGGCCGCTGCCGTGGCTGGGGTTCACCGGGCGCGACAGGACGAAGGTGGTCTCGTAGCGCATCTTGCCGTTGGCTTCCAGCCCCAGCGTGATGTCGTTGATGATGGCGTTCTGCGGCAGCGCGGGGTCCAGCTCGCCGACGGCGCGGCCCGAAACCTGCTCGTAGGCGATGGTCTGGCCCGCCGCGTTCGGCAGGGGCTGGATGTCGTCGATGAAGATTCGGGTGACGCGGGCCTGGGAGGCGATGGGCAGCGCGAACAGGCAGCTGCCCAGCATCCAGACGCAGGCATGCGCTCGGGACCGAGGGTTCATGGGATGTCTCCTGGTGTGTTGGGGTCATGCGCTCTGCGGCGCAGCCCCGTGATACTCGCGTCCGGCCGGAACCGCAAGCGTTCCGCCTGGAAGAAACCCCCGCATGTCCTACGAGGATCCGCTCTACCGCCAGCGCCACGCAATCGCCGGCGTGGCCCTGGCGCTGCTGCTGTCGGTGTTCGCGGCCGCGCTGCTGGGCCGCTGGCTGGGCGACGCCTTCGGCGACAGCTACGCCTGGCGTGCCGGCCTCTACAGCGCGCTGATGCTCTACGTGGTGGCGGGCGCGGTGGTGCTCTTCATGCGCGTGGCCGCGCACGAGACACGGCCGCTGAGCGTGGGCCGCGTGGGGCTGTGGTTCGCCAGCCTGTGGCTGTGGCCGGCGCTGCTGCTGCGCCGCTGAATCAGTTGCTCTGCATGATGCGGCGGCCCGAGACCTGCTGCACCGGGCGCGCGTTCATCGGGTAGATGCGCGCGAAGATGTCGATCTGCTCCGGCGTCAGCGTCACCGGCTGGCGCATCACGATCCACTGCACGCCTTCGCTGCAGGGCGGCGTGGTGAGCGAGCCCATGTAGGTGTAGTAACGGCGGTCGGTGGGCAGCAGGTCCGCCAGTTCCAGCGGCGCGCGCGCGGCGTTTTCCTCGTTGCGCTCCAGCGGCAGGTTGTTCCACACCTTCTGCAGCGTCGGGTTGGGCGGGCCCTTCTCGAAGAGCAGGCCCACGACGGCCAGCCTGCCCTGCTCGTCCTTGTGAACCAGGTGCAGCGACATCTCGAACTGGCGGCCGTCGATGCGCTCTTCGGAGGGCCGGTGGAAGTGGAATTGCACGAGTTCGAATCGCTTGCCACCGACGTCGATGGCATTGCCCGGCGCCACGTTCACCTGCACCGTGTGGCCGTTGTCCAGCACGGCGAAGCGGCTGGACTGGTAGTCGAACTTCACGGGGTCCAGGTCCACGGCGAGGCCGCCGCGGATGTCGATGGGGCTCTGGCGCTGGCCCACGTTGCACAGCGAGAACTCCGGCTTCAGGCCGCCCCAGGCGGCCGGGCCGGTGGGACCTTTGTAGTCCCAGTGCGCGGGGCCGTGGCCGTCGGGCGTCGCGGACGCCGAGCCCTTGGCCTTGGCCGGTGCGACGTGGCCACCGGTGCGCAGCGACGCGGGCTTGGCCGAGGGCGCCGTGGCATGGGCGTCGGCCGCGCCGTTGGGCTTGGGCGTCACGCGAACGTCGTAGGGGCCGCCCTGCGCGCTGTTGCGCGTGGCGGACAGGCGTTCGGCCAGACGCTGGCGAAGCGTCTCCAGGGGATCGAGCGGCACCGGCGCGGCGTCCACCGGCGCCTTGGCGGCTTCCGCACCCGGCTTGGCGGCCTTGCCCGCCGCCGGCTCGGGCGCGGGTGCGGGCTTGGCGACCGCGGGCTTGGCCGGGGCGGCGTGGGCGGGTGCGGCATGGTCGCCGGCCGCAAGGGCAGGCGCCATCAGGCTGGCCAGCAGCAAGGGGGTGAAGGCGATGGAAAGTCGGCGGCTCATGATGCGGGCTCCTCGGGGCCTTATCGGCCGGCAGCGAGCCCGACTTGAACGCCCGGCTATGCCGGCAGCCGCTTCCGCACCCAGGCCCAGGCCAGGAGTCCCACCCCCATCAGCAGCGCCGACGCCACGGCCAGCGCCACCGTCGAGTGCATGACCAGCGGCACCACCACGCCCGCCACCAGCGCGTTGGCCAGGCTGCCGACGCTGGCCTGGATGGACGAGGCCATGCCGCGGCGGTCGGGCGCCTGGTCCAGCGCCAGCAGCGTGACCGCCGGCACCATCAGCGACCAGCCGAGGGCGTACAGGCCGATGGGCCAGAAGGCCCACCAGGCGCTGGGCGTGAAGGCCAGGTTCAGCGCCAGGTTCAGCGCCGTGGCGGCGACCATGATGAGGAAGCCGCGGCGGATCTGCAGCCGCGGAGCCAGGCGCCCCGCCAGCCGGCCCGACCACCAGGCCCCGGCCATGATGCCGGCGATGTTGACGACGAAGAACCAGGCGTACTGCGTCGGTGCCAGCTTCAGGTGTTCACCCAGGAAGGCCGGCGCGGCCAGGCCGTAGAGGAACATGCCGTTGAAGGGCACGCCGCTGGCGAACACCAGCGCCACGAAACGCGGGTTGCGCAGGAGTTCGGCGTAGCCGCGCATCAGGTGGCCGGCCGAGAAGGGCTGGCGCTGCGCCGGCGGCAGCGACTCGGGCAGCCAGCGCGCCACGCCCAGCCACAGCAGCGCGCCCAGGCCCACCAGCAGCCAGAAGATCGAATGCCAGTCGGCATGCACATAGAGCCAGCCGCCGACGATGGGTGCCACCACCGGCGCGATGCCGAAGTACAGCGTCACCTGCGACATCATCTTCTGTGCCTGCTCGGGCGGGAACAGGTCGCGGATGATCGCGCGGCTGACCACCATGCCGGCGCCGGCGCACATGCCCTGCAGCGCGCGAAAGCCGATCAGCGCGCCGATGGAGGTGGCCAGCGCGCAGCCCAGCGAAGCCAGCGTGAACAGCGCCACGCCCACCAGCACCACCGGCCGCCGCCCCAGGCTGTCGGACAGCGCGCCATGGAACAGGTTCATCACCGAGAAGCCGAACAGGTAGCTGGCCAGCGTCTGCTGCATCTGCACCGGCGTGGCCTGCAGCGAGGCACCGATGCCGGCGAAGGCCGGCAGGTAGGTGTCGACGGCGAAGGGCCCCAGCATGCTGAGGCAGGCCAGCAGCAAGGCCAGTGTCCATCGCGGCCCCGCCCAGAGCTGGGCGGCTTGGGGGTTCATCGTCGTGGGGTCAAACGCAGGAGTTTAGGGGCCCGTGGCAGGCTGCGTGGTGGAATGCGGACATGTGCACGACCCGCCGCCAACTCGTCGTCGCCGGCGCCGCCGCGCTGGCCCTGCCCGCCCTGGCCCAGCCCGCCCGCGTGCTGGCGCCGATGACCGAGGGCCCGTTCTACCCGCCGCGCGCCTGGCGCGAGCCCTGGCCCGACCAGGACGCCGACCTGTCGCGCGTGGTACGCCCCGGCGGCACGCTGGTGGCGCAAGGCGAGCACCTGGGGCTGGAGTTCGCGGTGCGCGACACGCGGGGCCGCAGCATCGACGGCGCCGAGGTCGAGATCTGGCAGTGCGACCAGAAGCAGAACTACCGCCACCCGAGCCAGACGCTGGACCCGGCGCGCATCGACCCCGGCTTCCAGGGCTTCGGCGCCGCGCGCAGCGACGCCGCCGGCGCCCTGCGTTTCCGCACCATCCGGCCCGTGCCCTACCCGGGCCGCACGCCACACATCCACGTCAAGCTGCGACACGCCAGCTTCGGCGAACTGACGAGCCAGCTGTTCGTGGAGGGCGACCCCGGGAACGCGCGCGACTTCCTCTGGCGTTCGCTGAGCCCCGATGACCGCAGCGCACTGGCGATGCGCCTGGTGCCCGCGGCCGCCGACAGCGGCCTGCGCTGGCAGGCGCGGCACGCGCTCGTCGTGCCCACCTGAAACTGAAAAGTGTGAAGCGGACCGATAGGCCGGATTCTGTGCGGCCCCTGCTGCTTGCGCAGCACGGACCGTGACCGCCATTCCTCTGGGCCGAAGGTCACCCTTCGGCTCGGTGCCACCTACCC
>CAZBUU010000110.1:0-12797 GCA_964495125.1 uncultured Rubrivivax sp.
TGCTGGGCATCGCCTTCGAGAAGCAGAACATCGCCTTCATGGTGAGCCTGGCCTTCGCCATCGCCGCCAGCGCCAACTTCCCGGTGCTGCTGATGAGCGTGCTTTGGAAGGGCTGCACCACCAAGGGCGCAGTGATCGGCGGCTTCCTGGGCCTCGTGTCCTCGGTGGCGCTGACGGTGGTTTCGCCGGCGGTGTGGGAAGCCACGCTGGGCTACCCGAAGGGCAGTGCGCTTTTCCCGTACACCAGCCCCTGCCTCTTCAGCATGACGCTGGCCTTCGTCGGCATCTGGCTGTTCAGCGTGCTGGACCGCAGCCAGCGCGCCACGACCGACCGCGAAGGCTTCCCGGCGCAGCAGCTGCGCTCGGAAACGGGCATCGGCGCCTCGGGTGCGTCGGGCCACTAGCATCCGGTCTCTTCCGTCAACGGGCCCGCAGACCCCCAGGTCGGCGGGCCTTTTCGCTTCTTCCGGCCCATGACGACACACGCCGAACCGCAGCGCGAGATGCTCACCCTGGTGACGGCCCGCGTGCGCGACGCCTTCCTGCGCAAGCCCTTCTACGTCGACGGCGGGATGGACCTCGTCTCGCTGTGCCGCCTGCTGCAGCAGCAGAACCTGACGCAGGCGCTGGTGAACGAAGGTGGCCGGCTGGGCATCTTCACCACCACCGACCTGCGCGACGCGCTGCTGCGCGAGCGCCCGCCGTACCAGCTGGCGGTGCGCGAGGTGGCGCACTTCGGGCTCATCGCCATCGACGCCGACGCCGACCTCTTCGAAGCGCTGTGGCTGATGGTGCGGCACCGCGTGCACCGCCTGGTGGTGCGCGACGGCCCCGGCGCCGACGCGCCGGTGATCGGCCTGCTGGGCCAGCTGGACCTGGTGAGCTTCGTCGCCAACCACTCGCACATCGTGGCGCTGCAGATCGATGAAGCGGCCGGCATCGATGAACTGGCCCAGGCCGCCGCGCGCATCGATGACCTGGTGAAGCTGCTGCACGGCAGCGGCATCCGCATCGAGCGCATCACGCGGCTGGTGAGCGAACTCAACCAGCGCCTGCTGGCACGGCTGTGGGCGCTGGTGGCGCCGCCCGAACTGCAGGCCCACTCGGCGCTGCTGGTGATGGGCAGCGAAGGCCGCGGTGAGCAGATCCTGAAGACCGACCAGGACAACGCGCTGCTGCTGCGCGACGGATTCGATTTTCCGGGCCTGCCCGCCGTGGCCGAGGCCTTCGCGGCGGCGCTGGCGCGCTTCGGCTACCCGCCGTGCCCGGGCCACATCATGCTCACCAACCCGGTGTGGCGGCAGCCGCTGGCGGCCTTCCGCGAGACGCTGCGGCTTTGGGTCTACGGCCAGGACGCCGAAGGCCCCATGCACATGGCCATCTTCATGGACGCCGCCTGCGTGGCCGGTGATCCGGAGCTGCTGGACGCGGCCCGTGCGCACCTGGGCGCCCTGCTGGCCGACAACGACGCCTTCCATGCCCGCTTCGCCGCGGCCGCCGACCAGTTCGCCGAGCCCGGCAACTGGTTCACCCGCCTGACGCAGTTCGTGGGCAGCAGCCGCGACGAACAGCCGCTGGACCTGAAGAAGCTCGGCACCTTCCCCATCGTGCACGGCGTGCGCGCGCTGAGCCTGCAACTGGGCGTGCACGAGGCCGGCACGGCGGCGCGTCTGGCCAAGCTGGCGGCCGGCGGCCACCTGGACCCGGCGCTGGCGCAGGACCTGGTGGACGCGCTGCACCTGCTGATGGGCATCCGCCTCACGCACCAGCTCAAGCAGCGCGCGCAGGGCGGCCCCGCCAGCAACGAGGTGAAGCCCTCGGACCTGTCGACGCTGGAGCGCGAGCCGCTGCACGACGCCATGGGCATCGTGCGCCGCTTCCGCGCCTTCCTGCGCCAGCGCTACAGGCTGGACGCGCTGTGATGGGCGGCAACCCGCGCACGCCGCAACGCCTGCTGGCGCTCTTCGTCGCCGGCGTGCTGGTGCTGAACGCGCCGCTGCTCGCCTTGTGGCTGTCGCCGCTGGCGCTGTTCGGTGTCTGGGCGGCGCTGATCGGCTTGCTGGCCTGGGTGCTGGAAGGCGGACAAGGCTGAACGCCATGGCCACGCTCTCGCCCGGGATCGTGCTGGCCGCCTCGCTGGCCTACCTGCTGGCGCTGTTCGGCGTGGCCGCCTGGGCCGACCGCCGCGCGGCCGCGGGGCGCAGCGTCATTGGCAACGCCTGGGTCTATGCACTGAGCATGGCCGTCTACTGCAGCGCGTGGACGTACTTCGGCAGCGTCGGCCGCGCCGCCGGCGGCGGCATCGCCTTCCTGCCCATCTACCTGGGGCCCACGCTGGCGATGGTGGGCGCCTGGTGGGTGCTGAGAAAGATGGTGCGCATCGCCAAGACCTGGCGCATCACCTCCATCGCCGACTTCATCGCCAGCCGCTACGGCAAGAGCCGCGCGCTGGCCGGTGGCGTGACGCTGCTGGCCGTGGTGGGCGTCGTGCCCTACGTGGCGCTGCAGCTCAAGGCCGTGGCCAGCGGCTGGGTGCTGCTGACCGGCCAGCCGGCCCACGGCTCCACGCCCATCACGCTGATCGTGGCGCTGCTGCTGGCCGGCTTCACCATCGCCTTCGGCACGCGACACCTGGACACCAGCGAGCGCCACGAAGGCATGGTGGCGGCCATCGCGGCGGAGTCGGTGGTCAAGCTGCTGGCCTTCGTCGCCGTGGGCGCCTTCGTCACCTTCGGCGTCTTCGCCGGGCCTGGTGACCTGTTCGAGCGGGCGCGTGCCCTGCCCGAACTGGCGCGCATGCTGGACCCGCCCGCCGGGGCCCCCTTCGCCTACGGCTCCTGGTTCACGCTGCTGCTTCTGGCGGGGCTTTCGGTGCTGCTGTTGCCGCGTCAGTTCCAGGTGATGGTGGTGGAGAACGTCTCGGAGACGCACATCCGCCGCGCCGCCTGGGCCTTCCCCGCCTACCTGCTGGCCATCAACGTGTTCGTGCTGCCCTTGGCGGTGGGCGGGGTGCTGTTCTTCGGCCCCGGTCAGGCCGACCCCGAGACCTTCGTGCTCTCGCTGCCCTTGGCCGCGGGCGCGCCGGGGCTGGCGCTGCTGGCCTTCATCGGCGGCCTGTCCGCGGCCACGGGCATGGTGATCGTGGAGGCCATCGCCGTTTCCACCATGGTCTGCAACGACCTCGTCCTCCCCGCGCTGCTGGCGCAGAAGCGATTCGCCTCGCGCGACCTCTCCGGCTGGCTGCTGCCCATCCGCCGCGCCGTCATCGTGGCGCTGATGCTGCTGGGCTGGCTGTACTGGCGCATGGCCGGCGAAGCCTATGCGCTGGTGAGCATCGGCCTCATCAGCTTCGCCGCCGTGGCGCAGTTCGCGCCGGCGCTGCTGGGCGGCATGTTCTGGAAGGGCGGCACGCGCGACGGTGCGCTGGCCGGCCTGGCCGCGGGCGCGCTGCTGTGGGCCTGGACGCTGCTGCTGCCGTCCATCGCCAAGAGCGGCTGGCTGGATGACGCCTTCCTGCGCGAAGGCCCCTGGGGCATCGCCTGGTTGAAGCCCGAGGCGCTGCTGGGCCTGACGGGGCTGGACAACCTGAGCCACGCGCTCTTCTGGAGCCTGCTGGCCAACATCGGCCTGTACGGGGTGGTGTCGCTGGCGCGGCCGCCTTCGCCGCGCGAAGCCGGCCAGGCCGTGCTCTTCGTCGATGTCTTCGACCGCAGCGCCCCCGAGCGCGTGTTCTGGCGCGGCCGCGCCAAGGTGGCGGACCTCATCGCGCTGCTCGCGCGTTTCCTCGGGCCGCAGCGGGCGCAGGCCCTGGTGCCTGAAGCCGCCGCGGACGCCGTGGCCGACCCCGCGCTCGTGCAGCGCGCCGAGACCCTGCTGGCAGGCGCCATCGGCAGCGCTTCGGCGCGTGTGCTGGTGGCCTCGGTGGTGGACGAGGAGCAGCTGGAGATGGCCGACGTGCGGCGCATCGTCGAGGAGGCCAGCGAGCTGCGCCTGCTCAACGAGAAGCTGCAGAGCCTGGACCGGCTGAAGGACGACTTCATGTCCAGCGTCACGCACGAACTGCGCACGCCGCTGACCAGCATCCGCGCGCTCACCGAGCTGATGCGCGACGACCCCGAGATGCCCCCGGTGCAGCGCCAGGAGTTCCTGGCCCTGGTGGTGGGCGAGAGCGAGCGGCTGTCGCGCCTGGTCAATCAGGTGCTGGACCTGGCCAAGATCGAGAGCGGCCACGCCGACTGGCTGGCCGTGGACGTGGACCTGGGCACGCTGGCCGAGAAGGCGGTGGCCACCACGGCCGAGCTGTTCCGCGCCCGCGGCGCCCGCATCGAACTGCTCAAGCCCGCCGTGGTGCCCACGCTGCGTGCCGACCCCGACCGCCTGCTGCAGGTGCTGATCAACCTGCTGTCCAACGCCGCCAAGTTCGTGCCCGAAGGCCGCGGCGAGGTGAGCCTGCGCCTGCGCGTCAACCCCGGCCTGCTGGCCGTGGAGGTGCAGGACAACGGCCCGGGCGTGCCACCGGAACAGCGCACACTCGTGTTCGAGAAATTCCGCCAGGGCGGCGACGCGAAGAACCGGCCGCAGGGCACGGGCCTGGGCCTGCCGATCAGCAAGCGCATCGTGGAACACTTCGGCGGCACGATGTGGCTGCGCTCGGCGCCCGGTGCGGGCGCCTGCTTCGGTTTCGAGATACCGCTGACGAAGAACGACTGAGGAGACACACCATGGCGCACAAGATCGTCATCGCCGACGACGAGCCCAACATCCTGATCTCGCTGGAGTACCTGATGAAGCGCGAGGGCCACGACGTGGTGCTGGCGCGCACGGGCGACGAGGCGCTGGAGGTCATCCGCCGCGAGAAGCCGGCCCTCGTGCTGCTGGACGTGATGATGCCGGGCAAGAGCGGCCTGGAGGTCTGCCAGGCCGTGCGGGCCGACGAGGCGCTGGCCGGCGTGAAGATCCTCATGCTCACGGCCAAGGGCCGCGACACCGACCTCGCCCAGGGCCTGGGCGTCGGCGCCGATGGCTACATGACCAAGCCTTTCGCCACCAAGGAGCTGGCCGCCAGGGTGAGGGAGATGCTGGGATGAGCGGCGCGGGTTTCCCGAGCGCGAATTCCCGCTTGGCGGGACCGCGCGCAGCGCGTAGGGTGCCCCAATGAGCGTGCCGCTGCGCCTGCGCGGGCCGGAGATCGCCGCCGCGCTGCTGCCCGCCGTGGTGGTGCTGGTGGTGGGCGGCGCGGCCGCCGGTCTGCTGGCCGCCACCCTGTCGCCCGCCGAACGGGCCGCGCTGTGGACGCTGATCGAGCCGCGCTTCGCGCTGCTGGTTCTGCTGGGCCTGGTCACCTCGCTGGGTTGCGGCTTTGCGCTGCACCGCGCCTGGCTGCACCACGGTGCCGCCGCGGCGCGGCTGGCCGAGGCGCTGCAGGTCTCGCTGTCCAGCGAGACGCCGCCACGCATCGAAGCCAGCGGCAGCGCCGGCGTGCGCGCGCTGGCGCAGCAGGTCAACGCGCTGGTGCTGCAGCGCCAGGCGCTGCAGGAGGGCATCGCCGCCAAGGTGGCCGAGGCCGGGCGCGACCTGGCGCAGGAGCGCAACCGCCTGGCCGCGCTGATGGCCGAGCTGACGCAGAGCGTGGTGGTGTGCAACCTGGACGGCCGCATCCTGCTCTTCAACGCCCGCGCGCGGTTGCAGTTCCGTGCCCTGCACGACGGCCCCGCCATCGGCGGGGCCGACGCACTGGGGCTGGGCCGCAGCATCTACGCCCTGATGGACCGCAAGCTGCTGGGCCATGCGCTGGAGGCCGTGCAGCAGCGGCTCGCGCGGGGAGCGGCACACCCGTCGGCGCAGTTCGTCACGGGTACGCGCACCGGGCAGCTGCTGCGCGTGCAGATGACCCCCGTGCGCGCGCCCGACGCAGGCCCCGAGGACCCGCTGAACGGCTTCGTGCTGATGCTGGACAACATCACGCGCGACCTGGCCGAAGACAACGAGCGCGACCGCCTGCTCCACGCGCTGACCGAAGGCACGCGCGGCTCGCTGGGCACGCTGCAGGCGGCGGTGGAGCTGCTGGACGACCCCGGCATCGACGCCGCCACGCACGAGCGCTTCCTGCACGTCATCCGCGACGAGATCGGCACCCTGGCCCAGCGCGTCAACGACGCCGCGGCGCAGGGCCTGCAGGCGCTGAAGACGCGCTGGCCGATGGAAGACATGCTGGGCGCCGACCTCGTGGCCGCGGCCGCGCAGCGCATCGAGTCCGCGCACGGCGACCGCGTCATCGCCAGCGAGGTGGACGGCAGCCTGTGGCTGAAGGTGGACAGCTTCTCGCTCATCCAGGCGCTGCTGCACCTGGCCGGCCGCCTGGCCGACGAGTACGACATCCACCGCATCACGCTGCGCCTGGCGCCGGCCGAAGGCGCGAACCCGGGCACCCGGGCCCAGCTGGACCTCGTCTGGCCCGTGCAGGCCATGAGCACCGAAACCGTGAGCGCCTGGGAGACCGAGCCGCTGTCGGGCAGCGAAGGCGCCTCGCCGCTGACCGTGCGCGACGTGGTGGAACGCCACGGCGGCGCACTGTGGTTCGAGCGCGCCCGCATCCGCCAGGAGGCTTTCTTCCGCTTCCTGTTGCCGCTGGCCGGCGCCGCGGCGCCGTTGGAAGCCGCCGCCGTGGTGCGCGGCGAGAGCCGGCCCGAGTTCTACGACTTCGATCTCTTCGCCCACGCCACGGGCGGCGCTGCGCTGCTGGACCAGCCGCTGGACGCGCTGGCCTACACCGTGTTCGACACCGAGACCACGGGCCTGGAGCCCTCGGCGGGCGACGAGATCATCCAGATCGGCGCCACGCGCATCGTGGCCGGCAAGCTGCGCCGGCAGGAGAGCTTCGAGCAGCTGGTGGACCCGCAGCGCCCGCTGTCGGCCGCCGGCATCGCCATCCACGGCATCGAGCCGCACATGCTGGCCGGCCAGCCGACCATCGCCACCGTGCTGCCTGCCTTCCACACCTTCGTGCACGACAGCGTGCTGGTGGCGCACAACGCCGCCTTCGACATGCGCTTCCTGCAGCTGAAGGAGGCCAGCACCGGCCTGCGTTTCGACCAGCCGGTGCTGGACACGCTGCTGCTGTCGGCCGCGCTGCACCCCCAGCAGGAGAGCCACCGGCTGGAAGCCATCGCCGAACGCCTGGGCGTGGCGGTGCTGGGCCGCCACACGGCGCTGGGCGACGCGCTGGTCACCGCCGAGGTCTTCCTGCGCATGCTGCCGCTGCTGAAGGCGGCGGGCATCCTGACGCTGGGGCAGGCGATTGAAGCGTCGAAGAAGACCTACCTGGCGCGCGTGAGCTACTGAGCCGGCGCGCCCTTATGCTGGCGCGATGTCGCCGGCAACAAGCCTTGTCGTCCATTCGATGTGGATCGGTCTGTCCATCGCCGCCCCGGTGGGCCCGATCGGCCTGCTCGTCATCCAGCGCACGCTGCGCCACGGCGCCGCCGTGGGCTTGGCCACGGGCCTGGGCGCGGCGGTGGCCGACGCGGTGTACGGCGCCGTGGGCGCCTTCGGCGTCAGCGCGCTGATCGCGGCGCTGCAGGGCGCGCGTGGGCCGCTCGCGCTGGCCGGCGGCGCCTTCCTGCTGTGGCTGGCCTGGCGCACCTGGCGCGCGGCGGCGCCGGCGCACGAGGCGGCGGTGAAGAGCGGGCCGGGCCTGGCGGCGTCCTTCGCCGGCACCTTCCTGCTCACGCTCTCCAACCCCGCCACGATCCTGTCCTTCATCGCCATCTTCGGCAGCGTGCTGGGCGGGATGGGGGCCATTGCCGCCTCCCCGTGGTGGATGGTGGCCGGCGTGCTGGCCGGTTCGGCACTGTGGTGGCTGGCGCTGTGCGCTGCCGTCTCGTCGCTGCGCGCGCGCTTCGACGCCCAGGCGCAGCGCTGGGTGGCGCGCGCCTCGGCGCTGATGCTGGCCGGTTTCGCGCTGTGGCAGTGGGGGCAGTGGGCACAGATCATGTAGCAATCATCTCTTTGTGAGATGATCGTTACATGACGCCATGGCTGCTCCTCACCGCCACCTTGCCGACACAGCCCAGCGCGCTGCGCGTGCGCGTCTGGCGCGCGCTCAAGGCCACGGGGGCCGGCACCTTGCGCGAAGGCGTCTACCTGCTGCCCGGGCACGCGCCCACGGCGGCCGCGCTGCGCGGCCTGGAGGCCACCATCGTCGAAGCCGGCGCCGCGGCGCACCTGCTCGTCGTGCCGGCCCGCGACGAGGCGCAGGAGCAGGCCTTTCGCGCCCACTTCGACCGCTCCGCGCTCTTCGCCGAGGTGCGCCAGGCCGCCCAGGCGCTGCGCGCGACGCTGCGCCGCGCCACCCCGACCGAACTGCAGCAGGGCCTGCGCGCGCTGGACCGTCAGCTGCGCGCCGTGCAGGACATCGACTTCTTCCCGGGCCCGCCCGGCGCCCAGGCCGCCGAGGCGCTGGCCGCCTTGCACCGCGACGTCGCCTCGCGCCTGTCGCCCGGTGAGCCGCGCGCCGCCGCCGGCGTGCTGCCGCGCCTGGACGTGGCCGACTTCCAGGGCCGCACCTGGGCCACGCGCCGCCGCCCCTGGGTCGACCGGCTGGCCACGGCCTGGCTGGTGCAGCGATTCATCGACCGGTCGCCGCGCTTCCTGTGGCTGGCCGACCCGAAGAAGTGCCCGGCACGCGCATTGGGCTACGACTTCGACGGCGCGCGCTTCACGCACGTGGGCGAGCGCGTCACCTTCGAGGTCGTCGCCGCCAGCTTCGGCCTGGACGAAGACCCGGCCCTGCGCGAACTGGGGTGGCTGGTGCACGGCATCGACGTCGGCGGCGCGCTGGCCGAAGAGGCCCCCGGCATCGAACTCCTGGTGCGCGGGCTGCAGGCCGCGCACGCGCGCGACGACGACCTGCTGGCCGCCGCGCTGCCGCTCTTCGACGCCCTGCTCGGCGGCCTGAAGGCCCGCGCATGACCGAGAGCACCCCGCCCCCTGCGGCACCCGGCTTCGGCGAGGCGCTGCGCTTCTGGCTCAAGCTCGGCTTCGTCAGCTTCGGCGGCCCGGCGGGGCAGATCGCGCTGATGCACGAGGAACTGGTGGAGCGGCGGCGCTGGATCTCCGAGAAACGCTTCCTGCATGCGCTGAACTACTGCATGGTGCTGCCCGGCCCCGAGGCGCAGCAGCTGGCCACCTACATCGGTTGGTTGATGCACCGCACGGCCGGCGGCGTCGTCGCCGGTGGCCTCTTCGTGCTGCCTTCGCTGTTCATCCTGGTGGCGCTGTCGTGGGTCTACATGGCCTTCGGGCAGGTGCCGGCGGTGGCGGGCGTGTTCTACGGCATCAAGCCGGCCGTTACGGCGCTGGTGCTGCATGCGGCCTGGCGCATCGGCTCGCGCACCTTGAAGAACGCCTGGCTGTGGGCCGTCGCCGCGGCGGCCTTCGTGGCCATCTTCGCGCTGCAGGCGCCGTTCCCGCTCATCGTGCTGGCGGCCGGCTTGCTGGGCCATGTCGGCGGCCGCATCGCGCCCGCGCACTTCCAGGCCGGGGGCGGGCACGCTGCGGCCCAACGGGGCTTCGGGCCGGCGTTGATCGACGACGGCACGCCCACGCCGGCCCACGCCGTCTTCAGCTGGGGGCGCTTCCGCCTCGTGCTGCTCGTGGGCCTGGTGCTGTGGGGTGCAGCGATCGGTGCGCTGACGCTGATCTTCGGCTGGAACGCCGTGCTCACGCAGATGGGCTGGTTCTTCACCAAGGCGGCGCTGCTGACCTTCGGCGGCGCCTATGCCGTGCTGCCCTACGTCTACCAGGGTGCGGTGGAGCACCACCAGTGGCTCACGGCGCCGCAGATGATCGACGGCCTGGCCCTGGGCGAGACGACGCCCGGCCCGCTGATCATGGTGGTGGCCTTCGTCGGCTTCGTCGGCGGCTGGACGCACGCGCCCTTCGGACCCGACGCCGTGTTCGGTGCCGGTGCCGTGGCGGCCACGGTGGTGACCTTCTTCACCTTCCTGCCTTCCTTCCTCTTCATCCTGCTCGGTGCGCCCTTCATCGAGTCCACGCACGGCCAGTTGAAGTTCACGGCGCCGCTCACGGCCATCACGGCCGCCGTGGTGGGCGTGATCGTGAACCTGGCGCTGTTCTTCGCCGGGCACGTGCTGTGGCCCCAGGGCCTGGCCGGGCACTTCGAATGGCCGGCGCTGCTGATCGGCGCTGCCGCTGCCGTGGCGCTGTTCAGGTTCAAGCGCGGTGTCATCCCGGTCGTGCTCGGCGCCGGACTGGCCGGGCTGATGTTTCAACAGCTCACTTGAGGAACTGCCATGGATGACACCAGCGAGGCCTTCGGGGCCACGGCCGCGGAACTGGGCGATGCGCTGCTGCTGGACGTGCGGCGTGCCGCGGCGTACGCGGCCTCCACGGTGCAGCTGCCGGGCGCGGTCTGGCGCGACCCCGCCAGCGTGGCGCAATGGGCGAGCGAGATGCCCGCGGGCAGGCAGGTCGTCGTCTACTGCGTGTACGGCCACGAAGTGAGCCGCGGCACCGCGCTGCAGCTGCGTGAGGCCGGCGTCAACGCCCGCTTCCTTCGCGGCGGCATCGACGCCTGGCAGGCCGCCGGCCGGCCGCTGGTGCCCAAGCCCGGCGGCTGAAGCGGCCAAGAAAAAGGCCCGCCGAAGCGGGCCTCATCGTGCACCACCGACGCGGTTCAGACGCGCGGGCGCTTGGTGTCGACCGACGCGGCCGGCTGAGAGGCACCGCCTTCGATGGCGGCGATCAGCGCGTCCGGCGCGGGGCTGGTGGCCAGGCCGTTGATGCTGGCCAGGATGCTGAAGGTCAGCAGGACGGCCAGGGCAAGGGCGGCGCTGCGGTGCTGGGCGTGTTGGTTCATGGTGACTTCCTTGTGTGTCGGTGGTGTTGCGATGGGTGCACAGTAGGCCGGGGCCCTGGGGTTTGCGAGCGTCGAGCGACGAATGGCAGCGCGACGCGGATGAAGAAACTGCAGCGTGGATGAATGGTGGCGGAGGCCTGTTCGGTGTCACTGCACTTGTGGCGCCAGCCTCCGGTTCGCGCGAGCATGAAAAAGGCCCGCCGAAGCGGGCCTGGGGGTGGGGTGCAACCGCCTTGCCGAATCAGGCGCGGTCGCGCTTGGCTTCGATGACGATGGTCTGCGAAGCGGGGCCGAGGGTGGCCGTGAACAGCGCTTCGGGGGCGGGGCTGGTGGCCAGCATGTTGATGCTGGCGAGCACGGCCAGCGTGAAGAGAGAGGCCAGGCTGGCGGCGGCGCTGCGGGTGATGGCTTGCGTGTTCATGAAGGGCTCCTGGGGGGCTGGGCGGTTTGCGATGAGGTGAACTCTAGGCAAGCGCCCGCCGCGCCGCGAGCCCCAGGCGATGAAGCGCCTGCCGATGGCGACGAAGCGTCGGGAAAGACGATGAATGGCGGCGCGCTCAGCGCGCGGTGCCGTCGCGCCAGGCCTGCAGCAACGCGGCTTCACGCGCCGGCAACAGGCCGTTGCTGGAGGCCGGCGCGCCGGTGGCGGCCCAGGTCGCGGTGTCGGCGATCGTCTGCGCCAGCGGCCGGCACGACAGGCCGGCCTGCAGCGCCGCGGCGATGCCCGTGCGGTGCAGGTTCGCCTGCGCCTGCGGCAGCCACACCGGCAGTTCGCTCCACGGCGCCACGCCCTGCGCCAGCAGCAGGTCTTCGCCCACCCACTGCGGCTGCGCCAGCGGCGCCAGCGTCTCGCGCAGCGCGGCGATCAACCCGCCCATCGTCAGGGGTTCCCGCGGCCCCGTGACATTGAACACGCCGGTGCTGCCCGCTTCGGCATGCCGCAGATGGAAGGCCGCGACGTCGCGCGCGTCGATGAACTGCACCGGCGCGCTGCCGTCGCCCGGTGCCAGCACGGCCTCGCCGGGCGCGGCACGGGCGAAGCGCTGCACCCACCAGGTGAAGCGGCCCGTGGGGTCGTGCGGGCCGACGATGAGGCCGGGCCGGGTGATGAAGCAGCGGCCAGTGAAGCCTTCGGCCGCCGCGGCCTCGCACAGCGCCTTCAGGCCGCCGTAGGTGGCGCCGGTGATGGTTTCCACCGTCGGGTCGTCCAGCGTGGCCAGCGGGGCGTCCTCGGCCGTGCCCGGGGCGTCCAGCGACGCATAGGCGCTGATGCTGCTGACCAGGTGGTAGCGCTCCACGCGGCCGGCCAGCGCGGCGGCCACGGCGCGCACCTGGCGCGGGAAGTAGGCGCTGGTGTCGATGGCCACGTCCCAGGTGCCGCCTTGCAGCGCCGCCAGGTCGCCGTTGCGGTCGGCGATCCGGTGCTCGGCCTGCGGGAACAGCGTGGCACCGCTCTGTCCGCGGTGCATCAGCGTGACGGTGTGCCCGGCGGCCAGGGCCTGCTCGACCAGGTGCCGGCCCAGGAAGCGCGTGCCACCGAGCACCAGCAGCTTCATGGCTTGAACAGGCCCTGGTGCTGTTCGCGCAGCAGGTTCTTCTGCACTTTGCCCATGGCGTTGCGCGGCAGCTCGGGCACCACGAACACCTGCTTGGGCACCTTGAAGTTGGCGATGCTGGCCTTGAGCGCGGCCACCACCGACGCCGGCTCCAGCGTGACGCCGGGCTTGGGGATCACCACGGCCACGCCGGCCTCGCCGAAATCGGGGTGCGGCACGCCGATGACGGCCGACTCGGCCACGCCCGGCAGTTCGTTGATGAAGCCTTCGATCTCCGCCGGGTAGACGTTGTAACCACCGCTGATGATGAGGTCCTTGCTGCGGCCGACGATGGTGACGTAGCCGTCGGCGTCGATGCGGCC
>CAZBUU010000111.1:0-12781 GCA_964495125.1 uncultured Rubrivivax sp.
GCCGCTCGCCCAGGCGCAGGAACTCGATGTGGTGGAACACGCTGGCCTTGCGCGGCGCGGTGATCACGCCCACGAAGCTGGACAGGCTGGACAGCAGGCTGGCCGCCTGCGCGATGACGCGCTGCGGCTGGTCAGGGTGAAGCTGCGCCGTGGCGGCGGCCACGTCGGCCGGCGCGTTGTGCAGGTCGTCCAGGCTCAGCGGGCGCGCCGTGAGCATGGTGTCGACGAAAAGGCGGTAGCCGCGCGGCGTGGGAATGCGCCCGGCGCTGGTGTGCGGGCTGGCGATGAGGCCCAGCTCTTCCAGGTCGGCCATCACGTTGCGGATGGTCGCGGGGGAGAGGTCCAGCCCGGAGGTGCGCGACAGGGTTCGCGAGCCGACAGGGGTGCCGTCGGCGATGTAGCGCTCGACCAGGGTCTTCAGCAGCGTACGTGCGCGGTCGTCCAGCATGGTCCGCCATTGTAGGAAGGCGCCCGGACCGCGGGCTTGCCAGTCCCGGAAACGCGGGGGCCCTATGGTGTAATGCGCCGCATGCCGTCGGGCTTCCGTCATGCAGCGATCGTGGGCAAGTACCAGGCGCGGGGCATACGCCCGGTGCTGGAGGAGATCGCCTATTTCCTGGTCGATCGCGGGCTGGAAGTCAGCTTCGAGCGCGACACCGCCTCGGCCACCGGCGTCACCGGCTTCGAATCGCTGTCGCCCGCGGACATGGCCAAGGTCTGCGACATCGCCGTGGTGGTGGGCGGCGACGGCACCATGCTCGGCATCGCGCGCGAACTGTCGCGCTACGGCGTGCCGCTGGTGGGCATCAACCAGGGGCGCCTGGGTTTCATCACCGACGTGCCCATCGGCCAGTACAAGGAAGCGCTGGCCCCCATGCTGGCCGGCGACTACGAGGAAGAACAGCGCAGCATGCTGGAAGGCGACGTCTGGCGCGACGGCGAACGCATCTTCGAAGGCCTGTCGCTGAACGACGTGGTGGTCAGCCGCGGCGCCACCGCCAGCATGGTGGAACTGCGGGTCGACATCGACGGCGAGTTCGTCGCCAACATGCGGGCCGACGGCCTGATCGTCGCGTCGCCGACCGGCAGCACGGCCTATGCGCTCTCGGCCGGAGGGCCCATCCTGCACCCCTCCGTCGCCGGCTGGGTGGTCGTGCCGATCGCCAGCCACACGCTCAGCAACCGCCCCATCGTGCTGCCCGACCGCGGCGAGGTCGTCATCGGCATCGTCTCCGGCAAGGACATCTCGGCCAACTTCGACATGCACAACCTGGCCAGCCTGATCCCCGGCGACCAGATCAAGGTGCGCCGTTCGGCCCACAAGGTGCGCTTCCTGCACCCGCGCGGCTGGAGCTACTACGCCACCCTGCGGCGCAAGCTGCGCTGGTACGAGGGCGTGGTCTAGCGATGTTGCGCCGCCTGAGCCTGCGCGACGTGGTCATCGTCGCCGAACTGGAGATCGAACTCGGAGCCGGCTTCACCGTGCTCACGGGCGAGACCGGCGCCGGCAAGTCCATCCTGATCGACGCGCTGCAGTTGGCCCTGGGCCAGCGCGCCGACGCCGCCATGGTGCGCGAAGGTGCGCAGCGGGCGGAGGTCAGCGCCGAGTTCGACAGCCCGCCGCTGCTGGCCGACTGGCTGGACGAAGGCGGGTTCGAGGTGGAGGAATCGCTGCTGTTGCGCCGCACGGTGGACGCCCAGGGCAAGAGCCGCGCCTGGATCAACGGCAGCCCGGCCACCGTGGCGCAGTTGCGCGAGGCCGCCGACCACCTCGTCGACATCCACGGCCAGCACGCCTGGCAGAGCCTCACGCGGCCGGCCGCCGTGCGCACGCTGCTGGACGCCCAGGCCGGTGCCGACACGGCGCCGCTTTCCGCGGCCTGGAAAGCCTGGCAACAGGCCCTGGCGGCCCTGGCCACGGCGCGCACGCAGCGCGACACCCTGGAGCGCGAGCGCGAGCGCCTGGCCTGGCAGGTGGCTGAACTGGCCAAGCTGGCGCCGGCCGAAGGCGAGTGGGACAGCATCAACGCCGAGCACCAGCGCCTGGCGCACGGGCAGGCGCTGCTGGACGGCGCCCGCGCGGCGCAGGCCGCCATCGCGGAAGACGACGACAGCGCCGACACGCGGCTGTCGCGCGCCATCGCGGCGCTGGACGAGGTGACGCGCTTCGACGCGCAGCTGGGCGGCGTGGCCGAGGTGCTGCGCGCCGCGCAGGCCCAGGTGGAAGACGCCGCGCATACGCTGCAGGGCTACCTGTCGCACGCCGAGCCCGACCCCGGACGCCTGGCCGAGTTGGACGCGCGCCTCGGCGCCTGGGTCTCGCAGGCCCGCCGCTACCGCCGCACGCCGGCCGAACTGCCGGCGCTGCTGGCCGGTTGGCAGGCCGAGCTGAAGGCGCTGGACGCCGCCGCTGACCTGGATGGCCTGGAAGCCGCCGCCGCCAGCGCCGAGCGCGAGTTCCGCAAGGAGGCCGAACGCATCGGCAAGCTGCGCCGCAAGGCCGCCCCGGCACTGGCCAGCGCCGTGACGCAGGCCATGCAGCAGCTGGGCATGGCCGGCGGCCGTTTCGAGGTGGCACTGCTGCCGCTGGACGAAGCACAGTCCTTCGGCCTGGAGAGCGTGGAACTGCGCGTGGCCGGCCATGCCGGAAGCACGCCACGGCCGCTGGCCAAGGTGGCCTCGGGCGGCGAACTGTCGCGGCTGGCGCTGGCCATCGCCGTGACCACCGCCGCCAAGGACGTGCACGGCGCCGGCACGCTGATCTTCGACGAGATCGACGCCGGCGTCGGTGGCACGGTGGCCGACAGCGTGGGCCGTCTGATGAAGCAGCTGGGCGCAGCCGCCGCCGGCACGCGCCAGGTGCTGGCGGTCACCCACCTGGCCCAGGTGGCCGCCTGCGCCGACCGCCACTTCGTCGTCAGCAAGGCCCTGAAGGGCAAGCAGACGCTGTCGGCCATCGAGCCCGTGGAAGGCGAGGCGCGCGTGGCCGAGATCGCGCGCATGCTGGGCGGCGAAAGGCTGTCGGGCACGGCCCATGCACAGGCGCTGCTGGAGCAACGCCACGCCGGAGAAGCGAAGTGAGCGAGTGGATGGGCCTGGACGGGCCGCGGCGCGAGGAGGTCATCCTCATCACGGGCATTTCGGGCTCGGGCAAGAGCGTGGCGCTGCACGCACTGGAGGACGCCGGCTACTTCTGCGTCGACAACCTGCCGCCCGAACTGCTGCGCGACTTCATCCGCCTGGAGCACGAGCGCTTCACCAAGCGCGTGGCGGTGGCGGTGGACGTGCGCACGGCCTCGTCGCTGCCGCACCTGCTGCCGCTGATCCAGGCGCTGCAGCAGGAAGGCGTGCGCATCCGCCCCATCTTCCTGGACGCCAGCACCGACGCGCTGGTGCGCCGCTTCTCCGAGACGCGCCGCCCGCACCCGCTGACGGCGCCTTCCGAGACCGACAACGCGCGCGCGCTGATCGAGGCCATCGAGCTCGAACGCGAGCTGCTCTCGGAGCTGCGCGAGCTGTCCACCGTCATCGACACCAGCCAGCTGCGGCCGGCGCTGCTGCGCAGCTGGGTGCGTTCGCTGGTGGGCGCGCGGGAGTCGGCGCTGACGCTGGTCTTCGAGAGCTTCGCTTTCAAGCACGGCGTTCCGCTGGACGCCGACTACGTGTTCGACGTGCGCGTGCTGCCCAACCCCTACTACATCCGCGAGCTGCGCCCGCTGTCGGGCCGAGACGCGCCGGTGGCCGCCTACCTGGAGCAGCAGCCCGAGGTGGGCGAGATGCTGCAGCAGATCCACGTCTTCCTGCAGCGCTGGCTGCCCTCCTTCGAGGAAGACCAGCGCAGCTACCTCACCGTGGCCGTGGGCTGCACCGGAGGGCAGCACCGCTCGGTGTACTCGGTGGAGTGGCTGGCGCGCCGCTTCGACGCCCGCTATGCCTCGCTCATCCGCCACCGTGAACTCGACGCCCGCGCCTGAAGCCCCCTGGCCGGCGGAACTGCCGCTGTTCCCGTTGCAGCTGGTGTTGTTTCCCGGCGCCGTGCTCGGCCTGCGCGTGTTCGAGGCGCGCTACCTGGATCTCATCGGCGAGTGCCTGCGCACCCAGACGCCTTTCGGCGTGCTCTGCCTGAAGGCCGGCGCCGAGACGGGGCGCGGCGGCAAGGCGGTGGCGCTGGAGAGCGTGGGCACGCTGGCCCACCTGGATGACGTGGACGCCGACGAACCCGGCATCCTGCACGTGCGCTGCCTGGGCGGGCGCCGCTTCCGCCTCACCGGGCCGCCCACGCAGCGTGACAACGGCCTGTGGGTGGCGCCCGCCGACCGCCTGCCGGCCGACCCCGCCCGCATGCCCGGCCCGGCCATGCTGCAGACGGTGAGCGCGCTGGCCGAGGCCATCCGCAAACTCAAGGCGCAGGACCGCGTGCCCTTCGCCGAACCTTACCGGCTGGACGACGCCGGCTGGGTGGCCAACCGCTGGTGCGAACTGCTGCCGGTGTCGCTGGCCGCCAAGCAGAAGCTGATGGAGCTGGACGACCCCGTCATCCGGCTGTCGCTGGTGGACGGCTTCCTGCGCGACAAGAAAGTCGTCGTCGGCTGACTCAGGCTTCCAGCAGCCGGCGGATGGGCGCCGGCAGGCCCAGCGCCAGGGCTTCCTCCCGCGAGTACCAGCCGCCGTCGGGGCAGGCCGCAGGCGGCTTCGCACGTGCCGGCAGGACCCAGCGCAAGGGTTGCAGTGTCCAGTCGAAGTGCGTCAGTGCATGTTCGACGTTCGACAGCCACTCGCCCTGACCCGGCCAGCCATCGACCAGGGCCTCGGCGGCAGCCGCGGTCTCGAATTCCGGCAGGCTCCACAGCCCGGCCCACACGCCGGCGGACGGGCGCTGCACGAGCAGCACGCGTTCGCCGCGCGTCAGCCACAGCAGCGCGTGCGTGCGCCGGCCGCGCTTGAGCTTCCTCGTCTTCACCGGGTAGCGCGTGGGCTCGCCCTCGCGCAGCGCCACGCAGGCCCCGGCGAGCGGGCAGATCAGGCAGGACGGCTTGCGCGCCAGGCACACCGTGGCGCCCAGGTCCATCAGGCCCTGCGTGTAGACGTCCACATCACGCGGCGGCAGCAGCGCTTCGGCCAGCGTCCACAGGCGCTTTTCCTCGGTGGCGCTGGCGAGATCCCCATCGAAGCCCAGCGCACGCGTGAGCACGCGCTTGACGTTGCCGTCCAGAATGGCGGCACGTTCGCCGAAGCAGAAGGCCGCAATCGCCGCCGCCGTGCTGCGGCCGATGCCCGGCAGCGTGGCCAGGGCTTCGGCCGAGGGCGGAAAGGCGCCGCCGTGCAGCGCCACCACGGCCTGCGCGCAACGGTGCAGGTTGCGCGCCCGGCTGTAGTAGCCCAGGCCGCTCCACAGCGCCAGCACGTCGTCCAGCGGCGCGGCGGCCAGGGCCTGCACGTCGGGGAAGCGGGCCAGGAAGCGCGGGTAGTAGTCCAGCACGGTGGACACCTGCGTCTGCTGCAGCATCACTTCGGACAGCCACACGCGGTAGGCGTCGCGCGTGCCCTGCCAGGGCAGGCCATGCCGGCCGTGCTGCCGCTGCCACCGCACCACCCGTGCGGCCAGCGTGGGGGTGGCGCGGCTCAAGCCGCGTCCTGCTCGTCGGGCTGGGCTTCGGCGGTCAGCACGTGGGCAGCGCGGATGACGTCGCTGGACAGCACGTCCAGCCGCTCGCCCAGCTGGCGCAGGCTCTCGTCCTGCGACTGCACTTCGTTGATGCGCTGTTCCAGGTCGCCCGCGGCGGCCTGCACGCGCTGCAGGGCCTCACGCCGGCGCGTGAAGCCGCGGCGGCGCTCGCGCAGCTGCACTTCCACCTGGCTGGTGGCGCTCTTGCCCCAGAGTTCCAGCTCGCCGGCGGCGTTCTCGAACACCACGCGCAGGCGCGACAGCAGCATGCGCCTGAACTGCTCGGCGAAGCCCGGCGCCGCCATGCGCCAGGCCTGGGAGAAGCCCAGGTAGCGCACGTAGTTCTGGCCGATCAGTTCGAGCTCGGCGCGGAAGCTGCCCAGCTCGGGCACCGGCGCCAGCGAGAACGCGAAGCCGAACTCGGTGTTCAGCTGCTTGAAGCTGCCGTCGAGCATCTCGCGCATCTCCTGGCTCAGCCGCTCGGCGTTGTCCATCGCGGAGCGCAGGCGCTTGAGCAGGGTCTCGAAAGCGCTTTTGGCCCCCAGGTTGAAGGGCTTGGCGCCCATCGCCGCCTGCATGGCCTGAAGTTCGGTGCGCAGCGACTCGCTGGACAGCGGCGCCAGCGCCGAACGCTGCTGCTTGGTCTGCACCGCGCGCAGCGCCACCAGGCGCGCGCGGCAGCGTTCGAAGTCGGCCATCTCGACATCGACGCGCTCGATCATCATGCGCAGCTTGGCGCCGCTCTTGCCGCGCAGGCCGCGCAGTTCCATCAGCTGTTCAGCCAGCTGGCGGCGGCGGTCGGCGACGCGGCGCGTGGCCGTGCCGCGCAGTTGCTGCACCACGCCCACGGCGGATTGCACCAGCAGCTGCTGGCGCCGCGGCAGCAGTTCGCTGGCCAGGGCCTCTTCCAGCGGCGGCAGTCGGCTGGCGATCAGGGCATCGGGGTGGCCTTCCACCCGTGCGGCCAGCGCCTCGCGCGCCGACAGCGCGAAGACGCGGCTGGAGCGCACGTCGAGCATTTCAGCCGTGGTCTGCCGCTGGTGCTCGATCTGCTCGTTCACCTGCTCGGCGGTGGCCAGCGGGTCGAGCAGGGTGTCGATCTTGTTGAGCACGACGAAGCGCTCGAGGCTCGCCTGGCCCAGGTGATCGCGCCAGATGGTGAGGTCGGACTTGGTGACGCCGGTGTCGGCGCCCAGCACGAAGACCACGGCGTGCGCCGAGGGCAGCAGGCCCAGCGTCAGCTCGGGTTCGGCGCCCACGGCGTTGAGGCCCGGCGTGTCGATGACGACGAGGCCGCGCTTGAGCAGCGGGTGCGGGTAGTTGATGACGGCGTGGCGCCAGGCGGGCACCTCCACGCTGCCGTCGGGCCCGACCGGCGGGTTGTCCTCGGGCTGCTGCTCGCTCCAGAAACCCAGGGCGGCGGCCTGCTCCACGGTGACACGCTGCGTGCGGGTGACTGCCGACAGCGCCTGCACCAGCGACTGCGGCTCGGCCGGGTCGAGCGGCACCAGGTGCCAGTGGTCGTCGCGCGTGCGCAGTTCGGCCAGCGAAAGGCCGCGCAGCCGCGTCTCGATGGGCAGCAGCGCCAGACGCGGCGGCGTGCCGGGCTCGAAACGCAACTCCACCGGGCACATGGTGGTGCGCCCGGGCGTGGCCGGCAACACGCGCCGGCCGGCGTCGGCGAAAAAGATGGCGTTGATCAGCTCGGACTTGCCGCGCGAGAACTCGGCCACGAAGGCCAGCACCAGCTTCTCGGAGGCCAGCCGCTCGCGCAGCGCGGCCAGCAGCGCGGCGTCGGTGTCATCGAGCAGGTCGTGTTCGACCAGGGCCTTGCCGAGCTGGGCGATCTGTCGGTCCAGTGCGGCGCGCCACGACGCCAGGGCGTCCAGGCGTTCGGCGATGAGGCTGGTCGGGGTGGTGGCCATGGCGATGAGCGAAGCATCCTAGCGCAGGCACCCCGGCCGGGAGGGGGTGGGATGCACGCTTTGTCACATACGCAGAGGTGTTTACCGGCGCTGACAAACTGGACAGAAGTAGGTGGAGCGCTGCGCCTGGACGATGCGCTTCACCGGCCCGCCGCAGCGACCGCAGGCCCGGCCTTCGCGCCCGTACACCGCGGCCTCGGCCTGGTAGGCGCCGCTGGCGCCATGCACGTCGGTGAAGTCGCGCAGCGTGCTGCCACCGAGATCCAGCGCGCGGGCCAGCGTCGCGCGCAGCGCCGCCAGCAGCCGTTCGGCGCGCGGGCGGCTGATGCGGTCGGCCCGCAGCGCCGGGTGGATGCCGGCCTGGAACAAGGCCTCGCAAGCGTAGATGTTGCCGGCGCCGACGATCACGTCGCCGGCCAGCAGCACGGCCTTCACGGGCGCGCGCCGGGCCTGCAGGCCGGCGTGGAACGTGGCCGGCGTCAGTGTGGCGTCGAAGGGCTCGGCCCCCAGCCGGGCCAGCAGCGTGGCGGCCGGCGGCAGGTCGAGGGCCGGCGAGAAGACCACGGCACCGAAGCGCCGGGGGTCGTTCAAGCGCAGCGTGCCGCGGTCGGTGACGAGGTCGAAGTGGTCGTGCGCACCGGGCGGCGGCGGCGCCGTCAGCAGGCCCAGCGAACCCGACATGCCCAGGTGCATCAGCAGGCCACCGGCCGGCCGGCCACCCGCATCGGCCAGCGGCAGCCAGAGGTACTTGCCTCGTCGCGTCACCCCGCCCACCCGCAGCCGCTGCACGGACTCGGGCGCCACGCCCAAGGGCCAGCGCAAGGGCTTGCCCAGACGCAGTGCGAGCACGGTCGCTCCCTTCAGGGGTGCGGCGATGCCGCGCCGCGTGACCTCGACTTCCGGCAACTCGGGCATGAACTCTCGACGTGTTCCGGTTCTGGCGGGGCCGCGCAGGCTCTGAGGGAACGCATTATGTGAGAATGAATCCAGAGGTCATGCCCACACACCTGCCCCCCATGCCACGGCCCATTCCGTGGCTGCGCACCGCGCTGGCCGCGGCCGCCTTCGTCCTCGTCGGAGGCAGTGCATTCGCGCAGACCGAAGCCGGCGAAGCCAAGCCCGCCAGCCCGCCTGTCAATTCGGCGATGGACGACCGGCTGTTCTACCAGTTGCTCGTCGGCGAGATGGCGCTGAACAGTGGCGACCCCGGCAGTGCCTACGAGCTCATGCTCGACGCGGCGCGACGCACGCGTGACCCCGGCCTGTTCCGTCGTGCGGTGGACATCGCGCTGCAGGCGCGCGCTGGCGAACAGGCCCTGACGGCCGTCCGCGCCTGGCGCGAAGCGCTGCCCGCATCGGCGGACGCCACGCGCACGCACCTGCAGATCCTCGTGGCCATGAACCGCGCCACGGCACTGGCGGAGCCGCTGCGCACCTTGCTGGCACAGACGCCGGCGGCCGAACGTCCGGGCCTCATCGCCGCCCTGCCGCGCTTCGTCATGCGCGGTGGCGAATCCCGGCTCGTCGCGGCGCAGCTCGAAGACGCCCTCAAGCCCTACCGTGACGACGACGCCACCCGCATTCCGGCGCGCGTGTCCGTGGGCCGTGCGTGGCTGGAAGCGCGCGACGCCGAGCGCGCCCTGGCGCTGGCCCGCGAAGCCCAGGCCCTGGAACCCGCGGCACCCGGCCCGGCGCTGCTGGCGCTGCAGATGCTCAAGCAACGGCCGGAAGCCGAAGCCGTGGTGCTGGACTACCTGCGCCAGGACAAGGCCGAACCGCAGATCCGGCTGGCCTTCGTTCGCGAGCTCACGGCTGCACAGCGCTACCCCGACGCCGTGACGCAACTGGAAACCGTGACGCGCCAGCAGCCCGATCTGGCGCCCCCCTTCCTCTCTCTGGGTGCGCTCTACCTGGAGCTGAAACAGCCCAAGGAAGGCGAAGCCGCGCTGCTGCGCTATGTCGAGCTCGTCCAGAAGGCGGCGGCCGCGCCCCAGGCACCGGCCGATGCACCCGAGGACGACGACGAAGCGCCGTCGCGCCCCGAGCAGGGGCTCACGCAGGCCTGGCTGATGCTGGCGCAGTCGGCCGAACAGCGGGCCGACTTTCCGGCCGCCGAGCGCTGGCTCGGCAAGATCGACGACCCGCAGAGAGCGCTGGAAGTGCAGACGCGCCGCGCCTCCATCCTGGCGCGGCAGGGCAAGCTGACGCAGGCGCGCGAGCTGATCCGCAAGGTGCCCGAGCGTCGTGCGGAGGACGCACGCGCCAAGCTCGCGGCCGAGGCAGGCGTGCTGCGCGACGTGAAGCGCTGGCGCGAAGCCTACGAGGTGCTGGCTGGCGCCACCAAGCGCTTCTCGGACGACACCGACCTGCTCTACGAGCAGGCCATGATGGCCGAGAAGATGGACAAGCTCGACGACATGGAGCGCCTGCTGCGCCGCGTCATCGAGCTCAAGCCCGAGAGCCCGCACGCCCACAACGCGCTGGGCTATTCACTGGCCGATCGACGGCTGCGCCTGCCCGAAGCTCGGGCGCTGGTGCAGCGAGCGCTGGAGCTCGCGCCAGGGGATCCCTTCATCACCGACAGCCTGGGCTGGGTCGAATTCCGCATGGGCAACCGTGACGAGGCCCTGCGCCTGTTGCGCAGCGCCTACGCCATCCGGCCCGACACCGAGATCGCCGCCCACCTGGGCGAGGTCCTCTGGGCCCTGGGCCAGCGCGACGAAGCCCGCCGCGTCTGGCGCGAAGGCAAGGGGCGCGACGCTGCCAACGACGTGCTGCGCGAGACGCTGGCCCGGCTGCGCGTCGATCTGTGAAGCGGCGGGCGCTGGCGCTGTGGCCGCTGGCGCTGCTGGGCGCCTGTGCGAGCCCGCCCCGCACTGCGGACGAAGCGCCCTGGACCACGGGGCGCCTGAGCGTGCGCATCGAAGCCACCGCCACGCGACCGGCGCAGTCCGTCAACGCGGCCTTCGAACTGCAAGGTGGCGGCGACCGAGGCGAACTGCGGCTGAACTCGCCGCTGGGCACGCGTGTGGCCAGCGCGCGCTGGGCACCCGGGCTCGCTGTGCTGAGCAACGCCGACGGCGAACAGCGCTTCGCCGACCTCGCCGACCTGTCGCGCCAGGCCCTGGGCGAGAGCCTGCCGCTGGCCGCCCTGCCCGACTGGCTGGCCGGCCGGCCGTGGGCCGCGGCACCGCACGTGGCGGTCGATGCGGGCTTCGAGCAAATGGGTTGGCAGGTCTCGCTGGCTCGCCGCAGCGAAGGCTGGGTGGAAGCACGCCGCGCCGCCGCGCCGGCGGTGCTGGTGCGCGTGAAACTGGACGAGGTCCCATGACGCTGCGTGCCCTCCATGACCTGCCCGCCCCGGCGAAGCTGAATCTGTTCCTGCACATCGTCGGCCGCCGCGCCGACGGCTACCACCTCCTGCAGTCACCCTTCGTGCTGATCGACTGGGCCGACACGATCCACGTCGAGCGGCGTGACGATGGCCGCCTGAGCCGCCACGACCTGGGTCCGGCCCTGCCGGCCGACGACCTGTGCCTGCGCGCCGCCCGCTTGCTGCAGGCCGAGAGCGGCTGCACGCTGGGCGCGGACATCCACATCCTCAAGCACGTTCCCTGGGGCGCCGGGCTGGGCGGCGGCAGTTCCGATGCCGCCACCGTGCTGCTGGCGCTGAACCGACTGTGGGGCCTGCGCTGGCCGCGTGAACGTCTGGCGGCCCTGGGCCTGAAGCTGGGCGCGGACGTGCCCTTCTTCGTGGGCGGTCGCAACGCCTTCGTCGAAGGCATCGGCGAGCAGTTGCGGCCCATGGAGTTCCCGGTGCACACCTATGCCGTGGTGAAGCCGCCGGTGGCACTGCCGACGAATGAGATCTTCGCGCACCCGCTGCTCAAGCGCGACACGGTTCCTGTTATAGTTGCGGGCTCTTCTGAGAACGCTGGGTGCGCACGGGCACCGGCGGCGTGGCTGGCAGGTTTCGGCACGAACGACCTGCAACGCGCTGCCGAAGACCGGGCCCCCGAGGTGGCGCAAGCCGCCGGCTTCCTGGAGTCCCGCTTCGGCAACAGCCGCATGTCGGGTTCCGGCAGCGCGGTCTTCGCAAGAGTCGGTTCTTCCGCCTCACCCGCGGCGACAGAAGCCGGGGCCGGTAGCGATTTCGATCGAGACCTGCCTGCAGGCTGGGTGGGACGGTGGTGCCGAAGCCTGGAGGCGCACCCGCTGGTGGCGTGGCCCGGCTGAAAATCGGTTGTGGGGTCGGGGCGTGAGCCGCGGTCCTGTGTAGGGGAGTCGCCAAGTTGGTCAAGGCATCGGATTTTGATTCCGACATGCGAGGGTTCGAGTCCTTCCTCCCCTGCCAAATTACTCCCACCCCCGGAGCGCCTGCGGCGCTCCCCCTCGAGGGGGCGACGCCGACGGCCCGGCGAAGCCGGTTCCGTGGCGTCTGCTTGGTGGGCCTTGGCTGATTCAGCGAATTGAGGTTGCCCACCGTGCTTTTCAACACCGTGCTGTTCACCGGCAACGCCAACCCGGTGCTGGCGCGTGAGATTGCCAGCCACCTGGGCGTCGAACTCGGCCAGGCCTCGGTGGGACGCTTCTCCGACGGCGAAGTGACCGTCGAGATCCGCCAGAACGTGCGCGCGCGGGATGTCTTCGTCGTGCAGTCCACCTGCGCGCCGACCAACGACAACCTGATGGAGCTGTTGATCATGGTCGATGCGCTCAAGCGTGCCAGCGCACGCCGCATCACCGCCGTGATCCCTTACTTCGGCTACGCGCGGCAGGACCGCCGCCCGCGCAGCACCCGCGTGCCCATCAGCGCCAAGGTCGTGGCCAACCTGCTGGAAACCGTGGGCGTGGAGCGTGTGCTGACGATGGACCTGCACGCCGACCAGATCCAGGGCTTCTTCGACATCCCGGTCGACAACATCTACGCCAGCCCGGTGCTGCTGTCGGACCTGCAGAGCAAGAGCTACACGAACCTGGTGGTCATATCGCCCGACATCGGCGGCGTGGTGCGCGCCCGCGCGCTGGCCAAGCAGCTGGGCTGCGACCTCGCCATCATCGACAAGCGCCGCCCCACGGCCAACGTCTCCGAGGTGATGCACGTCATCGGCGAGATCGAAGGCCGCAACTGCGTGATCATGGACGACATGATCGACACCGCCGGCACGCTGGTGAAGGCGGCCGAGGTGCT
>CAZBUU010000112.1:0-12749 GCA_964495125.1 uncultured Rubrivivax sp.
CGCAGGCCAAGCTGCTGTTCTACACGCACGACATCCACCACATCCGCATGGAGCGCGAGGCGGCGCTGCTCAAGGACGAAGTCAAGGTGGCGGAAGCCGCCGCGATGAAGGCACGTGAGTTCGCGGCGATCCGCGCCGTGGATTCGACCATCGTGGTCAGCACGGCGGAGATGGAGATCCTGAAGCCGCAACTGCCGGACCAGCGGCTGCAGATGCTCCCGCTGCTGCTGGACGTCCCGGGCACGAAGGCCGGCTTCGAGGCGCGCCAGGGCGTGCTCTTCGTCGGCGGCTTCCAGCACACGCCCAACGTCGACGCCGTGGAGTTCTTCGTGACCGAGGTGATGCCGCTGCTGCGCAAGCAGCTGCCGGGCGTCGTCTTCAACGTCGTGGGCAGCAAGCCGCCCGCGGCGATCAAGGCGCTCGCCGGCCCCGACGTGGTCATCCACGGCTTCGTCGAGGATCTGAAGCCGATCCTCGACGAGATGCGCGTCTCGGTCGCGCCGCTGCGCTACGGGGCGGGCGTGAAGGGCAAGGTGGGCACGGCGCTGGCGAACGGGCTGCCGACCGTCTGCACGCCCACGGCAGCCGAGGGCATGGGTGTGGTCGATGGGGAGCATGTGCTCATCGCCGCGTCTCCCGCAGGCCTGGCCGACGCTGTCGTGCGCCTGCATGGTGACCAGCCGCTGTGGGAGCGCCTCAGCCAGCGTGGCCAGGATTTCGCGCACAGCGCATGGGGGCCGCAGGCCTCGTACGGGTCGCTGGCGGCGATCGTCCGGTCGATCGGGATCCCGGTCCAGGACAATCCGGGTTCTCTGGTCCTGTATACCCCGGAGATCTTCGCAACCACGCCGGCACCGTCGGCCCATGCCATGGCCGCCCCGACATGACCGAAACGACTTCAGGCATCAGCGACACCGGCCCGACCGCGGAAGAGGCGCTCGCGTGGTTCGCGCGACATGGCGCGACCGATGACCAGTATCTGCGCGCGCACTTTCCTCGCTTCGCACGCACGCACCAGTTCGGCAGCGAAGGCATCCCGGCCCGTTCCGACGTGCTGGACATCGGCTGCCATTGGCTTCATCAGGCGTGGTTCTTTGCGCGAGCGGGCCACCGCGTGACTTGTGCCGACGCGCCGAACACGCTGCGGCTGCCCAGCGTGCAGTCCGCCGCGGGCGAGTTCGGCATCCAGCTCGTGTCGTACACGCGGATCGACCTCGGCCAGGGCCTCGCGGATCTGCCCGACGACGCCTTCGACCTCATCGTGTTCGCCGAAATCATCGAGCACCTGGCCTTCAATCCCCTGGTCTTCTGGAAACAGGTGTACCGCGTGCTGCGCCCGGGCGGGCGCATCATCGTCACCACGCCGAACAGCCTGTACTACCGCAGTGTCTTCGAACGCCTGCAAGCGCTCGTGCAGGGCGCGCGCTACGGCATCCAGGTCGACGAGATCTTCAACGTCGGCACCTACGGGCACCATTGGAAGGAATTCTCGCTGGCCGAGCTGCGACGCTACTTCGCCCTGTTGTCCGAGGACTTCGCGGTCGAGCGCCATGCGATCGAGACCTTCGGCCGCAGCCCTGCCGAAGAACGCGCCGAAGCCCTGGCGGTGGCGCGGGCCGGTGCCCAGGCGGTGCCGGCGATCGACATGCCCGCCGTGCTCGCAGAACTGGAAGCAGCCGGGCACGAACCCTTCGGCAGCCAGATCCTGCTGGACGTCAGGTTGCGCGAAAAGCGCGCCGGTGTCACCCTGTCCCCGCCCTGGCTCGTCGAGTGAACCACCCTTGAACGCAGCGCCAGACCTCATGGAGAACGCCCGCATGGACGACTACGGTTCGCGCGTGGATGCCCAGATCCGACAGTACGAGTTCGTGGAGAACATGCACGAGCTCCCGCCGTCGTTCCACCACTTCTCGGGCCAGCACATCGCGCCTCGCGTCAAGGAGGTCTTCGGCGTCGACTCGATCCAGGGTGTGTTCGTCGCCGGCCTCACCCAAGGCCGGCCGACGGACCGACCGTACCGGTTCCTCAGCGTCGGCAGCGGCGACGCCTGGCTGGAGATCGAGATCGCACAGACGCTGTGTCAGCTCGGATACACCGACTTCGTCTTCGAGTGCGCCGAGATCTCGCCGACGATGAACGACCGGGCCGCCACGCGGATCCGGGAGTCCGGCCTCGGCAGGCACTTCCTGCTGCAGCAGGTGGACATCAACTCCTGGGTTGCCGAAGGGCTCTTCGACGGCGCCATGGCGCACCACTCGCTGCACCACATCGTCGAGCTGGAGCATGTGTTCCTCAACCTGAAGCGCGTGCTCAAGCCGGATGCGAACTTCTGCGTCGCCGACATGATCGGCCGCAACGGCCACATGCGCTGGCCCGAGGTGCTGCACTACGTGGAGTTGCTCTGGGGCTTCCTCGGCGAGGAGAAAAAGCGCAACCACCAGCTCAAGCGGGTCGAGGAGCAGTTCGTCAACTGGGACTGCTCGCACGAAGGATTCGAAGGCATCCGGGCCCAGGACATCCTGCCCTTGATGCTGGGGTTCTTCTCCTTCCGCGCCTTCACCGCCTGGGGCGGACTCATCGAGGTCTTCTTCGACCGCGGCTTCGGCTGGAACTTCGACATGGCCGTTCCGGCCGACCGTGCCTTCCAGGACTTCATCGTTCAACTCAACGACGACCTGCTGGCCAGCGGCAAGATCAAGCCGACCCAGATGCTGGGCTGGCTGACGGCCTCGCAGCTGCAGGATCCGCCGCGACTCTATGGTGGACTGTCGCCCGTCGACGCCGTCCGCTGGCCCTGAGACAAAGTGACACGCTCTCCAGCATTCGAATCGTCCGGCATGGCCGGCTCCGGCATCGCGGCGCCCGCCAGGACGTCATCCCTTGGCGTCGGTGAACTCGACCGCGCGCTGCGTCGCCACTTCGAGCGCGGTTGGCCGCGCATCGGCATCGCCATGCACCGGAGCCTGCGCGAATTCAGGCGCGAGCTCGACGCCGACTCGGTGCAGCACCGCTACCGGGTCGCGCTCGAGGCCTATCTGGTCGGGCTCACGAAGAAGGAGCCGCAGGCGCTGCCCGGCATCTGCCGCTGCTGCGGCCAGGTGACGTCCTTCGCGCTGGACATGCAGTTCAGCGACGGCCGCGAACCCAACCTGCGCGAGCGCCTGAACTGCGCGCACTGCGGCCTCAGCAACCGGCTGCGCCTGTCGATGGACGTGTTCCAGGCGCTGCTGCCTGCGCAGGCCGGGCCCGCGGACGTCTATCTCACGGAACAGGGCGGGCCCGCCTACGACCACCTGATGACCCGCTGCCGCCTGGTGGGCAGCGAGTTCGTCGATGCGGAGCGGCACGCCGACGTCGAGCACGGCCACATCCACCACGAGGACCTGGCCGCCTTGTCGTTCGCGGACAGCAGCTTCGACACCGTCCTCAGTTTCGACCGGCTGGAGCATGTCCCGGACCCCTCGCGTGCGCTGGCCGAGTTCTTCCGCGTCCTGAAGCCGGGCGGCCGGCTGATGCTGACGGCCCCCTTCGACATCAACGGCGAGGCCAATCTGCAGCGCGCCGTCGTCGAAACCGACGGCCGGATCCGCCACCTCGTGCCGCCCGACCTGCATGTCGACCCGCTCGACCCGCAGGGCACCGTGCTGTGCTACTGGTGGTTCGGCTGGGAATTGCTGAAGCAGCTTCGCCAGGTCGGGTTCAGCGACGCCGTCGTGCTGACCGCCTGGTCTGCCGAGGCCGGTTACCTGGGCCACTGGGTGCCGCTCATCATCGCGGTCCGCACGGCCTGAGCCTGACCGATGGATAACCCGTCCACCCCTGCACTGCCCGCCGCGACCGACGACATCGCAAGGCGGGCCGATGTGCCCGACCTCGATGCCCTGCTGCGCCTGGAAGAGGGTGCCTTCATCGACGCCGCCTACCGCCTGCTGCTGGGGCGCGTGCCCGATGCCGAGGGGCGCAAGCACTATGTCCAACGCATGCGACGCGGCGATTCACGCCTGCAGGTGCTCGCCGAACTGCACCGCTCGCCGGAGGGCCGGACCCGAAAGGTCAGCGTCCCAGGGTTCGAACGCGTGCAGGCCGTGCAGGCCCCGGGACTGCTGCGCCGCCTGCGTGCCCTGCTGCGCAGTGACGCCGAGCCCGCCTGGGCGCAGCAGCTCCGCCTGCGGCTGGACCAGATCGAGCACAGCGTGGCGCGCCATGGCGAGCGCGTGGAGGACCGCGTTTCGGCGCTGGGCGTGGAATTCGCGCAGCAACTGGCGCGGGCCGACATCCGCTGGGGCGAGCAGTTGCGCGCCCTCGGAGGCCGTCAGGAGACGCTGCTCCGCGCGCTCGAGGCCGCGAGCCACGCGCAGCAGCAACAGCTGGCGGCCTTGCAGGGTGACCAGGAAGCGCTGGCGGCCCGGCTGCAGCGCATCGGCGAGGACACCGAGGACCAGCTCATCGCCATCGAGGCAACGCTGCAGGCCCACCTGTCGCGCCTGGGCCTGGATCTCGAGCATCGCGAGGCCGAAGCCCATCGCATCCTCGACGAGCAGTTCGCCGGGCTCGGCCTGGGCCTGACGCGCGAGCCCGAAGCCGCCGCGATCGCGACCGCGCTGCAGGCCCACCAGTGGCCCGAAGAAACCGACCTGTGGAGCGCCGCGCGCCAGATGGTGGCCGCACGGCCCGAGGCCTTCGTCTACCTGCTGTTCAGGTTCACGCTCGATCGCGAGCCCCACGCCCACGAGACCGGACACTTCCTCGACCGGCTCGACAAGGGTTCGAGCCGCTGGGCGCTGGTGGACAAGATGCTCCTGGCGCCCGAATTCCTGCACCGCCACCCCCGCCTGGCCGGCACGAGCGGGGCCAGGACGCCGGCGCCCGTGCGTGCCCAGGATCCGCCGGCACGGCGGCCCCGCGGCACGCCTGACAGCGCCGGCCGGCCGACGGCGCCCGGGGCCCTGCCGGTGGCCGAGCAGCCGCTGATCTCGGTCATCATCCCCATCTACGGCAAGCACGACTACACCCTGCGCTGCCTGCAGTCGATCGCGCAGCATCCGCCGAAGCTGGCCTTCGAAGTGATCGTCATCGACGACCATTCGCCCGAGGACCCGGCAGAACTGCTCGGCCCGGTGCATGGCCTCCGCCTGGAGCGCAACGACACCAACCTCGGCTTCATCCGCAGCTGCAACCGGGGCGCCGCGCTGGCGCGCGGCGAGTACCTGTGCTTCCTCAACAACGACACCGAGGTCACCGACGGCTGGCTGGACGAGTTGCTGGCCACCTTCCAGGTGTTCCCGGGCACGGGCCTCGTCGGCTCGAAACTGGTCTACCCGGACGGCAACCTGCAGGAGGCCGGCGGCATCCTCTGGCAGGACGGCAGCGCCTGGAACTACGGCCGCGGCGACGACCCCGACCGGCCCATCTACAACTATGCGCGCGAGGTCGACTACTGCTCGGGCGCGTCGATCCTCGTGCCGGCCTGGCTGTTCAGCGAGCTGGGCGGCTTCGACGAGCACTACCTGCCGGCCTACTGCGAGGACTCCGACTTCGCGCTGAAGGTGCGCACACGCGGCCTGCGCGTGCTGTACCAGCCGCTGTCGGAGGTGGTGCACTACGAGGGCGTCACCTCGGGCACCGACACGCGCCAGGGCGTCAAGGCCTACCAGGTGGCCAACGCGAAGAAGCTGTTCGAGCGCTGGGCCGGCCACCTGATGAGCCACCAGCCGAACGGGCGCGACGTCAACCGCGCCAAGGACCGCATGTCCACGCGCCGGGTGCTGGTGATCGACCACACCACGCCCACACCCGACCAGGACGCGGGCTCGGTGACCGTGGTGAACTTCCTCGTGCTGCTGCGCGAGATGGGGTTCCAGGTCACCTTCGTCCCCGAGGACAACTTCCTGTACCAGCCGGCCTACACGCGGCCGCTGCAGCGCGCCGGCATCGAGGTGCTCTACGCGCCTTGGGACACCTCGCTGGAGCAGCACCTGGCCGAGCAGGGCGGACGCTACGAACTGGTGCTGATCTGGCGCCCGCTGGCCGTGGCCAAGCACCTGCAGACGGTGCGCCGGCTGTGCCCGCGCGCCAAGGTGGCCTTCCACACCGTCGACCTGCACTACCTGCGCATGGAGCGCGAGGCCGAGTTGCAGGGCGGGCGCGAGAAGCAGGAAGCCGCGGCGCGCATGAAGGCGCTGGAACTGGAGGCGATCCGCTCCGTCGATGCCGCCATCGTGCACAGCACGCACGAGCTCGAGGTCCTGGCCGGGGAGATCCCGGTCGACAACGTCTGCGTGTTCCCGCTGATCATCCACGTGCCGGGCTCGACGGTGCCCTTCGCCGATCGCCAGGGAATGGCCTTCGTCGGCGGGTTCCAGCACGCGCCCAACGTCGATGCGGTGCTGTGGTTCTGCGCTGAGGTCATGCCGCTGGTGCGCGAGCGCAGCCCGGGCCTGCGGCTGCTGGTGATCGGCAGCAAGCCGCCGCCGCAGGTGCAGGCCCTGGCGGCCGAGGACATCACCGTGACCGGCTTCGTCGCCGAACTGCAGCCGCTGCTGGACACCGTGCGCCTGTCGGTGGCCCCGTTGCGCTATGGTGCGGGCATCAAGGGCAAGGTCGGCAATTCGATGGCCATGGGCCTGCCCGTGGTGGGCACGCGCGTGGCTGTCGAGGGCATGGGCTTGGTGGACGGCGAGCATGTGCTCGCTGCCGACTCGCCGCAGGAGCTGGCCGACGCCATCTGCCGGCTGCACGACGACGAGCACCTGTGGCTTCAGCTGCAGCAGCAAGGGCTGCAGCGGGTGGAGGAGCTCTGGGGGGGCCTTGCGGCCTATCGCATCCTGGGTGAGTTGCTGGCCGGCGTTGGCCTGCCGGTGCCGGCACCTGCCCACCCGTTGCGGCTGTACCGCGACGGCCAGCCCTGAACCGTGAAGGACCCTTTGCATGGATGACTACGACGCGCGCGTGGAGGCCCAGCTCAAGCAGTACGAGTTCGTCGAGAACATGCATGAGCTGCCGGCCTCCTTCCACCACTTCAACCACTACCACGTGGCGCCGCGCCTGGCGGAGGTGTTCGGCGCGGCCAGCATCCCCGCCATGTTCGCCGGGGCCCTGGCGGGCGGGCGGCCCGGCGGCCAGCCGCTGCGCCTGCTGAGCATCGGCAGCGGCGATGCCTCGTTCGAGATCGAGGTCGCCCGGCACCTGCTCGCGGCCGGCCACGCCGATTTCACGATCGAATGCGCGGAGATCTCGCCGCACCTCACCGCGCGCGCCGGCGACCACGTTCACCAGGCCGGGATGGACAGGCACTTCAAGCTGCTGCAGGTGGACGTCAACACCTGGCTGGCCGACGGCCGCTACGAAGGCGCGATGGCGCACCACTCGCTGCACCACATCGTCGGGCTCGAGCATGTGTTCCTGAACCTCAAGCGCGCCCTGGTGCCCGGCGGCAACTTCGCCGTGGCGGACATGATCGGCCGCAACGGCCACATGCGCTGGCCGGAAGTGCTGGACTACGTCAACCTCATCTGGGGCTTCCTGCCGGAGGAAAAGAAGCTCAACCACATGATGCGGCGGCTGGAGCCGAGCTTCATCAACCACGACTGCTCCGGCGAAGGTTTCGAGGGCATCCGCGCCCAGGACATCCTGCCGCTGATGCTTGAACACTTCGCGTTCCGGGGCTTCACGGCCTGGGGCGGGCTGGTGGAGGTGTTCCTCGACCGCCCCTTCGGCCCGAACTTCGACCCGGCGCTGGACAGCGACCGCGCGTTCATCGAGTTCCTGGCCCGACTCAACGACGACCTGGTGCAGGCTGGCATGATCAAGCCGACGCAGATGCTGGGCGTGCTGACGAACGGTACGCCCGACGAACCCACGCGCGTGCACCGGGGCCTGACCCCGCAGCAGGCGGTGCGCGTGCCCTGAGCCGAAAGGCCTGCATCGACCCCTAGAATCAGGGGTGCGGGATTCCCCGGATCCGGGCGCGCGCATTGCGGCAGCGGCCTGGCGAGACCAAGAATGACCTTATTGATCTGCGGAAGCACGGGCTACATCGGCCAGCCCCTGCGCGCGCGAGCCCTGGCCGGTGGCCACGCCGTGGTGGCCACCTCGTCCAGCGGACGGGACGGCACCGAAGTGCTCGACCTGGCGCAGGCGCAAGCGGCCGACCTCTCCCGCTTCACCACCGGCGACCTGGCCCTGGTGACGGCGGCGATCTCGGCGCCCGACGTCTGCGCGCGCGAACCCGAGCGCGCGATGGCGGTGAACGTCCACGGCACTGGCGCGCTGATCGAAGGCCTGCTGGCCCGCGGCGTGCGCGTGGCCTTCTTCTCCAGCGACACCGTCTACGGCGAGAGGCGCGATCCCTTCGATGAATCGGCGCCGGCCCACCCGGCCGGCGACTACGCCCGCATGAAGCACGAGGTCGAGCGGCGCTTCACCGGCCACGCGGGCTTCAAGGCCCTGCGGCTGTCCTACGTGTTCTCGCGCGAGGACCGCTTCACGCAGCAGTTGCAGGGCTGCGCGAGCGAAGGTCGCATGGCCGAGATCTTCGACCCCTTCGACCGCGCGGTGGTTCACCGCGACGACGTGGTGCAGGCGGCGCTGGCGCTGGCCGCGCCGGCCGGCTGGGAAGCGGCGCCGGGCCCGGTGGTCAACGTGGGCGGGCCGCAGGTGCTGTCGCGCGTGGCCTATGCCGAGACCCTGCGCAGCCGGGTCTGGCCGACCCTGCAGGTGCAGGTGGTGACCCCGCCCGAAGGCTTCTTCGCGAACCGGCCGCGCTCGATCGCCATGCGCTCGCCCCGCCTGCCGGCCCTGCTGGGGCGCGAGCCCGCCACGCTGGCGGCGGCAGCCACGCTGGAATTTCAAGGACTCACAGAGGTGCACATTGGCTGAGCGCGCATTCATCACCGGCATCACGGGCATGGTCGGCTCGCACCTGGCCGACCACCTGCTGGAGCACACCGACTGGGAGATCATCGGCCTGGCACGCTGGCGCAGCCCGCTGGACAACATCGAGCACCTGCTGCCGCGCATCAACGCCGGCGACCCGCGCCTGCGCCTCGTCTACGGCGATCTGCGCGACTACCTGTCCATCCATGAGGCCACGCGGCAGGCCCGCCCTGACTACGTCTTCCACCTGGCGGCCCAGAGCTACCCGAAGACCAGCTTCGACTCGCCGCTGGACACGCTCGAGACCAACGTGCAGGGCACGGCCAACGTGCTGGAGGCGCTGCGCAAGAACAACCTGTCGCCGGTCGTCCACGTCTGCGCCAGCTCCGAGGTCTTCGGCCGCGTCCCGCGCGAGAAGCTGCCCATCGACGAGGACTGCAGCTTCCACCCCGCCTCGCCTTACGCCATCTCCAAGGTCGGCACCGACCTCATCGGCCGCTACTACGCCGAGGCCTACGGCATGATGGTGATGACGACGCGGATGTTCACGCACACCGGCCCGCGCCGGGGCGACGTGTTCGCCGAGAGCACCTTCGCCAAGCAGATCGCCATGATCGAGGCCGGCCTGATCCCGCCCGTGGTGGAAACCGGCAACCTGGATTCGCTGCGCACCTTCGCGGACGTGCGCGATGCCGTGCGCGCGTACCACATGCTGGTCACGGTCAACCCGGTGGCCGGCGCCTACTACAACATCGGCGGCACCTACACCTGCACCATCCGCCAGATGCTGGACACGCTGTTGTCGATGTCCACGGTGCGCAACATCGAGGTGCGCGTCACCGCCGACCGCCTGCGCCCCATCGACGCCGACCTGCAGGTGCCCAACACGGCCAAGTTCAAGGCCGTCACCGGCTGGGAACCGACCATCCCCTTCGAAACGACCATCCGGGACCTGCTGGACTACTGGCGCGCCCGCGTCAACGGCGGCCAGCGCTTCCTCACCCGATAGCCCTCACCATGTTCATCCGCGCCCGCGCTCCCCTGAGACTCGGCCTGGCCGGCGGCGGCACCGACGTCTCGCCGTACTGCGACACGCACGGCGGCTACGTGCTCAACGCCACCATCGACCGCTACGCCTACGCGGTGATCCGCACGCTGGACGAGCCGCGCGTGCGCCTGCTGGCCACCGACCAGCAGCAGCACTGCGACCTGCCGCTGGACGACCCGATGCCGCTGGACGGCCGGCTGAACCTGCACCGGGCCGTCTACCGCACGATGATGGACCGCTACAACGGCGGCGTGCGCATCCCGCTGGAACTGGCGACCTTCTGCGACGCGCCGGCGGGCTCGGGCTTGGGTTCGTCCAGCACGGTGGTGGTGACGATCATCCGCGCCTTCGCCGAACTGCTGAACCTGGCGCTCGACGACTACAGCATCGCGCAACTGGCCTTCCGCATCGAACGCGTGGACTGCGGCCTGGGCGGCGGCCGGCAGGACCAGTACTCCGCCACTTTCGGCGGCTTCAACTTCATGGAGTTCTACGCCGACGACCGCGTGGTCGTGAACTCGCTGCGCGTGAAGAACTGGATCATCTGCGAGCTGGAAGCCTCGCTGGTGCTGTTCTACACCGGGGTCTCGCGCTCGTCGGCGGCGATCATTGCCGACCAGAGCGGCAACGTGGCGGCCGGTTCCGAAGCCGCGCTCGAGGCCATGCACGGCCTCAAGCGCGAGGCGCTGGTGATGAAAGAGTGCCTGCTCAAGGGCGACTTCGCGGGCATCGTGGACTCCATGCGCCTGGGCTGGGAAAACAAGAAGCGCTCGGCCAAGAGCGTCTCCAACCCGCACATCAACGAGATCTACGACGCCGCCATCGCCGCCGGCGCCGCCGCCGGCAAGGTGTCCGGCGCGGGCGGCGGCGGCTTCATGATGTTCTTCGTCCCCCCCGACAAGCGCATGGACGTGATCCGTGCACTGGGCCGCTACGAGGGCCAGGTGAACAATTGCCACTTCACCAAACACGGCACCCAGGCCTGGAGACTCTGAACATGATCGACGACCTCGACAGCAAGATTGCCGCCGCGCAGGGCGTGCTCGCCCGCATGCAGGCGGACACCGCGCTGAAGGCCGCCACCGTGGCGGCCGCCCAGGCCTGCATCACCTGCCTGCGCGGCGGCGGCAAGGTGCTGCTGGCCGGCAACGGCGGCAGCGCCGCCGACGCGCAGCACATCGCCGGTGAATTCGTCAGCCGCTTCGAATTCGACCGCCCCGGCCTGGCCGCGGTGGCGCTGACCACCGACACCTCCATCCTCACCGCCATCGGCAACGACTACGGCTACGAGAAGCTGTTCGCGCGCCAGGTGCAGGCGCTGGGGCGTCCGGGCGACGTGTTCATCGGCTACAGCACCTCGGGCAAGTCGCCGAACATCCTGCGCGCCTTCGAGACGGCCCGCGAACTGGGCCTCGTGTGCGTCGGCTTCACCGGCAACCGGGGCGGCCCGATGCGCGAGCTGTGCCACCACCTGCTGGAAGTGCCGGCGCCCGAGACGCCGCGCATCCAGGAAGGCCACCTGGTGCTCGGGCATGCGCTGTGCGGCCTGGTGGAGCAGGCCATGTTCACGCGCCCGGCATGACGGCGAGCCCCGGCACCGCGACCCCGGCGCTGGAAGCGATCGTGCTGGCCGGCGGCTTCGGCACGCGGCTGCGCGCCGTCGTGTCCGACGTGCCCAAGCCCATGGCCCCGGTGGCGGGCCGGCCCTTCCTGGAGCATGTGCTGCGCGGCCTGGCCGCCCAGGGCGTGCCGCGCGCCGTGCTCAGCGTCGGCTACCTGCACGAGCAGATCGTGGCGCACTTCGGGCAGCGCTTCGAGGGCATGGCCGTCGACTACGAGATCGAGGCTTCGCCGCTGGGCACGGGCGGCGCCATCGCCGCGGCGCTGGGCCGCTGCAGCGGCGAAGCGGTGCTGGTGCTCAACGGCGACACCTGGCTCGACCTGGACCTGGCCGCGCTGCTGGCGCTGTGGGCGGCGTCGCGCGAGCCGGTCATCGTGGCGCGCGAGGTCCCGGACGTCGCCCGCTACGGCGCGCTGGAGGTCGAAGGCGGGGCCACCGGCGGGCGCGTGCTGCGTTTCGCGGAAAAAGGCCGGCAGGGGCCCGGGCTCATCAACGCCGGCGTCTACGTGCTGCCGCGCGACCTCTTCGGCGGCCAGCCCCCTGCGCCGCCCTTCGCGATCGAGGCCGACGTGCTGGCGCCGCTGGTCCAGCGCGCGACGGTCCGGGCCTTCGTCTGCGACGGCGAGTTCATCGACATCGGCATTCCCGAGGACTACGCGCGGGCACAGCAGATGCGCCTGGCGCCGGGCGCGGGACGCGGCCGCTGACCCCGGCGGCCTGCCAGCCATCGCTCTTCATGAACATGACCGCGGCCTTCCCCCGCAACCCGCCCGCGCCCGCGCCCGCGCTGTTCCTCGATCGCGACGGCGTGATCAACGAGGACAGCGGCTACACCTACCGCATCGACGAGTTCCGGTTCATCGACGGCATCTTCGAGCTCGCGCGCGCCGCGCACGCGCGCGCCATGCCGATCGTGGTGATCACGAACCAGGCCGGCATCGGTCGCGGGCTCTACACCGAGGCCGACTTCAACACGCTGACCGGCTGGATGTCCGAGCGCTTCGCGCAGGCCGGTGCGCCGCTGGCGCGGGTACTTCACTGCCCTTTCCATCCGACCGAAGGCATCGGCGAGTTCAGGCGCGAATCCGAGTTCCGCAAGCCCGGCCCGGGCATGCTGCTGCAGGCCCGCGATGAACTGGGGCTGGACCTGCCCGCCTCGCTGCTGGTCGGCGACAAGGGCAGCGACATCGAAGCCGGCGTGCGCGC
>CAZBUU010000113.1:0-12742 GCA_964495125.1 uncultured Rubrivivax sp.
AGATCACGCCGGCCCGCCTGACCGGCACGCGCGCCTTCTACCAGCGCCAGCTCACGGTCGCCATCAAGCGCGCGCGCTTCCTGGCGCTGCTGCCTTACTCTGACCAGCACAAGGTCTGACGAGGAGCCCACCATGCAAGTCATTCTTCTTGAAAAGGTCGGCAAGCTCGGCAACCTGGGCGACGTCGTCAAGGTCAAGCAGGGCTACGCCCGCAACTTCCTGATCCCGCAGAAGCTGGCGCGCCGCGCCACCGAAGCCGCCATCAAGGAATTCGAGAACCGCCGCGCCGAGTTGGAAAAGGCCGCCGCGGCCAAGCTGGCCGAAGCACAGGCTCTGGGCGAAAAAATGTCCGGCAAGGTCGTGCGCATCGTGCAGAAGGCTGGCGTCGACGGCCGTCTGTTCGGCAGCGTCACCAACCACGACATCGCCGATGCGCTGGGCAAGATGGGCCTGGCGATCGTCAAGTCGCAGGTGCGCCTGCCCAACGGCCCGTTGAAGACCGTGGGCGAGCACCCGGTCTCGGTGGCGCCGCACACCGATGTGGTGGCCGAAGTCACCGTGCAGGTGGTTGCGCAAGTCGACTGAGCCGGCGTAAGCTGTCTCTCGTCTTCGGAAGGCCGGCTCTGCCGGCCTTCTGCATTTCGGGCGCGGCACTTATCCCCACGGGCACACCGTCCGTCCACAGCGTTGCACACACCATGTCCACCGTTCTCGACCCCCGCGACAGCCGCCCGTTCCGCGACGAAGAGGTCAGCCGCCTGCGCGTGCCGCCTCACTCGGTGGAAGCCGAGCAGAGCGTTCTGGGCGGACTGCTCATCGACAACCTGGCCTGGGACCGCGCCGGCGACCTGCTCACCGACAGCGACTTCTACCGCCACGAACATCGCCTGATCTTCGGCGCCATCGGTGCGCTGGTGGGTCAGAGCAAGCCTGCCGACGTGATCACCGTCTTCGAGCAGTTGCAGAGCCTGGGCAAGGCCCAGGACGTGGGCGGCCTGGCCTACCTGAACGCGCTGGCGCAGAGCGTGCCCAGCGCGGCCAACATGCGTCGTTACGCGGAGATCGTCCGCGAGCGCAGCATCCTGCGCAAGCTCATTGCCGCCAGCGACGACATCGCCACCAGTGCCTTCAACCCGCAGGGTCGGCAGGTCAGCACGGTACTGGACGAGGCCGAGAGCAAGATCTTCCAGATCGGCGAAGAAGGCTCGCGCCAGAAGCAGGGCTTCCAGGGCATCGACAAGCTCGTGGTCGACCTAATCGACCGCGTGCAGGAACTGCACGACAACGGCGCCGAAGAGGTGACCGGCGTGCGAACGGGCTTCTATGAACTCGATCGCCAGACTGCCGGCCTGCAGAAGGGCGACCTCATCGTGCTGGCGGCGCGCCCTTCGATGGGCAAGACCGCCTTCGCGCTGAACATCGCCGAGCACGTGGCTGTGCACGAAGGCCTGCCGGTGCTGGTGTTCTCGATGGAAATGGGCGCGGCGCAGCTGGCCCTGCGCCTGGTGGGCAGCCTGGGCCGCATCAACCAGCAGAACCTGCGAACGGGGCGCCTGGACAGCGGCGAGTGGGAGCGGCTCACCGAGGCGGTGGAGAAGCTCGGCCAGGTGCAGCTCTACATCGACGAAACCGCCGCGCTGACGAGCAGCGAACTGCGCGCCCGCGCGCGGCGCATGGCGCGCCAGTTCGGCACCTTGGGCCTGATCGTCATCGACTACCTGCAGCTGATGAGCGGCAGCAGTTCCAGCGAGGAGAACCGCGCCACCGAGCTCGGCGAGATCAGTCGCGGCCTGAAGGCGCTGGCCAAGGAACTGCAGTGCCCGGTGATCGCGCTGTCGCAGCTGAACCGCAGCGTGGAGCAGCGCAACGACAAGCGGCCGATGATGAGCGACCTGCGTGAATCGGGCGCCATCGAGCAGGACGCGGACATCATCACCTTCATCTACCGGGACGACTACTACAACAAGGACAGCAAGGAGCCCGGCGTCACCGAGATCATCGTGGCCAAGCAGCGGAACGGCCCGGTCGGCACGGTGAAGCTGACCTTCCTGAAGCCGTTGACGCGCTTCGAGAACCTGGCCCCCGGCAGTTCCAGCGGCGAGTACTGAGACCGCGGCCGGGGTGCTTGCCCGGCCGTCGGAGGCTGTATATATTTACAGCCATGCCCGACAACACCGCCACGCTGGTTTTCGTGCCACCGCCCGGCAGCCCGAAGGGCCGCGGCACGGCCTGGGCCATCGAGCACCGCTTCAGCACCGATTCGCGGGATGCCTTCGACGACGGCTGGGGCTCGCTGGAGCAGGCGGCTCGCGAAGAGCCCGCTGCCCCGGGCACGCAGATCCTCGAGGAGCAGGCGCGTGGCATCCTGGCCGGCAATGAATCGCCGGACATCCACTTCGACCTCTCCATCAACCCTTACCGCGGCTGCGAGCATGGTTGCATCTACTGCTACGCCAGGCCGACGCACAGCTACCTGAATCTCTCGCCGGGGCTCGACTTCGAGACCCGCATCATCGCGAAGGTGAACGCGGCCGAGCGGCTGCGCGCCGCGATGGGGGCGCGCGGCTTCAAGCCGGCGCTGCTGAACATCGGTTCGGTGACCGATGCCTACCAACCTGCCGAGCGGCGGCTGCGCATCACCCGCTCGCTGATCGAGGTGCTGGCCGAGGTGCGGCATCCGTTTTCCATCATCACCAAGAGCAGCCTGGTGGAGCGCGACATCGACCTGCTGGCGCCTCTGGCCGCGCAGCGGCTCGCCGCCGTCTATGTATCCCTGACCACGCTGGAGCCCGAACTCGCGCGTTCCATGGAGCCCCGCGCCGCGGCGCCGCACCGGCGCCTGAGCACCATCGCCCGGCTGGCGGAAGCCGGCATTCCCGTGGGCGTGAGCGTGTCGCCCGTCATTCCATTCCTGAACGAACCCGAACTGGAGCACATCCTGGAAGCCGCGCAGGCAGCGGGTGCGAAGCGGGCCTTCAGCATCGTGCTGCGCCTGCCCTGGGAGGTGAACCCGCTGTTCCAGGACTGGCTGCTGCGCATCGCGCCCGAGAAGGCCGCGCGCGTGATGGCGCGCGTGCGCGAAATGCGCGGTGGCAAGGACTACGACGCCGACTTCGCCACGCGCATGACGGGTCGGGGCGTGTGGGCGCAACTGCTGCGGCAACGCTTCGACAAGGCCTGCGCGCGTCTGGGCCTGAACCAGGATCGCGTGGAACTCGACCTCACGCAGTTCCGCCCGCCTGGGCGGCCCGGGCAGGCCGAGCTGTTCTAGCGGCGGATCACCAGGCCGCCGGCCGAACGGTTGCTGCGGCGCACCCCCGCGATGTGCGTGGCCGGGGCACAGTAGCGGTGGGCCAGCGATTCCGCGCTGTGGATCAGCGCGTCGGCCTCGTCGATCTTCTCGCGGTGACGCTTGGCCACGGCGCTGGCCATCTCGATCAGTTTCGCGTTGCCGGTGTTCTGGCCGTGCAGCAGCAGCGTTTCCACGGCCGCCTTGGGCTGGCCGCGCAACGCGTGGTTCATGGCTGCTTCTGCCAGTTGCATGATCTCGGCATGGGCCTCGCGCACCCACTGCACGGCCTGGGGCGTCAGACGCACGGCGGCGGCCAGCACTTCCGATGCGGCCTTGTTGACGGCGAATCGCCGGGCCACCTGGTTCACCACCTGCGAGTACTCGGGATCGAGCACGCCATGCTGGTCCAGTCGCGACCACAGCGACAGCATGTTCGTGCCCGCCTCCATGTCGAAGTCCGGGCGATGGATCTCTTCCAGCATCTCGCGCGCGCGCAGCACGCCCACGGCGCTCTGGCCGTCGTTGAGCATGTACAGGATGTTGCCGATCTCGGCCATGCGACGCAGCCGGACCGACTGCTCATAGGTCTTGGAGAAGCGCTCCAAGACCTCCAGCGCCACGCTCAGCGCCTTGGTGTCGTGCATGTCGTAGCGCAGGAAGGCCAGCAGCATCATCGACAGCACGTCGAAGAGTCGCGACTTGTTGCCCATCTGCCAGGTACGCTCCAGCATCTGCGTCGCCGTGGCGTTGTCGCCGCCATAGAAGCTGAGCGTGCCGCAGTGCTGCAGGCGCAGGATGCAGCCGGGAGTGATGGTGGCCGCGGTGCGGTAGGTGGCCAGGGCTTCCTCGATGTTGCCCTGCTCCATCTGCACCTTGCCCATCACGTCGTAGCAGTCGGCGTAGGTGGGCTGGTCGCCCATCAAGGACTCGAGCGTGCGGCGGGCCTGCACGATCTCGCCGTCCGAGAGCTGCACGCGCGCCACGCCCAGCCGCGCCCAGGGCACGGCCTTGGACTCGATGACCGCATCGAACAGCACCTTGGCCTCTTCGTTGCGCTTGAGGATGAGCAGGATCTCAGCACCGATGCGCGCCGCGTACAGCCAGTACATCTGGCGCTCGTAGAAACGGTTCAGGCACAGCTGCGCCGCCAGCTCCAGGTGCTTGGCATCCATGGCGTCGAAGATGTCCTTCAGCACGCGCTTGCGCTGGCGCGACTCCTTCAGGCGGTCGAACAGCGTGTTGGCCGAGAAGGGCTTGATGAGGTAGCTGTCCAGCGCGGCCTCGGCGGCCTCGGCCACCTTCTGGTAAGTGGCCTCGCCGGTGACCATCATGAAGACGGTCGAGTACGGCATCATGTTCTCGCGCCGCAGTTCGTCCAGCAGGTCCTGGCCCGACTCCTCGCCGTTCTCGAAGTGGTCGTCGCAGATCACCACCTGGTAGCGCCGGCGTTCCAGGTGGTCGCGCGCGTCGGAGATCCGGGGCACGGCCTTCACGCTGCCGAAGCCGAATTCGCGCAGCTGCTGGAACATCACGCTGCGGGAGGTGGGGTTGCCGTCGATCACCAGGGCGTGGTGGCCGACGACTTCGCGGTCAAGCTGCTGCATGTGCAGCCTCCGTGGCGGGTTGGGCCGAGCGCAGTTGCAGGCCGCCGGGCGAGCGGCCGGAACGCTGGATTCCGGCAATGTGGTTCACGGTCTGGCAGCTGCGCTTCAGGCGCGCTGCCGCGCGGCTGCACAGCGCCGCCGCATCGGGGATCAGGGCTTCGTGGCGTCGCGCGATGGCGCCGGCCATCTCCAGCAGCTTGGCGTTGGAGGTCTGCTCACCGGCTGCCAGCAGTTCGCGCACGCCAGTGCCCGGGTCGCCCTTGAGCGCCAGGTCCATGGCGCGTTCGCTCAACGACGACAGACGTGCCTGCGCGGCGCGGATCACGGCTTGGGCTGCGTCGCTGCGTCGCGCGGCGGCCGCCAGCACTTCCGTGATGGCGCGGCTGGTGCAGTAGCGCAGGGCCACGCGTTCCAGCACGGCCTCGAACTCCCCGGGCTGGCGCAAGGCCTCGGGCACGCGCGACCAGGCGGCGATCAGCATGTTGGCCGCTTCCAGGTCGAAGTCATCGTCCGCCGTCTGCGTGCTGAGGTCGCGCAGTTCGGCCAGGGCCGTGTCGGCCTTCCCGGCCGCCAGCCCATGCAGCACGTTGCAGGTCCTTTCGAAGCGGCGCAGCCGCTTCGACTCGGGGTAGCGCTCCCGGAACTGGCGCAGTTGCTCGCCCATGGCGGCCACGCCCGCGGCGTCGCCCCGCTCGTGCCGCAGCATGGCCACCAGCAGCAGGGTCAGCGCGTCGAAGAGCTTGCTCTGCACGCCCATGCCCAGCGTGCGCTCCAGCCACAGCAAGGCTTCGTCGGTGCGGCCCTGATAGAAGGCCAGCGCGCCGGCATGCTGGGCGCGCAGCAGGCAACCGGGTGTCAGGTCCACGGCGGCGCGGTACTCCTCCAGCGCGGCATCGAACTCGCACTGCTCCACGAGGATGCGGCCCATCAGGTCGTGGGCATCCGCCATGGCCGGGTTGGCTTCCAGCAGCTCGGCGGTGGCCTTGCGCGCGGCGACGACTTCGCCCTGCGCCACGAGCGCACGGGCCGCGCCCAGCCGGGCCCAGGCCGCGGTGGGCAGGGCCTCGGACAGGCGCTCGAAGACGCGTCGCGCGTCCGCGGGCCTTTGCAGGACCAGCAGCAGTTCGGCGGCCAGACGTCCGCAATAGCTCCAGTAGGGCTGCCGCTCCTGGAAGCGCTTGATGGCGCGCACCAGGGCGGCTTCGTTGTCGCCGGCATCCAGCGCCCGCAGCACGTCCCCGAGTTCGCGCTTGCGCTGCCGGGCTTCCAGCACACGTTCGGCCAACGCGGCGCCGGTGTAGGGGCGCACGAGGAAGCCGTCGAGCGCCGACTCGGCAGCTTCCACCACCTGGTTGTAGCTGGCCTGTGCCGTCACCATGACGAAGACCGTGCTCTGGGGCAGCTGTCGCTCGCGCCGCAGTTCGTCGAGCAGGTCCTGGCCGGAGAGGTCGGACCCTTCCAGCTCGCGGCTGCACACCACGACGTCGAAGGACTCGCGCTCCAGCAGCAGCCGGGCTTCGCGGGCGCGCGTGGCCTGCGCGATGTGGCCGATGCCCATGTCGCGCAGCTGTGCCACGCCCGTGCTGCGCAGCAGCGGGTTGCTCTCCACCAGGAGGGCGCGGGCAAGGTGCAGGTCGCGGTCGATCATCGGCCGGCGTGGGGCATGTGGATTTCGGGAAAGAAAGTCGCTGTCCGGACTATCGGCCAGCCGGGCGCCGGGCTGAAGGCTGAATTGCGGGCCCGCGGTGGGCTAATTCGAGCCCGGGCTCGCCAGCGGCAGGCGCGCCCGGGCCACCAGGCCTTGGCGTTGTGCATGGTTCCCCAGGGACAGGTGCCCGCCCAGGGAGCGCACGATCTCGTGGCAGATGGCCAGGCCCAGGCCCGCGCCCGCCTGCGCGCCGGAGGCCGAGAACGGGCGGAACAGCTGGTCCAGCTGCCCGGGAGCCAGTCCGGGCCCGCTGTCGTCCACTTCCAGCACGGCCTCGGCGTTCTCGGCACCGATGCGCACCACCAGCACCGCGCCCCGCGGTGAGTGCTTGATGGCGTTGTGCAGGAGGTTGCGGGCCAGTTCGCGCAGGACCCAGGCATGGGCATGGACCAGGGCGGGCGCGGCCACGAGCTCGAAGTCGATGTCGCCTGCAGCCATCAGGGGGGCCAGTTCCAGCGACACGGCGCGGACCACCTCGTCCCAGGGTTCGGGCGGCAAGGCGCTGCTCAGGCCCTGCTGGCGCAGCTGCTCCACCTTGGCCAGGGCCAGCATCTGGTTGGCCAGCTCCGTGGCCGACTGAACGGTGGCGTCGATCTCCTGCAGGGCCAGCGCCGCAGGCACGTCGCCACGCCGCGCCGACTGGACCTGCGCCTTCAGCACGGCCAGCGGTGTGCGCAGCTGGTGCGAGACGTCGCGCACGAAGCGGCGCTGGTGCTCGTGCAGCTGCGCCAGGCGGGCCAGCACGCCGTTGGTGGCCTCGACGATGGGCGCCAGCTCGAGGGGTGCGTCGGGCGCGCTCACCGGTGTGAGGTCGGACGCCTCGCGACCCGCCAGGCTGGCGCTGAGCGCCTGCACCGGGCGCGTCGCACGTTGCACCGCCAGGCCCACCACCAGCAGCAGCACGGCGACCAGCGCGGCCTTGCTCCACAGCGTGTCCAGCAGGATGCGCCCGGCCATGGCGCGCCGCAGCTCGAGCGTTTCAGCGACCTGAATCCTGGCCATGCCGAAGCCTGCCGTGCCGACCACCGGTTGCAGCAGCACCACTGCGCGCACCGGCTCTTCCTCGAAGCTGCCGTCGTAGAAGTCCACCAGCGCCCGGTAGGGGGTGGTGTCGGGCAGCTTGCCGCGCCAGGCGGGCATGCCCACATAGCCGGAGACGAGTTCCCCCTGGAACCCGGTGACGCTGTAGACGAGCCGGCTTTCACCCCCCTCGAACGGCTCCAGGGCCGCGTAGGGCACCACGGCCCGCAGGGTGTGTGGCGCGCCTTCGGAGGCGGGCGCCGCGACCTCGAGCAGCTCGCCGATGGCTTTGGCCGAAGCCAGCAGCGTGCGGTCGTAGGCTTCGTTGGCGGCGCGAAGGGCCTGCTGGTAGAGCACAGCCGCCTCCAGGCCCACCAGCAGCAAGGTGGGCGCCAGGATGCTCAGCAGCAGCCGCGTGCGCAGCGAGTGCCGCGTTCCGCGTGCCTTCATGCCGCAGGCCGGAGCAGGTAGCCCAGGCCGCGCAGCGTCACCAGGTCCACCGGCAGTCCCACCAGGCGTTTGCGCAGCCGGTAGGCCACGACCTCGATGGCATCCGCCTGCGCCCCGGACCCCGCCCCGAACACCAGCTCGCTCAGCCGCTCCTTCGGCAGCGCGCGCCCTGGCTGGGCGAGCAGGGCGCGCAGCAGCGCCAGTTCGCGCGGCGGCAGGTCCAGCGGCTGGCCCTCGTGGTAGACGGCGCCGGTGTCAGGGTCGCCATGCAGTCCGGCGAAGGCCGCTGGTGGCCGTTCGTCGCCGCCCCGGCGGAACAGGGCCTGGACGCGCGCTTCCAGCTCGTCGAGGTCGAAGGGCTTGGGCAGGTAGTCGTCGGCCCCGGTGTTCAGGCCGAGCACGCGGTCGCCGACCGTGCCCCGGGCCGTGATGACCAGCACGGGCGTGCGCAAGCCTTCGGCGCGTGCGCTGGCCAGCACCTCCAGGCCGTCGCGGCCGGGAAGGCTGAGATCCAGCAGCACGACGTCGGGCAGGCTGGCGCGCCAGCGGTCCAGCGCCCGCGCGCCGTCCTCGCACAGCAGCACATGCATGCCGGCGCGCTGCAGGCTGCGCTGCAGCGTCGTGGCCATCGCGGCGTTGTCTTCCACCAGCAGCACCTTCATCGGGGCGCGAGTCTGCGGCAAGGCCGGTGCCTTCCCGCAGTGGCCGGCTCAGTGCTTTCCCTGAGCACAGGGACAGCCGTTTGACAGCTGCCGGCCTGAACATTCACGGTGTGCCATCCAAACTCACCGAGGAGACCAGCACCATGCGCCGTGACGAGTTCCTGAAATGCCTGGGCGCCCTGGGCGCCGTCGGCCTGCTGCCGCAAGCCGCGCTGGCCAAGACCAACCTCAAGATGCTCATCCCCGCCAACCCCGGCGGGGGCTGGGACTCCACCGGACGGGCCTTGGGCAAGTCGCTGCAGGAGGCCGGCGTCGCCGCGGCCGTCAGCTACGACAACAAGGGCGGCGCGGCCGGTGCCATCGGCCTGGCGCAGTTCGTCGCCGGCAGCAAGGGCGACGGCAACGCGCTCATGGTCATGGGCGCGGTGATGCTGGGCGGCATCATCACCAACAAGCCGCCGGTGCAGCTGTCGCAGGCCACGCCCATCGCGCGCCTGCTGAGCGAATACAACGTGTTCGTGCTGCCTGCCAATTCGCCCTTCAAGACCATGAAGGACGTGGTCGAGCAGCTCAAGAAGGACCCGGCCAGCGTGAAGTGGGGCGGCGGTTCACGCGGCTCCACCGAGCACATCGCGGCCGCGATGCTGGCGCGCGCCGTGGGCGCCGACCCGGCCAAGATCAACTACGTGGCCTTCCGGGGCGGCGGCGAAGCCACCGCGGCCATCCTGGGCGGCAATGTCACGGTGGGCGGCAGCGGTTACTCGGAGTTCGCCGAGTACATCACCGCCGGCAAGATGAAGGCCATCGCGGTCACCTCGGGATCGCGGCTCAAGGGCATCGACGTGCCGACGCTGAAGGAGCAGGGCATCGACGTCGAGATCGGCAACTGGCGCGGCGTCTTCGGCGCCCCTGGCATCAACGCCGCTCAGCGCAAGGCGCTCACCGACATGGTGGTGAAGGCCACGCAGCATGCCTCCTGGGCCGATGCCGTGGCGCGCAACAACTGGACGCCGGCATTGCTCACAGGCCCGGCTTTCGACAAGTTCGTCGACGACGAGTTCGCCGCCCTGCGCGCCATCATGGTCAAGGCCGGGATGCTCTGATGCAGCCCGCACCGCAGGCCGCCGTGGGCGGCGGAGTCGCCCTGGCGGGCCTGCTGCTGGCGGTCGGTGCCTGGGACATCCCGGCGGCGGCGGGCTACTCCGGCGTGGGGCCGAACTTCCTGCCCTGGCTGGTGGCAGGGGCCCTGGTGCTCTGCGGTCTGGCCTTGGTTCGCGAGGCGCTCACCGGGGGCTTCCGGGCCATGGAGGAGATGGACCATGTCGATCCGCCCGACTGGCACGGCTTCGCCTGGGTGACCGCCGCGCTGCTGGCCAGCCCGCTGCTCATCCTGCACATCGGCTTCATCCTCGACTGCGCCCTGGTCTTCGCGCTGGCCCAGCACGGCTTCAGGCGCTCGGAAGGCGGCGGCACCCGCGGCTGGCAGGGCTGGCTCAAGGCGTTGCTGCTGGGCATGGCGATCTCGGCGCCGGTGTTCTGGCTGTTCACGAGGGGCCTGGACATCGGCCTGCCGTCGCTCACCCAAACCGGCTGGATCTGAGATGTCCGTGTTTGACCATCTCATGCAGGGTTTCGCCGTCGCAGGCACGCCGTTGAACCTGCTGTGGGCACTGCTCGGCTGCACGCTCGGCACGGCCATCGGCGTGCTGCCGGGCATCGGCCCGGCCACCGCGGTGGCGATGCTGCTGCCGATGACCATGAAGGTGGACCCGACCTCCTCGATGATCTTCTTCGCCGGCATCTACTACGGCGCCATGTACGGCGGCTCCACCACGTCCATCCTGCTCAACACGCCAGGCGAAGCGGGCTCGATGGTCACGGCGCTGGAGGGCAACCGCATGGCCAAGAGCGGGCGCGCGGGCGCGGCGCTGGCCACGGCAGCCATCGGTTCCTTCGTCGCCGGCAGCATCGCGACGGTGGTGGTCACGGTGGCCGCGCCGCTGATCGCCGAGCATGCCGTCAAGCTCGGCCCGCCCGAGTACTTGCTGCTGATGTTGCTGGCCTTCTGCACCGTCAGCGCCGTGCTCGGCAAGAGCACCTTGCGGGGCCTCACGGCACTGTTCATCGGCCTGACCATCGGCCTCGTCGGCATCGACCAGATCACGGGCGCGGCGCGCTACACGCTGGGGGTGCCGGAGCTGATCGACGGGCTGGACGTGGTGCTGGTCGCCGTCGGCCTGTTCGCCGTGGCCGAAGCGCTGTACGTGGTGCTGTTCGAAGGCCGTGTCGTCAGCACGCAGAACCGCATGAGCCGCGTCCACATGACGCTGGCCGACTGGAAGCGTTCGGCGCCAGCGTGGTTGCGCGCCACCTTCATCGGCATCCCGTTCGGCACGCTGCCGGCCGGCGGCAGCGAGATCCCCACCTTCCTGAGCTACGCTACCGAGCGCAAGCTCTCGCGCCACAAGTCGGAGTTCGGCACCACCGGGGCCATCGAGGGCGTGGCCGGACCCGAGGCGGCCAACAACGCCGCCATCACGGCCACGCTGATTCCGCTGCTGACGCTGGGCATCCCCACCTCCAACACCACCGCCGTGCTGCTGGGCGCCTTCCAGAACTACGGCATCAACCCGGGGCCACAGCTCTTCGACAGCAACGCTGCGCTGGTGTGGGCGCTGATCGCGTCGCTGTACATCGGCAACGTGATGCTGCTGGTGCTGAACCTGCCGCTGGTGGGCCTGTGGGTGAAGCTGCTGCACATCCCGAAGGCGCCGCTGTACGCGGGCATCCTCATCTTCGCGACGGTGGGCGTGTACGGCATCCGCCAGTCCACGTTCGATCTGGCGCTGCTGTATGGCGTGGGCCTGCTGGGGCTGGTCATGCGGCGTTTCGACTTCCCCACCGCGCCCGTGGTGGTGGGCATGATCCTCGGCCCGCTGGCCGAGGCGCAGCTGCGCAATGCGCTGGCCATCGGCGAGGGCCGTTTCTCGGTCTTCCTGACGCGCCCGATGTCCGCGGTGCTGCTGGCCGTGGTGCTGGCGGTGCTGTTGCTGCCACGCGCCGTGGCCTGGTGGCGCCGACGCCGCGCGCCCGCCGAGCCGCCGGGCTGAGCCAATCCTGTCGGCGGGTTACTTGAAGAGGTCCTTGACCCGGTCGGTCCAGCTCTTGGCGTTGGGCGAGTGGCGCTCGCCACCCTTCTTGAAGGACTCGTCCAATTCCTTGAGCAGCTTGCGCTGGTGCTCGGTGAGCTTCACCGGCGTCTCCACCGCCACGTGGCAGTACAAGTCACCGGGGTAGCTGCTGCGCAGCCCCTTGATGCCCTTGCCACGCAGGCGGAAGGTCTTGCCGTGCTGCGTGCCCTCGGGCAGCTCGATCTCGGCCTTGCTGCCCAGGGTGGGCACCTCGATCGTGCCGCCCAGTGCCGCGGTGGTCAGGCCCACCGGTACGCTGCAGTGCAGGTCGTCGCCGTCGCGCTCGAAGATGTCGTGCGGCTTGACGCGGATCTCGATGTACAGGTCGCCCGGCGGGCCACCGTTGGTGCCCGGCTCGCCGTTGCCGGCTGAGCGGATGCGCATGCCCTCGTTGATGCCGGCAGGGATCTTCACCTCCAGCGTCTTCTGCTTCTTGATCTTGCCGGCGCCGTTGCAGGTGGTGCAGGGCTCGGGAATGATCTTGCCGGTGCCGTGGCAATGCGGGCAGGTCTGCTGGATGCTGAAGAAGCCCTGGCGCAGGTGCACCGTGCCGCTGCCGTTGCAGGTCGGGCAGGTCTTGGCACTGGTGCCCGGCTTGGCGCCTGAGCCGTGGCAGGTGTCGCAGCTCTCCCAGCTCGGAACGCGGATCTGCGTGTCCTTGCCGAAGGCGGCTTCCTCCAGCGAGATCTCCATGGCGTAGCTGAGATCGCTGCCGCGGTAGACCTGCTGGCCGCCACCACGTCCGCCGCGGCCGCCGCCAGCGCCGCCGAAGATGTCGCCGAAGATGTCGCCGAAGGCCTCGGCGAAGCCGCCAA
>CAZBUU010000114.1:0-12713 GCA_964495125.1 uncultured Rubrivivax sp.
CCTGGGCCAAGAACGTGGGCTGGCGGCTGGACTACCACCTGGCCACGCCGGCGCTGGCGGCCAAGGCGAAAGCGGAGCACATTTACCTGGCGCAGCGCTTCTCGGACCATGCGCCGCTGACCATCGACTACGACTTCAAGCTCTGACCCCCAAGGAGACATCCCCATGATCGGCTACGTCACCCTCGGCACCCAGGACCTCCCGCGCGCCGCAGCCTTCTACGACGCACTGCTGGCCGAACTGGGCGCCAAGCGCCTGATGGACTTCGGCCGTGGCATCGCCTGGGGCGTGGCCTGGGACCGGCCCAGCCTGGGCATCATGCTGCCCTTCGACGGCCAGCCGGCCACCGTGGGCAACGGCGTGATGGTGGCCCTGGTGGTGCAGACCCCGGCCCAGGTGGATGCCCTCTACAAGAAGGCCCTGGAACTCGGCGGCACCGACGCCGGCCCGGCCGGCCCGCGCGGCGAAGGCTTCTACGCCGGCTACTTCCGTGACCTGGACGGCAACAAGCTCAACGTCTTCTGCATGCCCAAGACCGCCTGAGGCGGCTATTCGGAGAACACCATGAACGCCCCCACCCGCACCGCCGAAGCCGCCGCGCTGGCCGCCTTCGCCGGCACCGCCTGGGACGAGCGCATCGTCCCCGCGCTCACCGACTACATCGCCATCCCGGCCAAGAGCCCGATGTTCGACGCCGACTGGGCGAAGAATGGCTTCGTGGACCGCGTGGTGCGGGACGCGGCCGCCTGGGTGGAGTCGCGCAGGCTGCCCGGGCTGAAGCTCGAGGTGGTGCGCCTGGAGGGCCGCACGCCGGTGATCTTCTTCGAGATCCCGGCCAGCGGCCACACCGGCAGCGACACCGTGCTCCTCTACGGTCACCTCGACAAGCAGCCCGAGTTCAACGGCTGGCGCAAGGACCTCGGCCCCTGGACGCCGAAGTACGAGGACGGCCTGCTCTACGGCCGCGGTGGCGCCGACGACGGCTATGCCATCTATGCCGCCATCACGGCGCTGGAAGCGCTGCAGGCGCAGCAGCTGCCGCACCCGCGCTGCGTGGGTGTCATCGAGTCCTGCGAGGAAAGCGGCTCCTACGACCTGCCGGCCTACATCGACGCCCTGAAGCCGCGCCTGGGCCAGGTGGGCCTGGTCGTCTGCCTGGACAGCGGCGCCGGCAACTACGACCAGCTCTGGCTGACCACCAGCCTGCGTGGCATGGTCAGCGGCGTGCTGAAGGTGGAGATCCTCACCGAGGGCATCCACTCGGGCGACGCTTCCGGCCTCGTGCCCAGCAGCTTCCGCATCCTGCGCCATGTGCTCGACCGCCTGGAGGACAGCGCCACCGGCCGGCTGCTGCCACAGAGCTTCCACTGCGAGATCCCGGCCTCGCGCGTCGAGCAGGCGCGCGCCACCGCCGCCATCCTGAAGGACGAGGTCTGGAAGCGCATGCCCTGGGCCTGCGGCGCCGATGGCGGCCCCACGCTGCCTACCACCACCGACCCGGTGGAAGGCCTGCTCAACCGCACCTGGCGGCCCACGCTGTCCGTCACCGGCGCCGAGGGTTTCCCGGAGCTGAAGAACGCCGGCAACGTGCTTCGCCCTCACACGGCCTTCAAGCTGAGCCTGCGCCTGCCCCCGCTGGTGGATGGCAACGAGGCCAGCCTGGCGCTCAAGACGCTGCTGGAGGACAACGCGCCGTACAACGCCAGGGTCACGTTCCATGCAGACGGCCGCGCGGGCGCCCTGGGAGCGAGCGGCTGGAACGCGCCGGAACTGGCGCCCTGGCTGGACGACGCCATGTCGGCGGCATCGATGGCCCACTTCGGCGCCCCGGTGGGCTACATCGGCCAGGGCGGCACGATCCCGCTGATGAGCATGCTGCAGAAGGGCTTCCCGAAGGCGCAGATGATGGTCTGCGGCGTGCTGGGCCCGAAGAGCAACGCCCACGGCCCGAACGAGTTCCTGCACGTGCCCTACGGCAAGAAGCTCACGGCGGCCGTGGCCCAGGTGATTGCTGCCTGTCCGGGATAGCGAGTGGCACCGGCCCTGCCCCCGCGCTTGGGGGGAGCAGGAGCCGAACGGGCCTGCAAGCCCTTGCCCGGTGGACACGCTCCTGTCAGATTCGGGTCCAGACGGCCACAGAGCCGCAACAACCTCACACACAGGAGTACCGGATGACGAGAATGAATGCTTCGCTGCGCGTGCTGGCAGGCGCTGCGGCCTGCGCCCTGTTGGCGGCAGCCGCTCCCGCGCAGGCGAAGGGGGGTGCCTTCCGCGCCGTCGGTGGCGTCTTCGGTCCGGTCCAGGGCGGTCAGCAGTTGATCGCCTCGGACCTCGTGGTCAACCTGACCGGCATCCAGAGCTTCGACGGGGCGGGCGAGGCGGGCAACACGCTGTTGACCGTCGATGCGCTGGCCGGTGCCACCGTGGATGCCATTTCCTGGAACGTCACGCTCTCCACCGTCGGTGAGAGCTGGCTGTCCGAAGCCACGATCCTCATCCTCAACGACGCCGGCGACGGCGTGGTCTTCAGCCCCGGCTTCGGTGACGACTTCACCGGCTCGGGCACCTATGCCGACTCGGCCAGTCTGGTGGCGCTGGGCCTGTCCTTCCCCGTGGGCGCCGACGGCAAGCTCTACTTCGAGTTCTTCGAGGACTTCGATGACAACGTGGGTGCCGTCGACGCCACCTACACCGCCGGCAACGTCACCTTCGGGGGCATCGGCGTGGCCGCCGTGCCGGAACCCGGCACCTACGGGCTGATGGCCCTTGGCCTGCTGGGCGTGGTGGCCGCCGCCCGCCGTCGCCGCGCCAGCTGACACGCCGGCCTTCGGCACCCCGGCCCCGCTGCCTCAGGCTGCGGGGCTTTGTCGTTTCTGGCGGCTGCCTTTCCAGGCCCCGAACAGCACCACCACGCCGGGGATGAGGATCATGGCCCAGATGATGTGCGACAGGTGCTGCTTGACCAGCGGGATGTTGCCGAACAGGTAGCCCGCCAGCGTGATGCTGCACACCCACAGCGCGCCGCCGCTCACGTCGTAGAAGGTGAAGCGGCTGCGCGTCATCTGCGCCACGCCGGCCACGAAGGGCGCGAAGGTGCGCAGGAAGGGCATGAAGCGGGCCGCCACGATGGTGATGCCGCCGTGCTTCTCGTAGAAAGCGTGCATGCGGTCGAAGGCGGCGCGATTGAACCAGCGGGAGTCCGGCCAGGCGAACACGCGCGGTCCGACGCGGCGACCGATGGCGTAGTTGGTCTGGTTGCCCATCACCGCGGCCGTGGTGAGCAGCAGCATCGACAGCGGCAGGCTCATCAGGCCCAGCCCGCACAGTGCGCCGACGACGAACAGCAGCGAATCGCCCGGCAGGAAGGGCATCACCACGAGCCCCGTCTCGACGAAGATGATGGCGAACAGCAGGGCGTAGACCCAGCCGCCGTAGGCCTGCACGAACTCCGACAGGTGGCGGTCGACGTGCAGGATGAAATCGATCAGGAAAGCCGCGTACTCCATGCGGCACCATTGTCCCCGGTGCCCGGCAGGTGCCAGGGAGGCCCCGGCCCACGCGGGGGCGGCAACGTGAAGGAGTTCGGACGATGGACCAGTTGCGGGCGATGAGGGTCTTCGCCAAGGTGGTGGAAGAGAGCGGTTTTGCCCGCGCGGCCCGCGCACTGGACATGGCGCCCGCGGTCGTCACCCGCGTCGTCGCCGAGTTGGAGGACCAGTTGGGCGCGCGGCTGCTCAACCGCACCACACGCAGCGTCGCGCTCACCGAGATCGGCGAGCAGTACCTGGAGAAGGTGCGCGCCATCCTGCAGGACGTGGAAGAGGCCGACGCGCTGGCCGGCGCCTCGGCGCGCGAGCCGCGCGGCCACCTGCGGGTGCTGTGCCCACCAGCCATCGCCGTGCATTTGCTGGCCCCCCAGATGCCGCTGTTCCATGCCAGGGCGCCACAGGTCACCGTGGAGATCACGGCGCCGGGCCCGGTCGAGACGGTGGACGAGACCTTCGACATCAGCCTGTTCTCGCGCCGCGACCCGCCCGAAGGCGAGTTCGTCGCCCGGCGGCTGGCGCGCAGCGAGGTCGTGGTGTGTGCTTCGCCGGCCTACCTGAACCTGCGCGGCCGTCCGCAGCACCCCAGCGAATTGAGCACGCACGACACCGTGGTGCCGCCACTGGCGGCGCTGCAGCGGGGCCTGACGTTCTACCGCGGCCCGCTGGACCACCCGCTGGACGCTTCGCCCGAGGGTGACCGGGCCTACACGCTGAAGCCCGCCCGCCACGCCACGCTGGCCACCACCCACATCGACATCTGCTTCGCCGCGGCACGTGCCGGCCTGGGCATCGCGGGCCTGCCTTCCTACGTCATCGGCCAGGCGCTGAAGCAGGGCGAACTGGAGCGCGTGCTGCCCGACTGGCGGCTCTTCGACGTGACGATCTGGGCCGGCCTGCCCTCACGGCGGCACCTGCCGGCGCGCACGCGGGCCTTCCTCGATTTCCTGCTGGAGCTCTTCGGCGGCGAAGACCGGGACCCCTGGTTGGCCCGGGCGGGCTGCCCCACGCCGGGAGGACCGGATTGATCCGATTGGTTACGTAATGACCAATCAGTGACATCATGACCATATAGTTCCTATTGTGAACTGATTAGTTCAAACTCCGGTTCGGTCGTCGCGTGGGCGGCGGCCGGCAGCGCGGCGCCGTCGCCGCCAAACCTTCGGAGCGAGAACGATGATCAGCAAGTGGATCCGCCTCCTGGTGGTGGGCTTCACCGCCACGGCCCTGAGCGCCTGCGGTGGCGACGATGACGACCACCCGCCCCCGACGCCCAACATCGTCGGCACCGCCCAGGCCGACGCCCGGTTCAGCATCCTGGTCGAGGCGGTCACCGCCGCCGGCCTGAGCGACGCACTGTCGCAGCCGGGCCCGCTGACGGTCTTCGCCCCCACCAACGACGCCTTCGCGGCGCTGCTCACCGAACTGGGCCTCACCAAGGCGCAGTTGCTGGCCGACAAGCCGCTGCTCACGGCCGTGCTGCAGTACCACGTGCTCGGCAGTCGCGTCGCCAAGGCCCAGGTACCGCTGGGCAAGGCCATCACGCCGCTGGCCGGCGGCATCTTCAAGATCGACACCGTCGGCAGCGACCTCGTCGTCACCGACGGCCGCAACCGCACGGCGAAGATCACGGCCACCGACGTGGCGGCCTCCAACGGCGTCATCCACGTCCTCGACAAGGTGCTGCTGCCGCCGAACAGGAACATCGTGCAGACGGCTCAGGCGCTGCCGCAGTTCAGCATCCTGGTCGAGGCGGTGGTCGCGGCCGATCTGGTGGGCGCACTGTCCGGCACCGGGCCGCTGACGGTGTTCGCCCCCACCGACACCGCCTTCGCCGCGCTGCTCACCGAGTTGGGCATCAGCAAGGCCGCGCTGCTGGCCGACAAGCCGCTGCTGACCAGGGTGCTGACCTACCACGTGCTGAACAGCCGCGTGCTGAAGGCCGACGTGCCCGTGGGCAGCGCCATCACCACGCTGCAGGGCGGCACCTTCAGCGTCGACGCCACGCTGTCCATCACCGACGCGCTCAACCGCAAGGCCGCGATCACGGGCACCGACGTGCTCACCAGCAACGGCGTGGTGCATGTCATCGACAAGGTGATCCTGCCCGCCCCCTGACCCGTTCTCCCTCCCCGCAACTGAAAGGCAATCGAACCATGAAGCGTCTTCTCATCGCCACCGCGCTCGCCACGGCCGGCCTGGCCGCCCAAGCCAAGGACATCGTCGACACCGCCGTGGCCGCCGGCAACTTCAAGACCCTGGCCGCGGCACTGCAGGCCGCCGGGCTCGTCGACACGCTGAAGGGCCCCGGCCCGTTCACCGTGTTCGCGCCGACCGACTCGGCTTTCGCCAAGGTCCCCAAGGCCGACCTCGACGCGCTGCTGAAGGACAAGGCCAAGCTCACCGCCGTGCTCACCTACCACGTGCTCGCGGGCAAGGTGATGGCCAAGGACGTGAAGGCCGGCAGCGTCAAGACCGTCCAGGGCGGCGCCCTGACCCTGGCCACGGCCGGCGGCGTGACGGTCAACGGCGCCAAGGTGACGGCGGCCGACATCGCGGCCGACAACGGCGTGATCCACGTCGTCGACACCGTGCTGCTGCCGAAGTGAGCCCGCGGCGCGGGCTGCGCCTAGAAGGTGTAGCCCGCGTCCGTCCCGGCGCCGGTGAGCGGCTGCAGCAAAGGCAGCAGCGGCTTGAGCTGCCCGTAGCGGAGCGCCACGCGCACGGCGCGCGCCACCGCGGCCGGCTCGACCGGCCCGCGGCCCATGGCCTCCAGAGCCTGGGCCAGCGACAACCATTCGATGGCGCGCCAGCACTCGCCGAAGTCGGCATCGACCGGCAGGCCTTCGCGGCGCGCCAGTTCCCACCAGCGCACGGCGAGGTCGATCTCGTCAGGCTCCTCCAGCGCCGCAGCCAGCAGGTGGACCGTGATGTCCTGCACCAGCGGGCCCGCCCGACGCTCGCCATCGGCCTGCGGCAGCAAGGCGACCAGCGGCTGCGCCAGCACGCTGTCCAGCAGCGCATCGGCCACTCGGCGCCAGGGTTTGGCGTCGGCGGCCACCTGCAACCGGCGCTGGCGGAAGCGCTCCAGTGCTGCCAGCACTTCTTCGCGGCCGGGTGCCACCAGACCGTCCAGCGGCGTATGGCGCTGGAATGCCACCAGCTGCGCCAGCGCCATCCGGTCGGCCGCGGCGTCGCGGCCCGTCAACACGGCAGGGAGTTCGGAGGCAGCCATTGGATAATCATTCTAAGAACCCGGCCCCCCGCCACCCGCCCCAGCGCACTTGCCTGCCCCGTCCCTCACCCCGCTGGCCCTGGCGGCAGGCCTGCTGCTTGGCGCCGGCGGGGCCGCCGCGCAGAGCCCCGCGCCCGACCTGCTCAAGGCCAGCCCTGCGCTGCAGCCGCTGCCGCGCGGCGATGCCGGCCGCCAGCTGCCCATCGTGCTGCAGGCCGACCGCGTGACCGGTCGGCCCGACCTGGAAGCCACGGCCGAGGGCCGCGTGGAGTTCCGTCGCGGCGGGCTCGTCATCCGCGCCGACCGCCTCAGCTACGACGTGCCGGAAGACCTCGCCCGCGCCAGCGGACAGGTGCGCATCAGCCGCAATGGCGCCATCTACAAGGGCCCAGAACTGCAACTGCGCGTGCAGCGGGCCGAGGGCTTCTTCCTGCAGCCGGAGTTCGAGTTCCCGCTGCTGGGCGCTGGTGGCCGCGCCGACCGCATCGACTTCATCGACGCTTCGCGCTCGCGCGCCACGAAGGCGGAGTACACGAGCTGCCCGCGCGAAGGCCCCGAAGAGCCCGCCTGGCTGCTGCGCACCGACGCCGTGCGCTTCGACCTGGACAAGAACGAAGGCATCGCCGAAGGGGCCGTGCTGCGCTTCCAGGGCGTGCCCATCCTGGCGCTGCCGGCGCTGAGCTTTCCGCTGTCGGACGCTCGCAAGTCCGGTTGGCTGCCGCCCTCGGTGAACACCGACAACCGCAGCGGCGTCGAGTTCGCGATGCCCTACTACTGGGACATCGCGCCGAACCGGGACGCCACCTTCACGCCGCGCATCATCACGCGCCGCGGCCTCGGGCTGGACAGCGAGTTCCGCTACCTAGAGCCCGGCTTCGACGGCAGCGTGCAGCTGGATGCCCTGCCGCACGACCGCATCGCCGGTCGCTCGCGCGGCGCGCTGCAGTGGCAGCACGACGGCACGGCCTTCGGTGCGCTGCACTACGGCGCCGACCTCGTGCGCGTCAGCGACGACGACTGGTGGAAGGACTTCCCCGGCGCGCGCCACAGCTTCACGCCGCGGCTGCTCTCGCAGCGCGTCTTCCTGGAGCAGCCCTTCGCCACCGGGGCCGGGAGCGGCCTGGCCTATCTGCGCACCCAGCAGTGGCAGGTGCTGCAGGCCAGCGATGGTGTGGTCGTGGCACCCTACCAGCGCGCACCGCAGCTCGGGCTGCGTTTCGGCGGCCGTGGTGCGGCACTGGAGTACGGCCTGGAGGCGGAATACAACCGCTTCACGCTGTCGTCCGGCGACGAGGCGCGCGCCGGGCGCGCGCCCGGTGAGCGTGTGCACCTGCTGGGCCACCTGGCGCGGCCCTGGCGCGAGCCGGGCTGGTGGCTGGTGCCACGGCTGTCGGTGAACGCCGCCCGCTACGGCAAGACCGACACCTCGGCCGCGGCCGGCCGCGTGATTCCCACCTTCAGCGTCGACGCCGGCCTGGAGTTCGAGCGCCAGACAGTGGCCTTCGGCCGCGCGGTGCAGCAGACGCTGGAGCCGCGTTTCCTGTACGTGCGCACGCCCTACCGCCAGCAGAGCACCCTGCCGAACTACGACGCCGCCGCCAAGGACTTCAACTTCGTCTCGATCTACAGCGACAACCAGTTCTCGGGCGTGGACCGCGTCAACGACGCCCACCAGCTCACGGCCGGCGTGACGACGCGCTTCGTCGACAGCGCCAACGGCGCCGAGGCGCTGCGCCTGGGCCTCGTGCAGCGGGTGCTCTTCCGCAGCCAGCGTGTCACGGCGCAGGCTGACGGCACGCCCGACGGCGCGCCGGTCGACCAGCGCTTTTCCGACATCCTGCTGCTCGGCAGCACCAGCGTGCTGCCGAACTGGAGCCTGGACGCCGCCGCCCAGTACAGCACCGACATCCAGCGTAGCGTTCGTTCCATCGTCGGCGCGCGCTACTCGCCGGGGCCCTACCGCACCATCGGTGCCACCTACCGCTTCGCGCGCGGCCTGAGCGAACAGGTGGAGCTGGGCTGGCAGTGGCCGGTGTTCGGCGGCTCGCCGGCCGCTCGCCGCGACAGCGGCAGCTGCAGCGGCACCTGGTACTCGGTGGGTCGGGTGAACTACAGCATGAAGGACAGCCGTGTCACCGACTCCGTGCTCGGCGTGGAGTACGACGCCGGCTGCTGGATCGGCCGCGTCGTCGCCGAACGGCTGTCCACGGGGCGCAGCGAGGCCACGACGCGGCTGATGCTGCAGTTGGAGCTGGTGGGCCTGTCGCGCATCGGCTCCAACCCGCTGAAGGTCTTGAAGGACAATATCCCCGGTTACCGCCTGCTGCGCGACGAGCGCCGCGGCTCGCCGTCGTCCGACGAGCGCCCTTCCGCATCCGCCAATGACTGATCATTCCTTGCGTCGCCTGTCCCCGCGACACGTGCTGCCGGCCCTGCTGCTGGCCACCGCCGCAGCCGGTGCCGCCGCGCAGAGCACCGCGCCAGCCCGCGTGCGCACGGGCGACTACATCGCCGTCATCGTGAACCAGGAACTGGTCACCGCCGGCGAGGTGGAGCGTCGCGTCGAGCGGGCGCTGGCCGAACTGGGCCGTGGCCCGAAGGTGCCGCCCGAGTCCGAGCTGCGCAAGCTCGCGCTGGACGCCCTGATCGAAGAGCGCGTGATGATCACCAACGCGCGCGAGATCGGCATGCGCATCGACGAGCCCGAGGTCGACCGCGCCGTGCAGAACATCGCGGCGCAGAACCAGATCAGCATCCCCGTGCTGCGCGAGAGGCTGCGCGCCGAAGGCCTGGACTACGCGCGCTTCCGTGCCAACGTGCGCGACCAACTGATGATCGAGCGCCTGCGCGAGCGCGAGGTCTACGGTCGCATCAAGATCAGCGAAGAGGAGATCGACGCCCTCCTCGAGCAGCAGCGGGCCGCGGCGATGGCCGACGCGGACACCAACCTGGCCCAGATCCTCGTCACCGTGCCCGATGGGGCCGACGCCGCCACCGTGGCGGCGCGCCGCGCCGTGGCCGAACTGGCGCTGGCCCGCGTGCAGAAGGGCGAGGCCTTCGAGGCGGTGGCCCGGCAGGTCTCCGAGGACCCGAACGCCAAGGCCGGCGGCGCCATCGGCCTGCGCCCTGCGTCCAAACTGCCCGACGTCTTCGTCGAAGCCACGCAGGCGCTGAAGGTCGGCCAGGTAACGGGCAAGCTGCTGCAGACGGGCGCGGGCTTCCACATCCTCAAGGTGCTGGAACGCAAGGAAGCCAACCTGGGCCGCATCGCGCAGACCAAGGTGCGGCACATCCTGCTGCGCACTTCGCCACAGCTGACGCAGGATGTCGCGGCCCGGCGCCTGCTGGAGTACCGGGCGCAGATCGAGAGCGGCAAGAAGAGCTTCGAGGCCATCGCCAAGGAGTTCAGCGAGGACGGCTCGGCCGCGGCCGGCGGCGACCTCGGCTGGGCCAGCCCCGGCATGATGGTGCCGGAGTTCGAGAACGCCATGAACGAACTTGCGCCGGGCGCGATGTCGCAGCCGGTGGTGTCGCGCTTCGGCGTGCACCTGGTGCAGGTGATGGAACGCCGCGAGGTGGCACTGGAACTCAAGCAGTTGCGCGAGCAGGCGCGCAACGTGCTGCGCGAGCAGCGCTTCGAGCAGGCCCACTCCGAGTGGACCAAGGAACTGCGCGCGAAGGCCTACGTGGAGTACCGCGAGCCACCGCAATGAGCCACATCCCGAGGAAACGCTTCGGCCAGCATTTCCTCGTCGACGAAGGCGTCATCGACGGCATCGTCCGCGCCATCGGGCCACGTCCCGGCGACGCGCTGGTGGAGATCGGCCCGGGCCTGGGCGCCATCACCCAACCACTGCTGGAACGTGCCGGTGCGCTGACCGTGATCGAACTGGACCGGGACCTGGCCGCGCGCCTGCGCCAGCGCGCCGGCCTCGCCGTCGTGGAGGCGGACGTGCTGACCGTGGACTTCACGGCGCTGGCCACGGCGGCGGGGCAGCCGCTGCGCATCGTCGGCAACCTGCCCTACAACATTTCCACGCCCATCCTGTTCCACCTGCTGGGGGCCGCGGCGCAGGTGCGCGACCAGCACTTCATGCTGCAGAAGGAAGTGGTGGAGCGCATGGCCGCAGCGCCGGGCGGCAAGGACTACGGCCGACTGTCGGTGATGCTGCAGTGGCGCTACCGCATCGAGTCGGTGCTGGACGTGCCCCCCGAGGCCTTCGACCCGCCGCCGCGGGTGGAATCGGCGGTGGTGCGCATGGAGCCGCTACCGGCCGACGAGAGCATCGACCCCGCCGTGCTGGGCGAGCTGGTGGCGGTGGCGTTCTCGCAGCGCCGCAAGATCCTGCGCAACACGCTGGGCCGCTGGATCGAGCAGCACCGCCCAGGCGCGGCGTTCGACCTGCAGCGTCGCGCCGAGGAAGTACCGGTGGCCGAGTACCTGGCGCTCGCGCGCCGGGCCTGAAAAGAGAAAGCCCCCGCGGGGCGGGGGCTTCGTCAGCGAGCGTCGGCCTGGGTCAGGCCGCGCTCAGCCAGGCCGCCGTATCAAAGGCGCTGCTCATCATCGGCATGTTCATGCCGAAGTTCGGGTTGATGCCGTTCTTGGGCACCACCTTCACCGCCGGCTTGACGGTGGTCGTCGTTGCTGCAGGGGCCACTTCCGTCGCCCGCTCCCATGACCCGTTTTCCTGGGAGCGGGCTACTGAAAAGAATAGAAGCACCTGAACGGTATTCGTCGTTCACCCCAGAACTCGGCCGCGTCGCGGAAGACCTCGAGCAGCTGCTCGCGCGCCTCGCGGTCGAAGCGCGGGTTGTCGGGGATCTGCTCCAGCACGACCACGAAGCCCGGTTGCTGGCCGGACTTGTGGACGAGGTCGGTCATGCAGTCGTACAGCGCGTCCAGGTTCTTGCCGAAGTGCACCGGGAACGTGAAGGCCTCGGCGATGCCTTCCAGCACCTCCTGCTTGGACTGCGCGTTCGACAGGTTGGCGTACAGGAAATGCTGGCCGGCGGATTGCGCCGCCTGCATCAGGTCATCGACACGGTAGGCACGGATGGCTTGTACGAGATTGGGTCGGATGGTCTGCAACTCCATGGTCGCGATCCTCCTTGAAGGCCGAGGGAACGAATCTGAAACGGGGGTGCCGGTGTTCAAGGGGTGATCCGGCGGAAGCTCGAATAGTGGTCGTCGGTGTAGAAACAGGCCGCGGGTTGGGTCGGTGGCTGCCCGCCACAGACGATGCGTCGCGCGCCGCGGTCGCGTGAGCCAGGGGTCTTGACCGTGTATTCGCGGTAGTAGCCCCTGGGCTTGGAGGGCAACAGGCGCTCGCGGTTCCCGAAAACGGTGCCGTCCTTCTTGTACGGAAAAGGGCCCCCACTGAGCACCAGCCGATGTGTCGTCTGGGCTTCGACGGGCAACGAGGTCAGGGCCACCGCCCCCGACGCCGGGTTGTCCGTGCCTTTGGCCAGAGCCGCCGAAGCGGCGCCGAACACGAGGCCCGCCGACAGCGCCACCGCTGCCGACCACCTGCCCAGCACACGAGCCTTGGCCTGAACCGGCGGCGAAGTCACCTGGCTGCCCGACAAGACCCAACCGGTCCGAAACACGGGTTTACCCTGAAAAAACAAACCAGGATGCTACCCGAGACCCCCTAAAAACTCAAGCTGTTGCCCAAGAATGGGGCAATGGGCCCATCTCGTTTGTGAGCGCATACATACACAAGGGCATCGATGAGCAGGGGTCTAGTCGCTCCGGTGGGTGCGTCCCGCTTCGGCATCGGCCACGACCAGTGCGGTCATGTTGACGATGCGGCGCACCGTGGCCGAGGACGTGAGCACATGCACCGGCTTGTCGGCGCCCAGCAGCACCGGGCCGATCGCGATGCCGCCGCCGGCGGCCGTCTTCAGCAGGTTGTAGGCGATGTTGGCGGCGT
>CAZBUU010000115.1:0-12540 GCA_964495125.1 uncultured Rubrivivax sp.
TTCAGCGGAAGACCACGCACTTGTGGCCGTTGACCAGCACGCGGTGCTCCACGTGCCAGCGCACGGCGCGCGCCAGCACCACGCATTCCACGTCGCGGCCGACGGCGGTGAAGTCTTCGGCCGAAAGGGTATGGTCCACGCGCTGCACGTCCTGCTCGATGATCGGGCCCTCGTCGAGGTCGGGGGTGACGTAGTGAGCGGTGGCGCCGATCAGCTTCACGCCGCGGGCATGGGCCTGGAAGTAGGGCCGCGCGCCCTTGAAGCTGGGCAGGAAGCTGTGGTGGATGTTGATGGCGCGGCCGGCCAGCACGCGGCAGAATTCGGGGCTCAGGATCTGCATGTAGCGCGCCAGCACGACCAGGTCCACGCGCTCGGCCTCGATCAGCGCTTGCACCTGCTGTTCCTGCACGCGCTTGGTCTCCGCACTGCTGCCGCCCACCAGCGGCAGGTGGTGGAAGGGGATGCCGTAGCTGGCGGCCAGGGCCTCGAAGGCGGCGTGGTTGCTGACGATGGCCGGGATGTCCACTGCCAGCGAGCCGCTCTTCCAGCGGAACAGCAGGTCGTTGAGGCAGTGGCCGTGCTGGCTGACCATGAGCAGCACGCGCGGTCGCGCGGCCAGCGCGTGGAAGCGCACGTCCATGCCGAACTGCTGGCGCGTGTGTTCGAACATGCGGCCCAGCGTGGCCGCGTCGGCCAGTTGCGGCGGTGCCTGGAAGTGCACGCGCATGAAGAACAGGCCCGTGGCGTCGTCGCCTTCGAGGTCGCCGAACTGCTGCGAATCGATGATGTTGCAGCCGGCCTGGTAGAGCAGGCCCGACACGGCGTGCACGATGCCCTTGGTGTCGCGGCAGGCCAGCGTGAGGACGAATTGGTGGTCAAGCGCCATCATCAGGATTGTAGGGAGTGGGCATGAAACCCGTGGCCGAGGCCGATTGGAGCGAACGCAGCCGTGAAGTGGCACAACTGCTGGCCCGCAGCGGCCTGGGCGACCGCGCCGCCTTCGCGCGGCTGTACGAGCGCACCAGCGCGCATCTGTTCGCCGTGGTGCTGCGCATCCAGCGTGACCGCGCGCAGGCCGAAGACCTGCTGCAGGAGATCTACGTCTCGGTGTGGAAGGCGGCGGCCAGCTTCGATGCCGCGCGCAGCCAGCCGCTGACCTGGCTGACGCACATCGCGCGCAACCGCGCCATCGACAGCCTGCGCCGCGCCCAGGCGCAGCCGCGCACCGAGAGCCTGTCGGCCGCCGACGATGACGACCGCCCCGACCCGCACGAGGCCCTGCCCAGCCATGAGCCCGGTCCGCTGGAACTGCTGAACAGCGCCAGCGAGCAGCGCGAACTCACGCGCTGCATGGAGCACCTGAGCCCGCCGCAGCGCCAGAGCGTGGCGCTCGCCTTCTTCGACGGCCTGTCCCACGCCGAGGTGGCCGAGCACCTGCGCGAGCCGCTGGGGACCGTGAAGAGCTGGGTGCGGCGAGCCCTGCAAACTCTGAAGGGCTGCCTGGAACGCGCCGCCGCGACGGACGCAGGAGCCTGACATGGACTACGGACGCCGAGAACTCGCCGACGCCCTGGCCGCGCAGTACGTGGCCGGCACCCTGCGCGGCCGTGCCCGCGCACGCTTCGAAGCCCTGCTGCCCGGCCACCCGGCGCTGCAGCGTGCCGTGGCCGACTGGCAGCGCCGGCTGCTGCCGCTGACAGGGGTGTTGCCCGGCGAGCCGCCACCGGCGCGCGTGTGGCAGGCCCTCGAGCGCCGCCTGTGGCCGACGCCGCAGCCGTTGCCCTGGTGGCAGCGCCTGGGTCTGTGGCGGGCCTTGTCCGGCGCGGCGCTGGCCGGGCTGGTGGGCCTGGCCGTGCTGGTGGGCCGGCCGGCGCCCGCCGAGCCGCCCGTGGTGGTGGTGCTGCAGTCCACCGGTGGCGACCCGGCCGTCAGCGGCGGCGTGGTGGCCAGCTTCAGCGCCGACGGTCAGGCCCTGGTGGCGCGGCCGCTCACGCCGGTGGCCCTCAAGACCGACCGCGTGCTCGAACTCTGGTGGGCGCCCGAGAAGGGCAAGCCCCGTTCGCTGGGCCTCATGCGGGCCGACGGCGTGACGGTGCTGCCGCGCGGCCGCCTGCCCGGCGGGCTGAAGGGCAGCGGCATCGACCACATGGCGGTGAGCGTGGAGCCACCGGGCGGTTCGCCCACCGGGCAGCCGACCGGGCCGGTGGTCTTCTACGGGAAGTTGTAGTTTGGCTACACGCTCGCGGACGAACATCTAGAAATACTGCGATGTTGACGCGGGTAAGTCCTACCTACGGGTTGTAGTTTTGCTTCAATACGATGCAGAACCTCCGACTCGGACTCCCCTGCCATGTCCCGAACCCCTTCCCTGTCCCGGGCCCGCCGCGGCCTGGCGCTGGCGGCGCTGCTGCTGGCCAGCGCCTGCGGCGGGGGTGGCGGTGGCGCTGGCGCCGTGGCCGCCAGTGCGCCCGACAGCCGCCTGGCCAGCACCAGCGACGCCCGCGCCTTCTGGCTGACGCGGCAGCTGATCCAGTGGCCGCAGCTGGGCGGTGCAGGCACCGTGCGGCTCTATCACGCGGCTGCCGGCGGCATCGCCGCGCCGCTGGACGGCACGGTGACCGGCGCCGACGGCGCGCTCACGCTCGATGCCTTCACCGGCGGCGTACCGGCCGGCGTGGCCGCGCGCTTCAAGTGGATCGCCGCCGGCCCGGTGTTCGCGCTGAAGGACGCCGACCTGCCGCGCCTGCCCGCGCTGCTCACGGGCCAATTGGTGCTGGTGCAGGAAGACGCCGCCGGCCGCGTGCAGAACGCCACCACGGCGCAACTGCCCGGCGCGCTGGACGACCTGTACGCCGCGGCGGCCGACGTGCCCGACCTGGGCGTCAGCATCGTCGGCGGCAACACGCGCTTCCGCGTCTGGGCGCCCACCGCGAAGAAGGTGGCCGTGGTGATGGACGACGCCACCACCGACGCCGCCTTCGACGCCACTACCGGCGTGTGGACGGCGCAGCGCGCGGGCGACCTGTCGGGCGGGACCTACCGCTACGCCGTGGACCTGTTCGTGCGAGGCACCGGCGTCGTGCGCAACCTCGTCACCGACCCGTATTCGGTGAGCCTGAACACCGACAGCCAGCGCAGCTACATCGCCGACCTCTCCGCGGACAACCTGAAGCCGGCCGGCTGGGACGCCTCGGCCATCCCTGCGCGCGTGCAGGCCCTGCCGGACATGATGGTGTACGAGCTGCACCTGCGCGACTTCTCCATCAACGACCCCACCGTCAGCGCCGCGAACCGCGGCAAGTACCTGGCCTTCACCGAAACCGCCAGCAACGGCATGAAGCACCTGAAGGCGCTGTCCGATGCGGGCCTGACGGACGTGCACCTGCTCCCGGTGTTCGACATCGCCAGCGTGCCCGAGGCCGGCTGCGTGACGCCCGCGCCCAGCGGCAGCGCCGACAGCGAAAGCCCGCAGGCCACCATCGCCGCCACCGCGGCCAACGACTGCTTCAACTGGGGCTACGACCCCTGGCACTTCAACGCCCCCGAAGGCAGCTACGCCAGCGACGCGGCCGATGGCGCCCGGCGCATCGTCGAGTTCCGCCGCATGGTGATGGCGCTGCACGCCGCCGGCCTGCGCGTGGGCATGGACGTGGTCTACAACCACACCACCGCCAGCGGCCAGAACGCCAAGAGCGTGCTGGACCGCATCGTGCCCGGCTACTACCACCGGCTCGATGCGGCAGGCGCCGTCACCACCAGCACCTGCTGCGAGAACACGGCCACCGAGCACCTGATGATGGCCAAGCTGATGATCGACTCGGCCGTCCTCTGGGCGCGCGAGTACAAGATCGCGAGCTTCCGCTTCGACCTCATGGGCCACCAGCCGCGCGCCGCCATGGAGCAGCTGAAGGCCAAGGTCAATGCCGCCACCGGCCGCACGGTGCAGCTCTTCGGCGAGGGCTGGAATTTCGGCGAGGTGGTGAACGGCGCGCGCTTCCAGCAGGCGGCGCAAGGCCAGCTGGGCGGCACCGGCATCGGCGCCTTCGGCGACAAGATGCGTGATGCCGTTCGCGGCGGCGGCTGTTGCGACAGCGGCGCGGCCATCGTCAGTGCGCAGGGGTGGCTCAACGGCCTCGTCTACGACGCCAATGCGCAGGCCGGCACGCGGCCCGCGAGCGACCTGCGCAACGCCGCCGACCTGGTGCGTGGCGCGCTGGCCGGCAGCATCGCCGATTACCGGCTGACGACGCAGAACGACGCCGTCGTGGCGCTGAAGGACTTCGCGGCCAACGGCGGCGTGCCGCTGGGCTACGCGCTGCAGCCGGGCGAGGCGGTGAACTACGTCGAGAACCACGACAACCAGACGCTCTTCGACATCAACGCGCTGCGCCTGCCGGCCGGCACCTCGCGCGAAGACCGCGCCCGCGTGCAGCTGCTGGGCGCGGCCATCGTCGTGCTGGCGCAGGGCACGCCCTACTTCCACGCCGGCGTGGACACGCTGCGCAGCAAGAGCCTGGACAAGAACAGCTTCGACAGCGGCGACTGGTTCAACCGCCTGGACTGGAGCTACACCGACAACTTCTTTGCCACCGGCCTGCCGCCGCAGCGCGACAACGGCGCCGACTGGCCGTTCCTGCGCCCGGTGCTGCAGAACGCGGCCACCAAGCCGCAGCCGGCCGAGATCGCCTGGATGCGCGACGCTTTCCGCGACCTGCTGAAGATCCGTGCCGGCACCACGCTGCTGCGCCTGCGCACCGCCGCTGACATCAACACGCGGCTGGTCTTCCACAACACCGGCTCGGGCCAGGTGCCCACGGTGGTGGCCGCCAGCCTCGACGGCGCGGGCTACGCCGGCGCCGGCTTCCAGCGCCTGGCCTACTTCATCAACGTGGGCACGACCGCGCAGACGCTCACCGTGCCCGCGCTGGCGGGCAACGCCTTCCGGCTGCACCCGGTGCAGGCCGCAGCCACGGCAGTCGACCGCCGCGTGGCGACGGGCGCTTCGGTCAACACAAGCACCGGCGCCTTCACGGTGCCGGCGCGCTCGGCCGCGGTCTTCGTCGTGCCCTGAAGCGGGCCGGGGCCAGCGGCGATACTCGGCCGCATGGTTTCGAGGTTTCCGCTGCCGGCGCTGGTCGCCGGCTTCGTCGCCGTGCTCGTGGGCTTCACGAGTTCGGTGGTCATCGTCTTCCAGGCCGCCGCGGCCTTCGGTGCCACGCCGGCGCAGGCCACCTCGTGGATCTGGGCGCTGGGCCTGGGCATGGGGCTCACCAGCCTGGGCCTCAGCTGGCATTACCGCCAACCGGTGCTGACCGCCTGGAGCACGCCCGGCGCCGCGCTGCTGGCCACGGCCGGCGCCGGCGTGCCGATGAGCGATGCCGTCGGCGCCTTCGTGCTGTGTGCGGGGCTCATCACCGCGGCCGGCCTGACGGGCTGGTTCGCGCGCGTGATGGACCGCATCCCGCAGGCCCTGGCCGCGGCACTGCTGGCCGGCGTGCTGGCGCGCTTCGCCATCGACGCCTTCGCCGCGCTGCAGCGCGACTTCGCGCTGGTGTTCACCATGTTCCTCGTCTACCTGCTGGGCCGGCGCCTGTGGCCGCGCTACGCCGTGCCCGGTGTGCTGGCGGCCGGCATTGCCGTGGCGGCGCTGCACGGGCAGCTGCAGTTCGGCGCCGTGCAGTGGGCCTGGGCCGTGCCGGTGTGGACCCCACCCACCTTCAGCGCCGCAGCGGCCATCGGCATCGCCTTGCCGCTCTTCGTCGTCACCATGGCCAGCCAGAACCTGCCCGGCGTGGCGGCGCAGCGCGCGGCGGGCTACGACACGCCGGTGTCACCCGTCATCGCGACCACCGGCATCGCCACGCTGGTGCTGGCGCCCTTCGGCGGCTATGCGCTCAACCTGGCGGCCATCACGGCGGCCATCTGCATGGGGCGCGAAGCCCACGAAGACCCGGCCCAGCGCTGGAAGGCCAGCGCCGCGGCCGGCCTCATCTACATCGTCGTAGGGTTGCTGGGCGGCGCCGTGGTGGGCCTGATCGCGGCCTTTCCCAAGGCGTTGGTGCTGGCCGTGGCCGGCTTCGCGCTGCTGGGCACCATCGGCGGCGGCCTGGCCGCGGCGATGAAGGACGAGGCGCAGCGCGAGCCGGCGCTCATCACCTTCCTCGTCACCGCCAGCGGCCTCAGCCTGTGGGGCGTGGGCGCGGCCTTCTGGGGCGTGGTGGCGGGGGCGCTGGCGCTGGGGGTGCAGCGCTGGCGGCGGGCCTGACACAGTGTTTCCGCGCCGGATGTGACAGAGTCCGGGCTCTGCCAGGAGATTCGCTTGAACCTGCTTTTTGTCGCCGACCCGCTGGAGTCCTTCAAGATCTACAAGGACAGCACCTTCGCCATGATGCGCGAGGCGGCTGCGCGCGGCCACACCCTCTCGGCCTGCGAACCGAAGGACCTGCATTGGCAGCGCGGCGGCCCCGTGGTGGCGCAGCTGCGCGACATCGCGCTCACCGGCCGCGAAGACAGCTGGTTCAGCGCCGGCGAACGCGTCGCGCGGCCTCTGAAGGACGCGGGCGCCGTGCTGATGCGCAAGGACCCGCCCTTCGACCCCGAATACTTCTACGCCACGCACCTGCTGGGCCAGGCCGAGCGCGAAGGTGCGCGTGTCTTCAACAAGCCGGCGGCGCTGCGCGACCACCCGGAGAAGCTGGCGATCCTGGAGTTCCCGCAGTACATCGCGCCCACGCTGGTGACACGCAGCGAGGCCGACGTGAAGGCCTTCCACGCCGAGCACCGCGACATCATCCTCAAGCCGCTGGACGGCATGGGTGGGATGGGCATCTTCCGCGTCGGTGCCGACGGGCTGAACCTGGGCTCCATCATCGAGACGCTCAACCAGGGCGGCGCACAGACGCTGATGGTGCAGAAGTACCTGCCCGAGATCGTGAAGGGCGACAAGCGCGTGCTGGTCATCGGTGGCCAGCCGGTGCCCTTCTCGCTGGCGCGCATTCCGCAGGGCAGCGAGATACGCGGCAACCTGGCCGCCGGCGGCAAGGGCGTGGCGCAGCCGCTCACGGCGCGTGACCGCGAGATCGCCGAGGCCCTGGGCCCCGTGCTGGCCGCGCGCGGGCTGCTGCTGGTGGGGCTGGACGTCATCGGCGATTGCCTCACCGAAATCAACGTCACCAGCCCCACCTGCTTCGCCGAGATCACGGCGCAAACGGGCTTCGACGTTGCGCGCCGCTTCGTCGACGCCCTCGAACAGGCCCTCGCATGAGCGCTCTGGCCGCCCTGCTGGACGAAGGCGCGGCCTATGACGCCGAGTACGGCAGCGGCCTGTCCAACCACCTGCCCATGGCGCTGTTCGCCCTGCAGCGCCTGGGCGCCGACGACGCGCGCCTGCAGGCCTTCGCCCAAGCCTACCGTCCGCGGCTGGACGCGGCCCCGGCCGCCGTGACCTGGCCCGCCGGCGATGCCTGGCCCGCGCGCCTGGGCGAACGCGCCGCCTGGCCGGCCTACCGCGATCTCTTCACGCAGTGGCTGGCCCACGAAGGCGCGCCCGACCTGCTGGCCCAGGTGCTGCCGCGGCTGATGCAGGGCGTGGGCGCGGCGGCCTTCCACGGCCTGGTGCGCACCGCCAGCGCGCTGCAGGCCGCGCAGGGCCAGGAACTGGCCGACGCGCTGGCCTACTGGGCCTGCCGCTGGCTGGACCTGGGCCATTCGCGCGCCCGCGGCCGTGCTGCCGACCCCGCGCGGCTGCTGCCCCGCCTGCCGGTGGCCGCGGGCAGCGCGCGGCTGATCTTCGAGCGCATGAGCGCCGCCGCCGCGCTGCCGGCTTTCGTGCAGACCGTGGCGCAGCTGCGCGTGGACGAAGGCACGCTGCCGCGCCTGGCCGAGCTGGCGGCCACGCTCTACGCGCGCAGCGGCGACTTCACCGTGCTGCACCTGGTGACCAGCGCCCACGCCCTGCGCGTGCTGCTGCCCCATGTCGAAGAGCCGCTGCCGGCGGTGCGCGCCTACTGGCGCGCCTTCGCTGCCGGCGTGGCTTCCACCGACCTGGAACCCGACGAGCTGGCGCCACCGCTGCCCTGGGAGCGCATCGTCGAATTCGCGCTGGCCAGCGAGGACGAGCACACGATCAAGCTGGTGGACAGCTGCCGCGAAGAGACCGCGGCCTACGGCGGCGACGCCTGGCAGCGCGCAGCCTCGCGCCTGCTGCGGCGCTGAAGCCGCCGGGCCTGCGGGCGACAATGCCCGCATGCGACCCCCAAGCTCACTTCGTTCGCGGCCCCCCGAGGGGGCGGTCAGCCCCTTCGGAACGGCCGAGCGGCGCTGACATGGCCCTGCTGACCCTTTCCGACGCCCACCTCGCCTTTGGCCACGTGCCCCTGCTGGATGGCGCCGCGCTGGCGCTGGAGCCCGGCGAGCGCGTGGCGCTCATCGGCCGCAACGGCGCGGGCAAGTCCAGCCTGCTGAAGATCCTGGCCGGCCTGGAGAAGGCCGACGACGGCACGCTGCAGCTGCAGACCGGCCTCACGCGCGTGTACGTGGCGCAGGAGCCCGTCTTCGAAGCCGGCGCCAGCGTGTTCGACGCCGTGTCCGAAGGCGTGGCCGAAGCGCGCGTGCTGCGCGAACGCTTCGAGAGGCACGAGCCCGGCGACGACCTGGACGCGCTGATGACGCGACTGGAAGCCCTGGGCGGCTGGACCTGGGAACAGCGCGTGACCGAAGCGCTGCAGCGACTGCGCCTGGACGGCGCGGCGCAGGTGGAGGCGCTGTCCGGCGGCACCAAGAAGCGCGTGGCGCTGGCACGGGCCCTGGTGGCCGCGCCGCAACTGCTGCTGCTGGACGAGCCGACCAACCACCTGGACATCGACGCCATCGAGTGGCTGCAGGAGTTGCTGGTCAGCCGCTCGGGCGTCAGTGCTGCGGCGCTGGTCTTCGTCTCGCACGACCGCGCCTTCATCGACGCCGTGGCCACGCGCATCGTGGAGCTGGACCGCGGGCTGCTGCGTTCCTACCCCGGCAGCTTCAGCACCTACGAAGCGACCAAGGCGCGTGAACTGGAGAACGAGGCGCTGGAGAACGCGCGCGCCGACAAGCTGCTGGCGCAGGAAGAGGTGTGGGTGAGGAAGGGCGTGGAAGCCCGCCGCACGCGCAGCGTGGGCCGCGTGCAGAGGCTGCAGAAGCTGCGCCAGCAGCGGCAGGCGCGGCGCGACCAGCTGGGCCAGGTGCGGCTGGAGCTGGACGCGGGGCTGCCGCCGGGGAAGATCGTCGCGGAGCTGAAGGACGTCAGCATGCGCTTCGGGGAGCGCACGCTCATCGACCGCTTCAGCGCCACCATCCTGCGCGGCGACAAGGTGGGGCTGATCGGCCCCAACGGCGTGGGCAAGACCACGCTGCTCAAGCTCATCCTCGGCGAGCTGCAGCCCACCGGCGGCAGCGTGCGCCAGGGCACGCGGCTGCAGGTGGCCTACTTCGACCAGATGCGGGCCGGGCTGGACCTGGAAGCGACGCTGGCCGAGACCATCAGCCCGGGCAGCGAGTGGATCGAGACCGGTGGCGCGCGCAAGCACGTGATGAGCTACCTGACCGACTTCCTCTTCAGCCCCGAGCGCGCCAACTCGCCCGTGCGCACGCTGTCGGGCGGCGAACGCAACCGCGTGCTGCTGGCGCGCCTGTTCGCGCTGCCCGCCAACGTGCTGGTGCTGGACGAGCCGACCAACGATCTGGACATCGACACGCTGGAGCTGCTGGAAGAACTGCTGCAGGCCTACGCCGGCACCGTGTTCCTGGTGAGCCACGACCGCCGCTTCCTGGACAACGTGGTCACCAGCACCATTGCCTGGGAGGGCGACGCCAGCTACGGCGGCCGCCCGGGCTTCTGGCGCGAGTACGAAGGCGGCTACGAAGACTGGAAGCAGCAGCGCGAACGCTCGCGCGTGGCCGTGGCAGCACCGGTCGCAGCGGCGACTCCGAAGGCCTCTGCGGCCGCGACGGCGGCTCCGAAAGCCAAGCTCAGCTACAAGGAGCAGCGTGAACTCGAGGGCCTGCCGGCGCGCATCGAGGCGCTGGAGGCCGAGCAGACGCGCATCGCCGCCGAACTGGCCAGCGCCGATCTCTACACGCAGCGCCCGCAGGACGTGGCCGGCCTGCAGGCGCGGCACGACGAGGTCGAGGGCGAACTGATGGCGGCGCTGGAGCGCTGGGAAGTGCTGGGCAACCGCTGAGGCTCAGCGCGCATCCCGCGCGCGCTGCAGCGCCTGCCAGAACTTCGCGTCCTGCGCCGTGCCGAAGTTGATGCGCATCAGCGTGCCCGGCCGCGGCGTGGCGTGGAACAGCGTGCCGGGGGCCAGCAGCCAGCCTTCGTCGATCATCGCCAGCGCCAGCGCCTCGGTGTCGCAGCCCACGTCGACCCAGCCGAACAGGCCTTCGGGCGGCGTGACGAAGCGGCAGCCGGCCTCGCGCGCCAGGCGCACCGTGCGCGTGCGCGCCGCCGCCAGCCGCGTGGTCACGCGCTCGGCGTGGCGGCGCAGGCTGCCCTGCTCCAGGCACAGCGCCACCGCGTCTTCCAGCGGGCCGGGCGTGGCCAGGGTCTCGATGAGCTTGGTGTTGATCAAGCGTTCCGTCAGCGCCGGCGCGGCCGCCACGTAGCCCACTCGCCACTGCGGCGTGAGGATCTTGGAGAAGCCCGAGACGTAGACCGTGCGCTTGAGCCCATCCAGCTGCGCCAGCCGCGTGGCGTGCGTGGGCGCCAGCCAGGCGTAGGTGTCGTCCTCGACGATGGTCAGGCCGTGCGCCTCGGCCAGCTTCAGCACCTGGTGCGCGGCGCCGGGCGACAGGCTCACGCCGGTCGGGTTGTGCAGCACCGAGACGGTCACATAGAAGCGCGGCCGGTGTTCGCGAAGCAACGCGGCCATCACGGCCAGATCGGGGCCGCCGCCTTCGGCGTGCCCGCGCGGGACGGGCAGCAGCCGCAGGCCCATGCGCGTGAGCCGGGCGTACTCGACGGCCCAGCCGGGTTCGTCCACCAGCACCGTGTCGCCGGGGGCGGCCAGCGTGCGCGCGATGAGGTCCAGGCCGTGCGTGGCGCCGACGCTGGTGACGATCTGCCCCGGCGTGGCGTCGATGCCCAGGTCGGCCAGGCGCTGCGACAGCGCGGCGCGCAGGCGTGGGCTGCCGGCCGGTTCGCCGTAGCGCAGCCAGGCCTCGGGCAACGCGCACACGCGGCGCAGCGCGCGCTGCAGCAGCGGGGCGTCCAGCCAGGCCTCGGGCAGCGTGCCCATGCCCGGCGCGGGCCGGCCGCCCTGCGCCTGGAACATGCTGCGGATGAGGGCCGTGGCATCCACAGGTGCGGGCAGCGGCGCCGGCGTCGGCTGCGGCGCCGGGCCGCGGGGCGTGGGGGCGGCTGCCGCATCGCGCACGAAGTAGCCGCGCTGCGGCCGGGCCTGCACCAGGCCGCGCGCCTGCAGCAGGTCGTAGGCGCCCACCACGGTGCTGGGGCTCACGCGGTGGTGGCGCGCGCAGTCGCGCACCGAGGGCAGCCGCGCGCCGGGGGTCAGCAGGCGCTGCGAAATGCGCTCGGAGAAGCGCGCCGCCAGCTGCTCGGCCAGCGACTGCCGGCCGGCACCGGGCAGCAGGGCTTCGTCGGCGGCGGTGAACTGTGTCGTCGGGTCCATCGGTACAGCGGCGGTATCTGTGTTCTGAACTGTACTGCTTCTGTATTGCCTGTGGGCCCTAGACTGCGCCCATGCCCCGAAAGCCCCGCCCGTGACCGACCAGCGCCGCGGCTTCCTGCTGGGCGCCCTGGGCGTGGTCATCTTCGCCATGACCATGCCGATGACGCGCCTGGCCGTGGGCGACGCCAGCGCGCCACAGCTGCCGCCGGCCTTCGTCACCGCCGGCCGTGCCGCGCTGGCGGGCCTCTTGAGCATCGCCTACCTGTGGGCCGTGCGTGCGCCGCGCCCGCCGCGTGCGCTGTGGCCGGTGCTGGCCGTGTGCGCCGTGGGCACGGTTCTGGGCTTTCCCATCGGCCTGGCCATGGCGCTGCGCGAGGTGCCGGCCATGCACGCGTCGGTGATCACCGGCGTGCTGCCGCTGGCCACCGCGCTGGTGGCCGCGGCGGCTACGGGTGCGCGGCCCTCGGCGGGCTTCTGGGCCTGCGCCGTGGCCGGCTGCGGCCTGGTGATGGCCTTCGCCGTGTGGCAGGGCGGCGGCGCGCTGGTGGCGGCCGACGCCTGGCTGGCCCTGGCCATGCTCTCGGCGGCGGTGGGCTACGTGGCCGGCGCGCGCGCCAGTGCCGTGCTGCCGGCCGAGCAGGTGATCTGCTGGGTGCTGGTGGGCTCGCTGCCCTTCACGCTGCCCGTCACGCTGCTGGTGTGGCCGCAGGCGCCGGCGCAAGCGGCGGCCTGGGGCGGCTTCGCCTACGTGGCGCTGTTCTCGATGTGGCTGGGCTTCTTCGCCTGGTACCGCGGGCTGGCGCTGGGCGGCGTGGTGCGCGTCAGCCAGGTGCAGCTGGTGCAACCCTTCCTGGCGCTGCTGTTCGCCGTGCCG
>CAZBUU010000116.1:0-12421 GCA_964495125.1 uncultured Rubrivivax sp.
CCGCCTCGCTGCTGGTCGGCGACAAGGGCAGCGACATCGAAGCCGGCGTGCGCGCCGGCGTCGGCACCAACCTGCTGCTCGTGCGCAGCGGCCCGGCACCGTCGTGCCCGGTCGCCCCGAGCGCGGTGATCCGGCGCCTGGCCGAAGCCATCGCCTGGCTCGATGCCCGGCCCGCCTGAAGCACCCATGAACAGCACCGACGACCACTGGAAGCTGTGGGGTGAACGCGACCCCTACTACGGCGTCATCACGCGCCCGCAGTACCGCCGTGGCGCGCTCGACGCGCAGACGCTCGACGCCTTCTTCGACTCGGGCGACGGCCATGTCCGCTACCTGATGGACCTGATCCACCGCGGCGTCGACGCGCACTTCGCGCCGCGGCGCGTGCTCGACTTCGGCTGCGGTGTCGGGCGCATCCTGGTGCCGATGTCACGGCTGGCGCAGGAAGTGGTGGGCCTGGACATCTCGACGTCGATGCTGGAAGAGGCCCGGCGCAACTGCGACGAACGCGGCCAGGGCGAACGCGTGCGCCTGGCGCTCTCGGACGATGCGCTGGCTGCGGCGGAAGGGTCGTTCGACCTGGTCCACAGCTGCATCGTGCTGCAGCACCTGGAGCCCACACGCGGGCGGGCCCTCTTCAGACGCCTCGTCGACAAGGTGGAACCCGGCGGCGTGGGCGCACTGCACCTCACCTACGCCAGCGCCGACTACACCGAGAACGAAGGCCGCCCGCCCTCGCCGCCACCGCCACCCCCGCCGCCCAGCGGCTTGGCCGCGGTGAAGGCCCAGGTGCGGCCCTGGCTGCGCCCTCCCCCGCCACCGCCACCGCCTGCCCCGGCCCCGCCCGATGCGGACCCGGAGATGCAGATGAACTGGTATGACCTGAACCAGCTGATGTGGATCCTGCAGTCCGCCGGCATCCAGCAGGTCTACACCGACCTCACCGACCACGGCGGTGCCTGGGGCGTCTTCCTGTGCTTCCGCCGCCCGGCGGCCTGAGACGCTAGGAGCCTGCGCGCTCGAAGATGTAGAGCCGCCCGAACAGCGTGGGCTCGCAGTCGATGCGGCGGCCGGCCAGGCCGTGGCGGGCGAACAGCTCGAACAGGAAAGCTTCGCTGAAGCCGAGTTCGAACCAGCGCATCTGGCGCACCACGGCCACCACTTCCGAGTGCAGGCGCAGGCCCCAGGGATAGGGCACCGCGGCGTACTCCTTCTCGACGATGGGCTCGCCGCCCAGCACGATGCGGCCGCCCTCGTCCAGCATCTCCACCAGCCGGGGCACCACGCGCAGGAAATCGACGCAGTGGTGAAAGCTCTCGTAGAACCAGATCAGCCGGTAGCGGCTGCCGGGCCTCGGGTGGTGCCCGAAGTGGCCGAGGTGCGGCGTCAGCGGCACCTGGAAGTGCTCGGCCTGCATCTGCACATAACGGCAGAACGCCGCGGAGATGTCCACCGTGTCGACCTGCACGCCCAGCCGCGCCATCATCAGCGCCGTCTGTCCGAAGCCGGCGCCGTACTCCAGCGCCAGGTCTCCGGGCTTGAGGCCGCTGTGGCGCAGCAGCATGCCGGTGGCGATGACGTGGTCCGAGGCCGCCGCCACCGCCTGCGGGTCGCGCCGCGACAGGAAACCCGGCAGGCGGATGGGGTCCACGTCCGGGATCTCGTGTTCCTTCTCGTGCAGCTCGGCGACATAGGGCGTGTTGACGCCGGCCACCAGCTGCCACAGGCGCTCCTGCTGGGCGGCGTAGGCGCTGCCGTACGGGTCCAGGCCGGGCTCGAACCAGCTCGGCAAGCGCATGTGGGCATGGGCCAGCGGCGCCCAGTCGGGATGGGCGCTGCCCCCTCCGGGCTGGAAGTAGGTGCTGCGCACCCACTCGATGCTCTCGGCGCCGAACATGGCGTCGGCGTCCAGGTGCAGCGCATGCGGCAGCACCGGGGCGACAGGCCCCTCCCGCCGCCGGCGCCAGCGCCGCCAGGCCGGCCCGAGGATCGGCCGCAGCACGCGGCGCAGAGGCTCGAAAGGAGGGGCCATGCCGTTCATCGGCCCGGCGGCAGGCGATCCAGCAGCCCGTGCCACTGCGGGATCACCTGCTCGGGCAGGTAACGCGCCGCGATCTCGGCCCCCAGGCGAACCAGCTCGGCCCGGCGGGGCGCCGCGTCAGGCGACAGCAGGCCGGCCAGGCAGCCCACCAGCGCTTCCGTCGCATAGGGGCTGAAGTATTCGCAGGCGTCGCCGAAGATCTCGCGGTGCACGGGCAGCTCAGACGCGGCCACCACGCCGCCGGAGCGCATCGCCTCGACGCCCGGAAAGTCGAAGCCTTCTCCGAAGCTGGGGCACACGGTCACGGCCGCATGGCGGTAGAGCACGCGCAGGTCGGCGGCGGGCACCTCGGACAGGAAGTGCGCGCCGCCCCGCTGCAGCCAGGGCGTGAAGCGGCCGACGATGGCCTCGTGCTCCCAGCCCATGCCGCCGACGACCAGCAGCTGCAGCCGCTCATGCCCGGCCGCGCGCAGTTGCTGCCAGGCCTCGAGCAGCGCGAGGTGATTCTTCCGCGGCTCGATGGTGGCCACCATCAGCAGGTAGGACAGCCGACCGTCGACGAGATCGGCGGCGGCGATGTCGGCGCCGCCGCCGTGCGGCGCGCGGCGGTTCTTGCGCGCCCACACGATCTCCGGCACGCGTTCCGCGGGCACCTCCTCGCCTTCCGGCAGCGCGTAGAAGTGGTGCGAGATCATGTTCGGGATCGTCACCGCGCGCTCTGCGACCTCGGGCAGCACCGACAGCAGATCCTGGCGCGTGGCCTCGGAGACGCAGGCGAACCAGGCGCCGTCTCGGGCGTTGCGCACCAGCGCATGGAAGTGCGCCGCGCGGTGGTAGCCGCGGTCCTTGATGGTGTGCGGCATCAGCAGCGGCACGGCATCGTGGTAGCGCACGATCAGCTGCGTGCCGCGCGACACGCGCGCCGGCCAGGGTGTCTCGGCGATGAAGACGTCGATGCCGCGGGTGTCCAGGCGCGCGTACTGCGCGCGGCCCAGCGGGGCGCTGAAGACCCCCAGCCCGTGCAGGATGGACCAGGGCCAGCGCAGCACGCGGTAGCGCGCGCCGAGCACGATCTCGCGGTCGGCCTCGGGCAGGCTCTTGGCGAACAGGGCGCGCCAGACCCAGTCGCCGAAGCGCTCGGCCTCGAAGCCGCCGAGCGGCACGCGGCGTCCGAGCAGCGAGGCGCCGACCGCCGCGGCCGTGCCGGTGAATTTCAGCCAGCGGCTCTTCAGCCACTCGATGCGGTTGGAGGCTGCGCCCTGCTGCAGCGAGACGACCACCCGCGACAGGCGGTCCACGCGTTCGGTCTCGGCCAGGCCGGGCCGCGGTTCGCCGGCGCGCATCGGCAGGCCGGGCTCGACCACCAGGTTGCCGCTGCCCAGCAGGCCGATGGCCTGCACGTCCTGCATGCCGGCCAGGCCGCGGAAGAGCAGCCGCGTCTCCTGGGGGATGCCGCTGTGGCCGTCCAGCGCAGGACGCAGTTCGAGCAGGACCCTCTTCACCACGGGTGCATCCTGGGCCTCAATCGAACTGCACCGTCGGCGCGGGCACGTACGCCGCCTGGTAGAACTCGTAGGCCTCGTCGACGGTCGGGAACTCGTGCAGGCGGCCTTCGTGCAGCACGGCGGCGCGGTTGCAGTACATGCGCACGATCCCCGGATCGTGCGAGACGAGGATGAAGGCGCGGTCCTTGCGCTTCTCGAACAGCTCGCGATGGCAGCGCTCGCCGAAGCGTGCGTCGCCCACGGCCATGCCTTCGTCGATCAGGAAGCAGTCGAACTCGATGGCCATCGACAGCGCGAAGGCCAGCCGCATCATCATGCCCGCCGAGTAGTTGAGCACCGGCTCGCGCAGGTAGACGCCCAGCTCGGTGAACTCCTCGACGAAGGGCACCAGCGGCTTCCAGTCGACACCGTAGACGCGGCAGATGAACTTGAGGTTGTCCATGCCCGTCAGGTGGCCGGCGAAGGCCCCCGTGAAGGCCAGCGGCCAGCTCACGCTCATGCCGCGGTGGATGCGCCCGGAGGTCGGCCGCTCGGCGCCGCTGAGCAGCCGGATCATCGTGCTCTTGCCGGCCCCGTTGCGCCCGAGGATCCCGATGTGCTTGCCGCGCTCCAGCGTGAAGCTGACGTGGTTCAGCACCGTGCGCGGCCCGAGCCGCGTGGGGTATTGCTTGACGACGTCCTGCAGGCTCAGCATGGCCGGCCTCAGCGTTGCCGCACGCGGCGCGCCGCGTCACGCACCAGCCACAGGCCGAGCAGCGTCAGCACCAGGTTCACGGTGGCCATGTACTCCATGTCGTAGTGCGTGCGCACGATGTGGCCGAACCAGCCATCGCGGATCATCTCGACGCCATGCACCATCGGCAGGTACAGCACCGCCTGCTGGCCCGCCGCCGGCAGCCAGTCGACCATGTAGGCCGCGCCGGACAGCGGGAACAGCAGGTAGGCCGTGGGGTGCCACAGGCGGTCGATGATCTCGCTGTAGGCACTGGCCGCACCGACCAGGACGGCCAGCGCCGCGCCGAACCAGGCCAGCATCATCCAGCCCCCCAGCACCTGCAGCGGGTCGACCGGGGGCGACATCCACTCGATGAGCGTGAAGAAGGTGGCCAGCACGATCAGCGAGCCGGTGGCGCCGGCCATCTCGAGCGTGATGCGCGTGAGGAAGACGTCCAGCACACGCACGTTGCGGTGGTACAGCAGGTTGAAGTTCGCCTGGATGCCCGCGTTGCAGCGGTTGACCGAGTTCCGCCACATCAGCACCGACGAGTAGCCGGTGATCGCGAAGGCGACGATGGGCAGCACGGAGCCGTGGTTCATGCCGGCGGCCGACCACAGCGCGGTGATGCCCAGCGTGAAGATCATGGGCTCGCCGATGAGCCACAGCACGCCGACGTTCTCGCGGCCGAATCGCGTGATGACCTCGCGCATCATCAACGCGTGCAGCACACGGCCGTTGATGGCCAGCGATCGCCAGAAGCTGCCCTGCGGCGGCGTGCCCGTTTGCATCGGCGCGAGGTTCAGTCCGTGTGCTCGCGCACGCTGGCCAGCACGAGACTGACGACACCCCACAGCACCAGACCGAGCGCCAGCACCATGAAGACGCTGCGCAGGCGCCTGGGGTCCAGAGCGCGGTCGGGCAGGTTGGGCTGCACCAGCCGTTCCAGGTAGAGCTGCTTGCGTGCGGCCTCGCTGCGCGCGGTCTCGAGCGACGCCAGAGCGCTGGCCAGCTGGCGGTCGGCGAAGGTCTTCTCCAGCACCAGGCGGTCGTACACCGGGGACTTGGCCGACAGCGAACCACCGCCGGTGACCTTGGCGCCTTCGGCGGACACCACCGCGCGCAGGGCCTCGACGCGGCTGGCCAGCACCACCACCTGCGGATTGTTCGGCGACACCTGGCGCACCTGGGACAGCTGCGCCTCGGCCGTCAGCAGCTCTTCGCGCAGCTTGGCCACGGCCTGCAGCTGCAGGGCGCTCTGCCGGTCGGGGTCGAAGACGCCGCGGTCGTTGCGGAAGGTGGACAGCGCCAGCGCCGCGTCGCGCGACTTGGTCTCGGCCAGCGCCACTTCCTTCTGGGCCACCTCGATGAGGTCCTGGCGGCTGCGCGTGTTGAGGTTGTTGACCAGGCGCTCGCCCATGGCCAGCAGCGTGTCGTTGATCGCCCTGGCATCTTCGGCCCGGTAGGCCTGCACGCGCAGCACGGAGATCGACGACACGGTGTCGTACTCGATCGCCACGTGCTTCAGATAGTGCCGGTGCAGCGATTCGAAGCTGGTGTCGAACTCCAGGCCCGGGAAGCGGCGGAGGAAATCGATGTCGGCGGCGCTGAAGGCCTGTCGGACTCCGAGCTTGGCGTCCAGCTCGCGCAGCGCGTCGCGGCTGCGGATGAAGTCGTGCACCGAGTAGGTGTCGTCCTGCGAGCGCGAGAAGCCCGTGCTCTGCAGCAGCGCGCCCAGGCCCGTCTGCGTCTGCCGCTGCGGGCTGCGCACCACGAAGCGCGACTCGGAGGTGTAGATGTCGCTGGCGACCAGGCCGTAGTAGACGCCGGCCACCAGCGTGGGCAGCAGCACGGTGAACGCGAAGACGGCGCCCAGGCGCCGCGCCAGGCGGCGCAGCAGCGAAGGGCGCGGTGGCCGTGTCGGCACGGCGGGCAGCTGGGCCGTGGCCAGCACTTCGTCGGGAGGGGTCGCTTCCAAGTTTGAGGTCCGTTCGCCGGTCAGTGCAGTTGCAGGCAGCGCCGGTACAGGTCCAGCGTGCGTGAGGTCATGAGCGCGGCATTGAAGTCGGTTTCGTAGCGATGGCGCGCCGCAGCGCCCAGGCGTTCGCGAAGCGGGGTGTCGGTCAGCACGCGCGTGAGGGCCTGTGCCAGCGCCTCCGGCTCGCCCACCGGAACGTTCAAGCCGGTGTGGCCGTCGGTGTTCACCCACGGCACGCCGGAGCCTTCGATGTCGCTGGCGACGATGGGCCGGCCCATCACCATGGCCTCGACCATGGCCACGCCGTAGGCCTCGGCGCGCACGGTGCTGGGCATGCAGAACACGTCGCAGGCCTCGAAGTGGCTGGCGAGGTCGTCGTCGTCGATGTGGCCCAGCAGGTGCACCTTGCCCGCGAGGCCGGTGGCGGCGATGCGGTGCCGGTACTCGTCCAGCAGTTCCCCTTCGCCCCCGATCATCACGGCCACGTCGTCGGGGAGCCGGGCCGCTGCGTCGATCAGCACGTTGAAGCCCTTGTAGTACGTCATGCGTCCCAGAGAGAACACGATCTTGCGGTGGCGGAATCGCTGCCGGATGGCCGCAGCCTTGACGCTGCACACCTCGGGCCGATTGTCGCTGATGCCGATCGGGATCACGCAGACCTTGTGGCGGAACGGCTGCAAGGCCCCCGAGGCCTGGACATAGGGATCGCTGGTGGCGACGATGGCATCGGCGCGCTGCAGCAGCCAGCGCTGCAGCGGCTCGTACACGCGCAACGCCCAGCGCTGGCGGATCACGTCGCTGTGCCAGTGCACGACCACGCGGGCTCGCGGCCGCGTGGCCCACAGCGCCAGCGCGGCCATCGGGTCCGGCATGTGCAGGTGGACGATGTCGCAGTCGCGGGCGCGGCGCGCCAGGTGCCACAGCATGGCCGGCGCCGCCGAGGTCGACAGCACGGTGCCCAGGCTGGCGACGCGGACGATCTCGTAGCCGGCCGGCGCCCTCTCGTGGTCCGTGTGCAGCGTCTGGTTCGAGCACAGCACGTCGGTGGTCACGCCGGCGCGGTTCAGCCCTTCGGTGAGCTCCCAGGCCACGGACTCGATGCCCCCCATCACCGGCGGGTAGAACTTGCTGACCTGCAGCACCTTCACGACGGACGCTCCACGGCGGCCAGCAGCGCTTCGGCCGACGCCCGCCACGACAGCGCCGCCACGCGGGCGTTCCCGGCTTCGACCAGCCGCTGCCGCAGCGCCGGCTCGCCCACCAGACGGCGGATGGCGTCGGCGATGGCGTCGACCGACAGCGGGTCGAAGTACAGCGCGGCGTCGCCGCAGACCTCGGGCAGCGAAGCGGCGTGCGACGCGGCCACGGGGCAGCCGCAGGACATGGCTTCCAGCGGCGGCAGGCCGAAGCCTTCGTACAGCGAAGGGAACACGAAGCCGAGGGCGTGGCCGTAGAGCGACTTCAAGGCCGCATCACCCTGGGGGCCGGCCAGCGTCACGCGCGCATGGGCCGGGGCGGCACCCGCCGCGAACACGGCGCCGGCGCCGCCCCCCACCAGCACCAGACGCAGGGCCGGCAGCTCGGTCAGCCGGTCCATCGCGGCCAGCAGGCGGGCGTGGTTCTTGTTGGGGTTGGCGCTGCCGACAGCCAGCACGAAAGGCGTGGAGCGCAGGCCCAGGCGGTCGAGCACGCCCTCGTCGCCGACCACGGGCTGCAGATGGTCACCTCCGTCAGGCACGACCTCGATGCGCTCGGGCGCCAGGCCGAGGTGCTGCGCCAGCCGCCCCTGCGAGAACGCAGAGACCGTCAGCAGCCGCCCCGCGCGCCGGGCCTGGCGCCGGAACAGCCAGCGGTACCAGGCGACGAAGGCGGGCCGGTAGGCGGCCGGCTGGTCGAACACGGCCGCGTCGTGCACCATGCAGAGCTGCCCGTCGCCCAGCGCCGGCGAGCTGCCCGCCAGGTTCAGCAGCGCCCCGCCGCGCGCCGCCCAGGGCAGCACCGCCTGTTCCCACAGGTGCAGCGGCAGGCCGCGCAGGCCGACGTGGCGGACGTCGATGTGGCGGTACTGCGGCCGCGGCGCCATGGCCGGGCACAGCAGGACCCAGCGGCGGGGCGCGGACCGGGCCGCGAGTTGCGCATCGACGGCGCGCAGCAACTGGCCGGCCACGCGCTGCACCCCGGTGAGGGGCTGGGCTGCGAACTTTCCGTTGACGAACAAGGTCCCGCTGCGCCCGGGCCACGCGCTCATTGCGCCTCGCGCCGCACCAGCACGCGACCGAGGACGAAGGTGCGTCCCATTAGATCGGCCACACCGGCCTCGGCACCCGGTTTCTCGCTGCTGAACGACACCCGCAGCCAGTCTGACCGCGGCAGAACCACCCGCGCGCGCAGCACCGTCACGCCCTGGCGCTCGGAAACCTCCACGTCGGCCTTCGCGCCACTGAACTCGCCCGCGGCCCGAAGGCCCAGGCCGGTGCACTGGTGCGGGTGCACATAGGCCGTGACCACGTAGGTGCCGGGCTGCGCGATGGCCAGGTCGAGGCCCGGGTCGACCCTGCTCGCCCAGCGGAACCCGTTGCCGTTCTCCAGGCGCTCCGCCGGATGCCAACCCTGGCCAACTGGCTGGAACAAGGGCAGTTCGGCGGACGCGCGGGGCTCCAGCCTCAGCCCGCGCGCCGCGCAGAAGCCCTCGCGGTAGCGTTCGTAGGCAAGATCGATGTCGGCGGAAAGCTTGCGGAAGCGCTTTTGCGCTCGCTTGTAGAACGAGGCGTCGAAGTCGGTGAGCAGAGCCTGCGCGCGCTCCAGGTCAGGGTCGTAGCGGTAGCTGCGGTGGCGGGGCAGATCGGCACGCGGGGTCAGCCCGAGCTCGATGATCAGGCGCTTGATCTCGCCTTCAAGCTGGTGGAAGTCGAGCACGCGGTTGAAATGCTCCAGCGTGCCCAGGGCCGCGTTCAGCGTGCAGCGGTCGGCGTAGTCGTGGAGCCAGACCGCCACGCCGTACTGCCGCTCGGCGATGTAGCGCAGGAGGTCGAAGCCGGGCGCGAAGTACAGCCCGAAGATGTCGTGTCGCCACTGGCCCAGCCGCGTGAGGCGCACGGACTCGCTGTCGGGGAAGTAGGTCTCCGAGTAGCGCAAGGTGGAGGCGATCTGCTCCAGCGGCGGGCGCAGCACGGTGATGCGGTGCTCGAAGCGCGCGAGGTCGATCGCACCGGAGGAGAAGTGGCCCGACACGTACTGGAAGCGCGGGTCCTGCAGCCGTTCCCACTGATCGATGCCGGAGTCGTGCTGCACGCGGCGCAAGGCGAGATCGGGATCGAACTCCTCACCGAGGATGTCGTCCAGCGTGGTTCCACCCGTCTTTGGGATGTGGACCAGGAGTGTGCTCTTCATGGGGATCGGCCGCCCCGGCGGCCCGTGTGGCCAGCGGCGAAGGTGCGGCGGGGGGATTCTACCGGGGCACCTGGACGGGCTCCGCGACACCGGCACCCTGGAACTCCGGAACGGCAAGCGTCAGCGCGCCGCGCACCGTCGCCGCGTCGGACGCGCCCGCGCCCGCCAGCGCCAGCAAGGCATCCAGCGCGGTGTCGGCCGGCACGGGCCGCGAGAGTCGCGCCACCCGCAACCTCGGCACCGCCGTCGGCAGCGTGTCGTCGGCATCCGCCAGCAGTTCCTCGTACAGCTTCTCGCCCGGCCGCAAGCCGCTGAACACGATGCCGATTTCGGCCTCGCTGTGGCCCGAGAGCCGGATGAGGTCGCGCGCCAGATCGACGATCTTCACCGGCTCGCCCATGTCCAGCACCAGCACCTGGCCGCTTTCGCCCACGGCCGCGGCCTGCAGCACCAGGCGCGCGGCCTCGGGGATGGTCATGAAGTAGCGGATGATGTCCGGGTGCGTGACGGTGATGGGGCCGCCCTTGGCGATCTGCTCCTTGAACTTCGGGATCACGCTGCCGCTGCTGCCCAGCACGTTGCCGAAGCGCACGGCCACGAAGCGCGTGCCCGGGTGCTCCACGGCCATGCGGCTCACCACCATCTCGGCTGCGCGCTTGGTGGCGCCCATCACGTTGCTGGGGTTCACCGCCTTGTCGGTGCTGATGAGCACGAAACGCTCGGCGCCGGCTTCCGCCGCGGCCAGCGCGGCATGGTGCGTGCCCAGGGTGTTGTTGCGCAGCGCCGCGGTGGCGTTGTCGTCTTCCAGCAGCGGCACGTGCTTGTAGGCGGCGGCGTGGAACACGGCCTGCGGGCGCAGGCGCTGCATCGTGGCGCGCAGGTGCGCCAGGTCCTTCACGTCGCCGATGAGCTTCTCCAGCGGCAGCGCAGGGAAAGCGTCCGTCAGCTCCTGCTCGATGCTGTAGAGGTTGAACTCGCTCAGCTCGTACAGCACCAGCCGCGCCGGCTTCATCAGCGCCACCTGGCGGCACAGCTCGCTGCCGATGCTGCCTCCCGCGCCGGTGATGAGCACGGTCTTGCCGGCCAGCGCGTCGGCCACGCCAGTTTCGTCCAGCCGCACGGGTTCGCGGCCCAGCAGGTCTTCGGGCTCGATGTCGCGCAGGCGTTCGATGCGGCTCTGTCCGGTGCGCAGTTCGTCGGCGCTGGGCACGGTGAGCACGGGCAGGCCGGTGCCGGCGGCCAGGTCGAAGGCGCGGCGGCGCTGCGCGGGGCTGGCCGAGGGCATGGCGACGACGAGCCGGTTCGCGCCGCCCCACACGGCCTTGTCCTTCAGGCGGTCCAGCGCGCCCAGCACCGGCACGCCGGCGATGCTGGCGCCGTGCTTGGTGGCGTCGTCGTCCAGCAGGCCCAGCACCACCCAGCCCTGCTGGTGCAGGCCGGCCAACAGCAGCCGCCCGGCATCGCCGGCGCCCAGCACCACGGCGCGCTGCACCTCGCCGCGGTCGCCCGCGATGCGCGAGCGGCCGTGCTCGTAGACCATGCGGTAGGCGATGCGCACCACGGCCATGCCCATCAGCGTCACCACGGGGTGCAGCGCCAGCACCGCGCGCGGCACTTTCACCAGGCCCAGGGCCATGACGATGACCGCGCTGGCCATGCCGGCCAGCACGCAGGCGGCGGTGAGCCGCTTGATCTCGCCGAAGCCCGAGAAGCGCCACATGCTCTGCGGCACGCGACACAGCAGCGCCGCGAAGGCGTAGGCGCCCACCACGCCCAGCAGCACCCAGCCGTCGTAGGACGGGCGCGCGCTGATCCAGCGCTCGAAACCCAGGCGGAACAGGTAGGTGATGTTCCAGCACGCGACCACCACCGCCGCGTCCACCACCAGCGACAGGCTCTCGCGGTGCGGGCGCAAGCGCGCCAGCACGGCGTCCAGGCGGTGCCAGAAGGTGGGAGCGGGGCTCGGCGGGTTCACGGCGCAGGGATGTTAGGTCAGCGCCGCACCAGGCCCAGCAGCACGCGCGCGGTGCGCCACAGCACGGCCACGTCGGTGGCCAGCGATGCGCGCTCGGCGTACTCGGCGGCGCGCCGCACCTTCTCAGGCAGGATGCGCTCGATGTACTCGCGCTCGGGGTCGGCGGCGGCGGCCAGCAGCGCCGATTCGTCGATGTAGTCCAGGCTCACGGGGTCGGTGATGCCGGGCCGCACGGCCAGCGCACGGGCCTTCAGGTCGGGCGGATAGTGCTCGACGTAGCGCGGCACCTCGGGGCGCGGGCCGACGAGGCTCATCGTGCCTTGCAGCACGTCGATGAACTGCGGCAGTTCGTCGATGCGCGTGCGGCGCAGGAAGGCGCCCACCTTCGTGATGCGCGGGTCGGCGCCTACGGTGATCTGCAAGCCCGGCGCACCGTCGCGCATGGTGCGGAACTTGTGGATGCGGAAGGGCACGCCGTGGCGGCCGACGCGCTGCTGGCGGAAGAACACGGGGCCACGCGAATCGAGCTTCACCGCCACGGCCACCGCTGCGAGCAGCGGCGACAGCAGCAGCAGCGCGCAGGCTGCGACGAAGAGGTCGAAGGCGCGCTTGGCCACCTCGGCTCAGGTCAAGGCCGCGCGCACGGCGTCGGCCACGCGCGCCACGTCGGCCTCGGTCATGCGGGTGTACAGCGGCAGGCTCACCATGCGCTCGTAGGCGCGCTGGCTGTGCGGGAACATCCCGGGCTGCAGGCCGTAGCGCTCGCGCCAGTAGGGGTGCAGGTGCAGCGGGATGTAGTGCACGCTGCAGCCGATGC
>CAZBUU010000117.1:0-12399 GCA_964495125.1 uncultured Rubrivivax sp.
AGCGTGAGCGCCGTCGCGACCACCAGCCCACCCATGATCGCCACCGCCATCGGGCCCCAGAAAACGCTGCGCGACAGCGGGATCATGGCCAGCACGGCCGCCGCCGCGGTCAGCACGATGGGACGGAAGCGCCGCACGGCCGACTCGACGATGGCGTTCCACGTCGGCACGCCACGACGCCGGTCCTGTTCGATCTGGTCGATCAGGATGACGGAGTTGCGCATGATCATGCCCACCAGCGCGATGAAGCCCAGCAGCGCCACGAAACCGAAGGGGCGGTCCAGCAGCAGCAGGGCGGCTGCAACTCCGGCGATGCCCAGGGGCGCTGTCAGCATCACCAGCAAGGCGCGCTGGAAGCTCTGCAGCTGCAGCATCAGCAGCGTCATCATGAGGAAGGCCATCAGCGGCACGTTGGCCAGCAACGAGCCCTGACCCTTGCTGCTTTCTTCCACCGCGCCGGCGACCTGGATGTCGTACCCCGGTGGCATAGTCTTGGCCAGTTCCCTGAGCTTGGGCGCCACCTGGGCCGTCACCGTCGGGCCCTGCAGGCCTTCGACGACGTCACCCTGGATCGTCACGGCGAAGCTGCGCCCTTCCCGCCACATCACGCCCGGCTCCCAGGTGAACCCGATCTTGGCCACCTGCAGCAACGGGACGGAGCGGCCGGTGGTGGTGGGCAGGTAGGCGTTGCCGATGTCGGTGATGGCGTTGCGCTCGTCCAGCGGCTGACGCAGCACGATGTCCACGAGCTTGTCGCCCTCGCGGTACTGGCCGATCGTGCTGCCGGACAGGATGGTGCGGGACGCCTGGGCGATCGCCTGGCTGGTGACCCCGAGCGCTCTCGCCTTGTCCTGGTCCACCTCCAGGCGCAGCACCTTCACCTGCTCGTTCCAGTTGTCGTTGACGCCGCGCATGTTGGGGTTGGCGCGCAGGATCTCCTTGGCCTGGTCGGCCCAGTGGCGCACCTGCGTGGCGTCCAGTCCGACGACGCGGAACTGCACCGGGTAGGCCACAGGGGGCCCGTTGGGCAGCAGCTTGACGCGCGTGCGCACCTCGGGAAACTCGGTGGCCAGCAGTTCCGGCAGGCGCAGGCGCAGGGCTTCACGCTCCTTCAGGTCCTTCGGCAGCAGGATGACCTGGCTGACGTTGGCCTGCGGGAACACCTGGTCCAGCGGCAGGTAGAAGCGCGGCACGCCGCTGCCCACCCAGGTCGTCACGCTGGCCAGGCCCGGCTCAGCCATCATGCGCTTCTCGAAGCGGCGCGCCACCTCGTCGCTCTGCTGGATGGTGGAGCCTTCGGGCAGCCAGAGGTCCACCAGAAGTTCGGGCCGGCTCGAGTCCGGAAAGAACTGCTGCTGCACCTTGCCCATGCCGGCAATGCCCAAGGCGAAGCTCAGCAGCGTCAGGCCGATGGTGATCCAGCGGTGCTGCACGCACCAGTCCACCAGGCGGCGGAAGCGCGCGTAGAACGGCGTGTCGAACAACTCGTGAGGGCCGTCGCCGGCCTCGCCGCCGGCCTGGCTGCGAGTGCGCAGCAGCCAGGCACCCAGGAACGGAACGAAGTACACCGACACCAGCCAGCTGATGACCAAGGCCGCTGACGTCACAGCGAAGATGGCGAAGGTGTACTCACCCGTCACGCTCTTGGCCAGGCCGATGGGCAGGAAACCTGCCGCGGTGATGAGCGTGCCCGTGAGCATGGGCATGGCCGTCACCTCGTAGGCGAAGGTGGCGGCGCGCATCTTGTCGTAGCCCTCCTCGAGCTTGCGCACCATCATTTCCACGGCAATGATGGCGTCGTCCACGAGCAGGCCCAAGGCGATGATCAGGCTGCCCAGGGAGATCTTGTGCAAGCCCACGCCCCAATAGAACATGGTGACGAAGGTGATGGCCAGCACCAGCGGAATCGTGATGCCCACCACCATGCCCGGCCAGATGTCGATTCGGAAGGGCTTGAAGTGCAGCCCCAGGCTGATGAAGCTGACAGCCAGCACGATGATCACGGCCTCGATCAGCACGCGGACGAACTCGCCGACGGAGCGCGTCACGGCGTCTGGCTGGTCCTGCACGCGGGTGATGGCAATGCCGGCCGGCAGGTCGGCCTCGATGCGCTTGACGGCCGTCTGCAGCGCCTTGCCCAGCGCGATGATGTCGCCGCCCTTGGCCATGGCCACACCCAGCGCGATGACCTGCTCGCCCTGGTGCCGGACCATCGTCGTCGGCGGGTCCACGTAGTCGCGCCGGATATCGGCCAGGTCCCCCAGCTGAAGAGTGCTTGCGGCCCCGGTGGTGGCGTTGGTGGCGCGTATGGGGAAGCGCTTGAGGTCGTCCACCGAAGCGAACTGCCCTGCGACCCGGATCTGCAGGTTCTCCGGCCCGGCGTTCAACAGGCCAGCGCCTTCCACGGCGTTCTGCGCGGCGATCTGCGCGATGACCTGGTTGAAGTCCAGTCCCAGCTGGGCCAGGCGCTTCTGCGAAATCTCCACGAACACCTTCTCGGCCTGGGCGCCGAAGATCTCCACCTTGGCGACGTCGGGCACGCGCAGCAGCACCTGCCGCACCTGGTCGGCCTGCACGCGCAGCTCCTCGCGCGAGAAGCCGTCGGCCTTGAGCGAGAAGATGGAGCCGTAGACATCGCCGAAGTCGTCGTTGAAGACCGGGCCGATGACGCCGGCGGGCAAGGTCGAACGCATGTCCGCGACACGCTTGCGCACCTGGTACCAGCTGTTGGGCACTTCCTTCGGCGGTGAGGAGTCCTTCAGCTGCACGATCGTCAGCGACTCGCCGGGCTTGGTGAAGCTGCGCAGCTTGTCGGCGTAAGGCACCTCCTGCAGCGTCTTCTCGATCTTGTCGGTGACCTGCTCGGCCACCTGCTGCGCGCTGGCACCCGGCCAGAAGGCCTGCACGACCATGGCCCGAAAGGTGAAGGGCGGATCTTCATCCTGCCCGAGCTGGAAATAGGCCGCGCAGCCCAGCAGCAGCAGCACGATCATCAGGTAGCGCGTCAGCGCCGGGTGCTCCAGCGCCCAGCGCGAAACGTTGAAGGACGCGCCGCCGGCGGCGGTCTCGGGGTTGTGGATCATGGCGACGTCCCCGGCTCAGCGCGGCGCCGATGCGGCCTGGCCCGGCGCCACCCCAGGCGAGCCGGTCACGGCCGGCATCTGGAACAGCTTGACCTTCTGCCCCGGCGTGAGCACGTGCACGCCCGCGGTGACGACCGTCTGCCCCGGGTTGAGTCCGGCGCTGACGACCACCGAGTTGCCGTCGGCGCCGGCCACCTTGACGGGCTGCACCTTCACCGTCATGCTGGTCCTGTCCACCACCCAGACGGCCGACTGGCCTTGCTGCTGCATCAGGGCCGTCAGTGGCAGACGGGCGACGCCTTCGCGCCGCGGCAGGTCGATCAACACCGTGAGCGTCTGGCCGAGTTGAACCGCCGTCGCGCCCAGGTCCGCCTTGACGAGGAAGGTGCGGGTCGTGGCGTCCGCGGCGGCGGCCACTTCGCGCACCGTGGCCGGCAGGAGCTCGGTGCTGGCCCATCGCCGCACCTTCAGCGCGCCGGCCTTGCCCAGCAGGCCACGCAGCGCAGCCACGTTGTCTTCCGGCACCGCAAACACGGCGTCGCGGGGCCCGTCGTGGGCCAGGCGAACGACGGGCGTGCCCGCAGCCAGCACAGCCCCCGGCTCGGCCTCGACCGCCGTGACCACGCCGCTGACGGCGGCCGTGAGGTTCGTGTAGGCGGCCTGGTTGCCCTGCACGCCGGCCTGTGCCATGGCCTGATCGAGCTGGGCCCTCTGAGCCTTCAGCGTGGCCTCGCGGCGCTCCAGCTCGAGACCGCTGATGAAGCCCTGGTCCCGCAGTTCCCGGTAGCGCCTGAACTCTGCGGCAGCCAGTTCATGCTGCGTCTGGGCCGCGCGGACGCTGGCCTGTGCCGCCTCCTGGCTGAGCCGGAGGTCCGTGGGGTCGAGCTGGGCGAGCAACTGGCCCGCCCTGACACGCTCACCGGCATCGACGCGGCGGCTCAGCATCTTGCCGGCCACGCGAAAGCCAAGCCGGGATTCGGTGCGTGCCCGCACCTCGGCGGCGTACTCATGCACGCCGCCGGTGGTGTCGCTGCCGATGGTCATGGTTCGCACGGCGCGCACAGGTTCGGGGGCCGCTTCGGGCCGGGAGCATCCTGCGAGCGCGAGTGTCGCGATCAGGGCGACAGCGGGTGCGACGTTGCGGCTTTGGCGGGGTTCTTGCATAGTGCGGGGGGTTCCAGCGGCCGATCGGCCGCGTCGGGGTGAAGAGCTCGCTACTGACTGACCGGTCAGTAATATAGGTTCGACGGTCTGACCCTGTCAACGGGCTTCCCCGACCGCAACCACCCCGCAGAGTGGTGACAATCGCCCCCCGTGAGTGTCGACCACTACGAGAACTTTCCCGTTGCCTCCGTCTTGTGCCCACCGGCGATCCGCCCTGTGGTCCAAGCCGTCTACCACTTCGCCCGAACGGCCGATGACATCGCCGACGAAGGCGATGCCGCGCCCGCCGAAAGGCTGGCCGATCTGGCCAGCTACCGCCGCGACCTCGAAGCTGCACTCACCGGCCGGCCCGTCAGCCCACCATGGCGGCGCGTGTTCGCCCCGCTGGCCTCGCTGGCGCCCCAGTTCAAGCTCCCCATCGAGCCCTTCCACGACCTGCTCGACGCCTTCGAACAGGATGTCCGCAACCCGCCCTACCCCGACCGTCTGGCGCTGCTGGATTACTGCCGCCGCTCCGCCAACCCGGTCGGCCGGCTGCTGCTGCACCTGTACGCGATCGCCGACGCACGCTCGCTGCAGCAGAGCGACGCCATCTGCAGCGCCCTGCAACTCATCAACTTCTGGCAGGACCTCTCCGTGGACGGACCACGCGGCCGCTGCTACGTGCCGCAAGAGGACGCCCTGGCCCACCGCGTGACGCCGGACGAACTGGCCCAGGGCACCGACAGCCGTCGCAGTCGGCTGCTGGTGGCCACCCTGTGCCAGTGGGCGCGCGCCATGATGCTGCAAGGCGCACCGCTGGCCCTGCGCGTGCCCGGGCGAGCCGGCTGGGAGCTTCGGCTGGTGGTGCAGGGTGGCTTGCGCGTGCTGGAGAAGATCGCGGCGCTGGACCACGCCGTGCTGTCCAGGCGCCCCAGGCTCCAGTTGGCCGACGTGCCGCTGCTGCTGTGGCGAGCATGGCGCATGCCGGGGTCGTTGCGATGAGCCCCGAACAGTACGTGCAGGACAAGGCGGCGAAGAGCGGCTCGTCGTTCTACTACGCGTTCCTCTTCCTGCCGCCCCCCCGGCGCGCCGCCATCACGGCGTTCTACGCCTTCTGCCGCGAGGTGGACGACGTGGTGGACGAAGCCCAGGATCTCGGCGTCGCTGCCACGAAGCTGCAGTGGTGGCGACGCGAAGTGGCTCAGGCTTTTGCCGGGCAGGCCAGCCATCCGGTCATGAAGGCGCTGATGCCGCTGGCACCGGAGTTCGGCATCGAGGCCCGCCACCTTGACGCGGTGATCGAAGGCTGCCAGACGGACCTGGAACAGACGCGCTTCCTCGACTTCGCGGCGCTGGAGCGCTATTGCCATCTGGTGGCCGGCGTCGTCGGCGAGGTGGCGGCCAACATCTTCGGCCGCAGCCAGGCGGCCACCATCGAATACGCGCACCTGCTGGGCCGCGCGATGCAGCTGACGAACATCATCCGCGACGTCGGCGACGACGCCCGCCGCGGCCGCATCTACCTGCCCATGTCCGAACTGCAGCGCTTCGAGGTCAAGGCGCACGAACTGCTGCGAAGGGAAGCGCCCTGGGGCTACAGCACGCGTTTCGACGCACTGATGCGCTTCCAGGCTGAACGCGCCCATGCCACGTATGACCGAGCGCTCGCCCTGCTGCCCGACGCCGACCGCGTGGCCCAAAAGCCCGGGCTCATGATGGCCAACATCTACCGCACGCTGCTGCGCGAGATCGAGGCCCAGGGCTTCCAGGTGCTGCACCAGCGCACTTCGCTGACGCCCTTGCGCAAGCTGTGGATCGCCACGCGAACCCACCTGCGCGGGTGCTGAACTGAAGTGCCGAAGCCCATGAGGCTGGCGGTGATCGGCGCCGGCTGGGCCGGGTTGGCGGCCGCCGTGCGTGCGGTGGAGGCAGGTCACTCGGTCACGCTGTTCGAGATGGCCTCCCAGCCCGGCGGCCGGGCGCGCAGCGTCGCTCGCGGCCCCGCCCTGCTGGACAACGGCCAGCACATCCTCATCGGCGCCTATTCCCACACCCTGTCGCTCATGCGTGGCGTCGGCGTGGACCTGGCGCTGGCCTTCCACCGCCGACCGCTGGACTTGCGGTATCCCGATGGACGCGGGCTGGGCCTGCCTGCCGGGCCGGCGGCACTGGCCTTCGTCGCAGGTGTGCTGCGCTCCAGGGGCTTCAGCCCGCGCGGCAAATGGGCGTTGCTGCGAGCGGCCGCCGGCTGGGCGGCCATGCGGTTCGAGTGCGATCCGGGCATCACCGTGGATGGGCTCTGTGCCGCCCTGCCCCCGGACGTTCGCGAACTCCTGATCGACCCGCTGTGCGTGGCGGCGCTGAACACGCCGGCCCGCGACGCCAGCGCCGCTGTGCTGTTGCGCGTGCTGCGCGACGCGCTGTTCGGAGGTCGCGGCGCTGCCGACCTGCTGTTGCCGCGTCGACCGCTCGGCGAACTGCTCCCGGAGCCGGCCTGGCAATGGTTGGGGGCAGCGGGGGCGGCGCTGAAGGCCGGCCACCGTGTGCAGGCCCTGGAGAGGCAAGGCGCCGACTGGCTCGTCGACGGCCACAGGTTCGAGGCCGTGGTGCTGGCCACCACGGCCACCGAGGCGGCCCGCCTCACGGCCGCCCACGAAGGCCGCTGGTCTGCCCGCGCCGAGGCGCTGCGCTACGAACCCATCATCACGGTCTACCTGCAGTGCCCGGGCGGCCGACTGCCCGCGCCGATGACCGCCCTGGTGGAGAGCCCTCGGGCGCCGGCCCAGTTCGCTTTCGACCACGGCGCGCTCGGCGGAACGCCCGGGCGGTTCGCCTTCGTGGTCAGCGGCGCGCGTGCGTGGACGGAGGCCGGACTCGATGTCGCGGCGAGTGCCGTGCTCGCACAGGCTTGCGAGGCATTCGACCCCGGCGTCTGGCCAACGCCGCCGCAGCTGCTGCACGTCAGCGCGGAGAAGCGCGCGACGTTCCGGTGCACGCCGGGCCTCGATCGGCCTCCGGCCCGAGTGGCTCCGGCCCTGGTGGCCGCTGGCGACTACATCGACGGCCCCTACCCGGCCACGCTGGAAGGCGCCGTCCGGTCGGGCGAGGCGGCCGTGGCGATGCTGGAAACGGGCTGAACGAAGGCCACGACGGCAGGCCACCCGCTTCCAGATTGCCATCAGGCTTTCCACGATGCAAAATTCGGGGATTCCACGTCGCCCATGCCCGCACCCATGTCGAAAGACAGCCAGACCCCGACGATCCAGGTGCTCGAGCGCACGTTCTCGCTGCTGGAGATGCTGGCGGCGCAGCCCGATCCGGTCTCACTGAAGGACATCAGCGAGCGCACCGGTCTGCACCCCAGCACGGCGCACCGCATCCTGAACGACCTGGCCATCGGGCGATTCGTCGACCGCCCCGCCGCCGGCACCTACCGGCTGGGCATGCGCCTGCTCGAACTCGGCAACCTGGTGAAGGCGCGGCTCGACGTCCGCGAAGCCGCGATCGCGCCGATGCGTGAGCTGCACAAGGTGACGCACCAGCCTGTGAACCTTTCGATGCGTCAGGGCGACGAGATCGTCTACATCGAACGCACCTACAGCGAGCGCTCGGGCATGCAGGTCGTCCGCGCTGTCGGCGGCCGGGCACCGCTGCACCTGACTTCCGTCGGCAAGCTCTTCCTGGCCCACGACGACCCGGTGAGGGTGCGCGCCTACGCCACGCGCACGGGCCTGACCGGCCACACGCGCAACAGCATCACCGAGCTCTCGAGGCTGGAACGCGAACTCGCCAGCGTGCGTGCCAGCGGCGTGGCGCGCGACGACGAGGAACTGGAACTGGGGGTGCGTTGCATGGCCGCCGGGGTCTTCGACGACCAGGGCAAGCTCCTGGCGGGTCTGTCGGTGTCTGCGCCGGCAGACCGCCTTGAAGAGAGCTGGCTGGATCGCGTGCGAGGCACTGCAGCCCAGATCTCCCAGGCGCTGGGCTACCGCCCGGCTGCAGGCTGAGCGGCTACGGCCGCGGGCACGATCGGGGCCGTGACCAGCCACTTGCGGATGCGCTCGGCATCGCCGATGCGCGAGTACTTGCCGGCGGAATCGAGCAGCACCATGATCAACTTGCGACCAGCCAGTTCGGCCTGCATCACGAGGCAGCGACCGGCGGCGCTGATGTAGCCCGTTTTCTGCAGGCCGATCTCCCACTCGGGGTTGCGCACCAGGCCGTTCGTGGTGCTGAACTGAACCTGCCTGCGGCCGACGGGCATGGAGGCCTGGACCGAGGTGGAGAGATCCCGAAGGATCGGGTACTGGTAGGCTTCCCTCACAAGGCGGGCCAGATCCTGCGCGCTGGACTGGTTCTCACTCGAGAGGCCCGTGGGCTCGACATAGCGCGTGTCGAGCATGCCGAGCGACTGAGCCTTGGCGTTCATCGCCGCGACGAAAGCCCGAATGCCACCCGGATAGGTTCGGCCGAGCAGGTGCGCTGCACGGTTCTCGGAAGCCATCAGCGCCAGGTGCAGCATCTCGCCTCGCGTGAGCCGGGTGCCCAGCTTCAGGCGGGAGCGGCTGCCGGCCGTGGCATCGACGTCGTCCTGCACCACCGTCAGTTCCTCGTCGAGAGACAACGCGGCTTCGGTGACGACCACGGCCGTCATCAGCTTGGTGATCGAGGCGATGGGGAGCACGGCGGAAGGGTTCTTGCTGAACAGCACCTCGTCCGTGTCCTGGTCGACGACGAGTGCGACGCTGGACTTCAGATCGAGTTCATCGTCGACGTTCTGCAGACCCGACAGGTGCCCGAACGACGGACGTGCCGGAACGACCTTTCGCACAGCGGACTTGCGGAAGACGATGCCGCGACCGGAAACGGCTTTGCCCGCGGACGGCTTGGCCTTGGCGGCACGCTTGGCCTTCACCATGCTCTTGGCGGGCGCCTTGACGCCTTGCGCCTTGGCTGTTGCGGCCGCGGCACCGCCAGGCGCAGCGGCCAGCGCGACGGCCAGAAGTGCCGCCGGCAGCCAAGCAAACCCAACGAATTTCTTCTTCAGCACCGAGCACCCCGCCGTCATGGCCTGGACCTGAGTTTAGGGCACCAGAAAAATACGCACAAGATCAAATGCTTGCGAGATGTTCCTCAAGTGCCCCCTCGATAACCCACAGGAGCCCTGCGGGCGCCCTGGCGCGGCGCCTCTCAGCCCTGCGCAGCCACTCTTTCGGCTTTGCTGTGCAGCTTGTTGAGCGCCGACAGGTAGGCCTTGGCCGAGGCCACCACGATGTCGGGGTCGGCACCGACGCCGTTGACCACCCGGCCGCCGTGCTGGAGGCGCACAGTGACCTCGCCCTGCGACTCCGTGCTGCCGGAGGTGATCGCATTCACCGAATACAGCATCATCTCGGCGCCGCTCCCGACCTTGCTCTCGATCGCCTTGAGGCTGGCATCGACGGGCCCGTTGCCGTCGCTCTCCGCACGGTGCTCCTGCCCGCCGGCGGCAAAGGTCACCGTGGCGTGCGGCCGCTCCCCGGTTTCCGAACGCTGCGCCAGCGCTAGAAGACGGTAGTGCTCCTGCTCGGGGGTGACGCTCTCGTCGCTCACCAGCGCGATGATGTCCTCGTCGAAGATCTCGCTCTTGCGGTCCGCCAGGTCCTTGAAGCGCGCAAACGCGGCGTTGACTTCGGCCTCGCTGTCCAGATCGATCCCCAGCTCCTGAAGCCGCTGCTTGAAGGCATTGCGCCCCGAGAGCTTGCCCAGCACGATCTTGTTGGCCGCCCAGCCCACGTCCTCGGCGCGCATGATCTCGTAGGTGTCGCGAGCCTTCAGGACGCCGTCCTGGTGGATGCCGCTGGCATGGGCAAAGGCGTTCGCGCCGACGACGGCCTTGTTCGGTTGCACCACGAAGCCCGTGGTCTGGCTCACCATGCGCGAGGCGGGCACGATCTGCGTCGTGTCGATGCCCAGGCTGAGGCCGAAGTAGTCGCGCCGCGTGCGGACGGCCATCACCACTTCCTCCAGCGAGCAGTTGCCAGCGCGCTCACCGAGGCCGTTGATGGTGCACTCGATCTGGCGCGCGCCACCCAGCTTCACGCCGGCCAGCGAGTTGGCCACCGCCATGCCGAGGTCGTTGTGGCAATGCACGCTCCACACCGCCTTGTCGCTGTTGGGCACGCGCTCGCGCAGCGTGCGGATGAAGTCTCCATACAGTTCGGGCACGGCGTAGCCCACGGTGTCGGGAATGTTCACCGTGCGTGCGCCTTCATCGATCACCGTCTCCAGCACGCGGCACAGAAAGTCGATGTCGCTGCGGTAGCCGTCCTCGGGCGAGAACTCCACGTCGTCGCACAGGTTGCGGGCGAAGCGCACGGCCAGCCGGGCCTGCTCATGCACCTGCTCGGGCGTCATGCGCAGCTTCTTCTCCATGTGCAGCGCCGAGGTCGCGATGAAGGTGTGGATGCGCGACCGGGCTGCGCCCTTCAGCGCTTCCGCCGCGCGCGAGATGTCGCGGTCGTTGGCGCGCGCCAGCGAGCAGACCGTGCTCTCGCGGATGGCGTCGGCGATGGACTTCACGGCCTCGAAGTCGCCGTTGCTGGAAGCGGCAAAGCCGGCTTCGATGACGTCGACGCGCAATCGCTCCAGCTGCCGCGCGATGCGCAACTTCTCTTCGCGCGTCATCGAGGCGCCGGGGGACTGTTCGCCGTCGCGCAGCGTGGTGTCGAAGATGATGAGCTTGTCGGTCATGGTCGTGCCTTCGGATGAAGTGGAGTCGCACGCAGCATCGAGAAAGGACAACGGCCCGCTGCGTTGCGCTGGCGGGCCGTTGATCGGAAGAGGGAATGGACGAGTTCGATCAGCGCACCCGCGTGTGACCTAGCAGGGCTAGCGCGCTGAAGCGGCGGAAAGACCTCATGCGCAAATGATAGCAGCCCACCTTCAGTGGTGGAGCCCCTTCTCGTCCGGCTCGTCGGTGGAAACGGCAATGACACTGGTCGGCTTGCCCTTCATGCGACGCCAGGCGTAGACGACATAGCCCGAAAGCCCGTAGATGCAGAACAGGCCGAAGAGCACCGACGGCGGGTCCAGCGCGATCAGCGCGATCCCCAGCGCGATGGCCACGAGCACGATGAACGGCACGGTGCGGCGCCAGCCCAGCACCTTGAAGCTGTAGAAGGGTGCGTTGGTCACCATGCTGAGGCCGGCATAGAGCGTGACGCCGAAGGCCACCCAGGGAATCCAGTCCGAGCGCGTGACGCCCTTGAAGCCGTGGTCGTCCATCACCCAGATGAAGCCGATCACCAGCGCCGCGGCTGCCGGGCTCGGCAGGCCCTGGAAGAAGCGCTTGTCGACGACGCCGATGTTGACGTTGAAGCGTGCCAGCCGCAGCGCCGCGCCGGCGATGTAGACGAAGGCCGGGATCCAGCCCGCCTTGCCCATGTCCTTCAGGCCCCAGATGTACATGATGAGCGCCGGCGCCGCACCGAAGCTCACCATGTCGGACAGGCTGTCCATCTGCTCGCCGAAGGCGCTCTGCGCGTTCGTCATGCGCGCCACGCGGCCGTCCAGGCTGTCCAGGATGGCGGCGCAGAAGATGGCCACGCAGGCCGCCTCGAAGCGGCCGTTCATCGCCATCACCACGCCGTAGAAACCGGAGAAGAGCGCCGCCAGCGTGATGGCGTTGGGCAGGATGTAGATGCCCTTGCGGCGCGGCCGCGGGGCCTCCACGGCTTCACCGCCTTCGAGGTCGTCCGCGCCCGGGACGCGCTGGTCGTCATTCATGGGCGCGGAGGATAGCGCCTTGCTCAGTTGCGGCTGCGATCGACCAGCTTGTTGGCCTTGATCCAGGGCATCATCGCGCGCAGCTTCTCGCCCACGACTTCGATGGAATGCTCGGCCGTCAGCCGGCGGCGGCTGATCAGCGTCGGCGCGCCAGCGCGGTTCTCGAGGATGAAGCTCTTGGCGTACTCGCCGGTCTGGATGTCCTTGAGCACCTGCTTCATCACCCTCTTGGTTTCGTCGGTGACGATGCGCGGGCCGGTGACGTACTCGCCGTACTCGGCGTTGTTGCTGATCGAATAGTTCATGTTGGCGATGCCGCCTTCATAGATCAGGTCGACGATCAGCTTCAGCTCGTGCAGGCACTCGAAGTAGGCCATCTCGGGCGCGTAGCCGGCTTCGACCA
>CAZBUU010000118.1:0-12356 GCA_964495125.1 uncultured Rubrivivax sp.
CCGCGGATCACGCAGCCCAGGGCGATGAGCGCGTCCCACTCGCCGCTGTCGGCCATCGCCTTGAGCGCCAGCGGCACCTCCAACGCGCCGGGCACGCTGACGTGGCGGATGTCAGCGCTGTCGACCTCCAGCCGCTCGAGTTCGGCCAGGCAGGCCTGGGCCAGCCGGCTGGTGATGGCGTCGTTGAAGCGGGCGCGCACGATGCCGATGCGCAGGCCCTCGCCGATCAGCTCGCCGGCACTGCCTTGGTCGGCGTCCTTCATGGGTGCTTTTCCTGGTCAGGCCGCGGGGGCCGTGGTGAAACCGGTTATCTCCAGCCCGTAGCCGGTCATGCTGGGCATGCGGCGCGGGCTGCCCAGCAGCTTCATGCGGCGCACGCCCAGGCTGCGCAGGATCTGTGCGCCGACGCCGTAGGTGCGCAGGTCCATCTGGCTGCGCGCGGCCTGCGGCGCCCGCCGCTCGGGCAGCACCAGCGGCATCAGTGCCGCCGCGTCGCCGCTGCAGTTCAGCAGCACGGCCACGCCGCCCGGGCCGGCGCGCAGCGCGGCCAGCGCCGCGGCCAGCGGCCAGGAGTGCCCGCCGCCGGAGGCGTCGAGCAGGTCGAAGGCGGTGAAGGGCTCGTGCACGCGCACCAGCACTTCGTCGTTGGGCGACCAGCGGCCGTGCGTCAAAGCCAGGTGCAGGCCGCCGCTCTTGTCCTGGAAGGCCGTGCACTGGAACTCGCCCTGCGACGTGAGCAGCGCACGCGTGCCCAGGCGCTCGATCAGCGTCTCGTTGCGGCTGCGGTAGGCGATGAGCTCGGCGATGGTGCCGATCTTCAGGCCGTGCTCGCGGGCGAAGATCTCCAGGTCCGGCAGCCGGGCCATGGTGCCGTCGTCCTTCATGATTTCGCAGATCACGGCGGCCGGCAGCAGACCGGCCATGCCGGCGAGGTCGCATCCGGCCTCGGTGTGGCCGGCCCGCATGAGCACGCCGCCGTCCTGCGCCTGCAGCGGGAAGATGTGGCCGGGCTGGACGAGGTCGGACGGCTGGGCGTCGCGTGCCACGGCCACCTGCACGGTGCGCGCGCGGTCGGCGGCCGAGATGCCCGTGGTGACGCCCGTGGCCGCTTCGATGGACACCGTGAAGGCGGTGCCATGCTGTGCGCCGTTGCGCGCCGCCATCGGTGGCAGCCGCAATCGCTCGCAGCGTTCGCGGGTGAGCGTCAGGCAGATCAGGCCGCGCGCATGCCGGGCCATGAAGTTGATGCCTTCGGCGCTGACATGCTCGGCGGCGAGCACCAGGTCGCCTTCGTTTTCGCGGTCTTCCTCGTCGACGAGGATCACCATGCGGCCGGCCGCCAGTTCGGCGACCAGCTCGGGGACAGGGGCAATCGACATGCCGAGATTGTAGGCGGCGGGCCCCAAAGCAAACGGCCGGACCCTCGCGGGACCGGCCGTCGTGGAGCGGGGAGCGCGATGCTCAGCGCTGGGTGCGGCGACGGGCCAGGCCGCCCGCGGCCAGCGCCAGACCCACCAGGGCCAGCGAGGCGGGCTCGGGCGTCGTGCCACCACCGGGGGTGCCGGTGTACTTGCCGACGAAGATGGAGTCGAAGCCGATGTAGTCGGTGTTGGGCACCTGACCCTGATCGTTCACGAACTGGTTGATGCGGAACACGGCCTTGGTGAAGTCATCGCCGTTGTCGCTGGTGGCGCCGAAGAACAGCAGGTTGCCGTTCGCGATGGCGCGGCCCATCTGGTCACGGACGGTGTCGCCCTGGGCATCTTCCAGCGCTTCTTCATTGACCAGTTGCCGCGTCGTCACCTCGTTGCCGTGGTACAGATCGACGAACACCTGGCCATCGAAGTCGCCCAGGTCGGTGACGAAGAAGGACAGTGCGGTGACGCCACCGCTGAAGGTGATGGTGAAGTCGGCCCGGGCCTCGATCCATTTGCCGTTGGCACCATTCAGCCCCGTGGTCATGTTGTAGCGACCGGTCGTGGGATCGAAGGTCTCCTCGGACATCAGCCTGGGAAGCTCAGGCGCGTTGGGCGGTGCCAGCGGCGGCGTGGGAAAAACACCCGGCCCGGCGATCACCGAGGCTGCACCGCCGGTGTAGTTGAAGCCGTAGTTGCCCGCGCTCGCGCCTTCGAACTCCTGGCGACCCAGCTCTTCGGACTTGGCCTTGAAGGCGTTCGCCTCGGTCAGCGCCGTGCCCGTCAGCGCCGGCGGCGTCAGGACCTGGAAGTCCGGCTTCGGGCCTTGAACGCCCAGGTAGGTGACGACGTCGGCGTGCGCGCAGCCGATGGAAAGCGCTGCGAGCACCGCGGCCCTCAGGCTGAACTTGATACTGCTGCTTACGGAAAGCATCGGAAGTGACTCCTGCGGAGGATGTTCAGGCCCTTTGGCCTTGATGGGTCCCAACGAAGCAATTTCTACGCCGCGCTGAAATCTCTTTTTCTTTCAATGACTTGGAGTTGGACTCTTCAGCCAGTGCCGAGAATTGTCAACGTTTCCGACGGGGTGGGCCATCCCGTGGTCCGGTGGCTCGGAGCCGCAACCTCAGGTCGGTGCCGACACGGCCGTGCTCGATCCACTCGAACCGAAGGGCAGCGTCCAGCGCCGGCAAGGCCGGCCACTGGACCACGCCACGGCCCGGGCCGATGAGCATCGGCGCCTGGTAAAGCAAGAGTTCGTCGACGAGACCGGCCTGCAAGAAGGCGCCACTCAGGACAGCGCCAGCCTCGACATGGATCTCGTTGACTTCGCGCCGTCCGAGTTCGGCCACGAGTCCGGGCAGATGGACCCTGCCTTCGGGCCCGGCCAGGGCCAGAACTTCCGCTCCGGCTTCGCGCAGGCGCTCGGCTCGCGCGCCGCCGTCGATCCCGGCCACCAGCAGCGCACGCCCTGGAGGTGCCAGGACGCGTGCCCGTGGTGGCGTGCGGAGTGAAGAATCGATCACGACCCGCAGCGGCTGCAGCGTGGTCGGCACCAGGCGGACATCGAGGCGGGGATCGTCCTGCAGCACCGTGCCGATGCCGGTGACGATGGCACCGGCGCGGCGTCGCCATGCGTGGCCATCGGCGCGCGCCTCGGGCCCCGTGATCCACTGGCTCGTACCGTCCTCCAGCGCCGTGCGACCGTCGAGTGACGCGGCCGCCTTCAGCCGCAGCCAGGGCCGCCCGCGTTCGTGGCGTGCGAAGAAGCCGATGTTGATCTCTCGGGCCTCGCGCGCGTGGTGTGGCTCACCGGTCTCCACGCTCAGTCCGGCGGCGCGCAGGCGTTGCAGGCCCTGGCCGCCAACCCGGGGGTTGGGGTCACCGACGGCGACCACCACGCGGGCGATGCCTGCGGCGATCAGCGCATCGCAGCAGGGCGGCGTGCGCCCGTGGTGTGAGCAGGGTTCGAGGCTGACCCAGGCGGTGGCGCCGCGCAGGTCGCTGCCGGCCGCGTCGCGCAGCGCCATCACCTCGGCGTGGCCTTCTCCCGCGCGCTGCGTGCTGCCTCGGCCCAGCAGGGTGCCATCCTGGCGGCCGATCAAGCAGCCGACGCGCGGGTTGGGGTCGGACAGGCCGATGGCCTGCTGCGCCAGGGCGATCGCTTCGTCCAGGCGCTCGGCATCCAGGGGGGTCAGCGCCATGGTCCTGCGAGAGTCGGGCCGGCCTCAGGAAGGCGGCTGGTGGTGCCAGGTGGAGCCGTTGATGTAGATCGTGCCGGCGTCGTCGGCCGGGCAGGCGAAAGGAACGTTGTCGTCTCCGGCGCGGATGACGAGGAAGTTCTGGTTGTTCAGCGAGGTCTTGACGCCGGCGTAGTCGAGCGGATGGTCCTCGTTGCGGATCGCCGGCACCACAAGATGCGGCTCCACCCGGGCCGCCGCCGTCGTGTAGCGGCAGACACGGTATTCGTCGTCGTCGTCGTCGTTGATCGAGCCTGCAAGGTCCAGCCCGGCCGGCAGGTTGACCAAGGCGCGGCCGCTCCAGGAAGGGACCGGCGCGATGAGCGGAATGGCGCAGTAGTAGGCCACGTAGCTGGCTTCGGCGGCCTGGTAGCAGCTGAGGCTGCCGACCACGGGAGAGGTCAGGGAGACGCTGACGGTGACCGACTCGCCGACGCCGTTGATGAGCGTCGGGCTGGGCGGCGTCTCGGCCTCGGCGCCCGTGGGCGCCGCAGCGGCGCCCGTGGCGAAGTTCACGAAGCCGCTGAGCAGACGGGCATTCACGTCGACGCAGACGGCCCCGGCGCAGACCTGCGTGATGAAGCCGGTCGAATTGTTGAACACCCAGCGAAGCGCACCGCCACCGGGCGGGGCGAACTTGCTCGTGCCGTCGCCTTGATCGACGGCCCCGACGGGAATGACTTGGTTGCGGCCGCCCAGCTGCTGCACGGGCGAAGCGTCGGCGGTGGCGGAAATGGCCGCAGCGGCTTCCGGCGGCGTCGCGCTGACGATGCTGGCCAGGCGCACCGTCTGCGGCAAGGTCGCTCGGTCCGTCCAGTTGACGTCGGTGACCACACGCTTGTGCGGCGCCATGCTGAGCACATCGGCGGGCGCAGGGAAGTCGGTGACCGTCACCAGCCGGGAGAACTGCGTGTTCGAACCCACGGGCGTGACATCGGCGGCGGCCGCGGTGACGATCTGGTCGTAGGCGCGCCTGCCTACGGTGGCGTCGAGGACGGAGAAGCTGCGCTGGTTTTCGATGGAGGCCTGCGCCAGACGCACGGCCTCGGACCGCTGGCGCGCCTGGTCGGCGTTGTTGCGCAGCGAAGCCTGCAGGCCGGCGAGCCCGAGCATGCCGAAGGCCATGACGGCAATGGCGACCAGCGCCTCGATCAGCGAAACGCCACGGACCCTGCGTGAGCTGTGCATCACGGGTGATCTCTCCAGCTGCCGGGGATGCGCACGTAGGTGCCGGTGGTCACCCGCAGCTGCTTCAGCGTGGCGCCGTCGTACACCACCGTGCCACCCGTGGCGGTGACGGTCGTCGCGCTGAGCAGGGCGCCGACGACGGTGCCACCGTCGATCGACACGCTTGCTGCATACACCGCGCCCTGCAGCGTGGCGCCGGCCGCGCCGGCCGTCATGGCCAGCGGCCCTTCGACGATCAGCACCACCGGGTTGGCCGCCGTGCCGATGGAATCGGCCGCATTGGCGATGGTCAGGCCGCCGGCGCCGAAGAGGTAGACGACGCGGCCGCGGTTGTTGCCCAGAGCGTCGTTCACGTCGGCGGCGGTGCAGCCCGCGGTGCAGTCGATGGCCAGCGTGCCCATCAAGCGCCGGTAGGTCTGCGGCCGCAGGCCGAAGACGCTGGCGAACAGGCACTGCGTGCAGTCGGCGGCGTCGTCCCCGAGCCAGCCGAAGGCCACGTTGTCGTTCTGCCGGATGGAGGACGCCGAGGGCGTGCCGGCCACCGTCGTCACGCCGATGCCCGCAGCGACCGCGCCGCCGCTGAGCACCGTGATGGCACCGACGGAGACGTCCTGGTTGACGACCTGCAGGCCGTTGCCGTTCACGGCCTGGCGCGCGGTCAGCGCCGCCGAAGGCGTGGTGCGGATGCCGCCGTACAGGCCCAGCACCGCGCAGGCACCGGAGCGGCAACGCGCCGGCGCTACCGTAGGTTCGGCATAGCGCAGGCAGGCGAGATCGTTGCTGGTGCAACCGTTGGCCTCGACACGGACGACGCCGGGCCGCGCACCCGCCGTGCCGGACTGGGCGAGGAAGCGCACGGCGAACGCGGCGGGACCGTTGGGCAGATCACCTGCTGCCAGCGTGCCCGTGGGGCAGGCGCAAGACCAGTTGGCGCCGTCGAACACGCAGGCCGCCCACAGGTTCTGGGCCGGTGCGGTGGCGTTGGGCACGATGGTGACGTTGCCGGTGCCGGCGTTCGTGACCAGGTAGCGCTCACGGAAGCTGTTCTGGGCGACGTCCGCGGTGGGCAGGCAGGCGCCGTCGATGCGGCCGCTGTTGAGCATGGCCGTGGCCCACTCGATGCCTGCATCCGCGGCTTCGAGCACCTGCGTCGATCGCAGTTGGTTGGCGGACGTGCGCTGTTCGAAGATGAGATTGCGGCTCGCGTAGGCAGCCGCCAGCGAGACCACGAAGAAGAGCAGCATCACCACGATCAGCGTCGCGGCGCCTCGGGTCGGCCCATGCAGGCGGGAAGGAGGGGCGATGCGCATGGCTCAGGCAGGACAGTTGCGCGTGCCCAGCGCGTCGTCGCCGGCCACGACGTCGTTGCGCACGCGGACGGCACTACTGAGGCTGCGCACCACGCTGGCGTCGGTGGCGGCGCGGCCGGTGATGTTGACCGTGTAGGTGCGCACGTTGGTGCGGGGCCAGCAGCCATCGGTGCCATCCGCGCAGAGCTTCGGGCAGGCCGTCACCACGGGCAGTTCGGACGTCAGCGTGATGCTGAAGGCGGTGACGACCATGGTCGTCGGGTCCGTCAGGGGCTGGTCCTGCGCGGCGCCTTCCAGCACCGTCAGGATGACGCCGTTGTCGAGCCGGTAGCCCGAAGAGCCCGCGCCGCCGGGCGAGCGCGCCTGCTTGAACTCGATGTCCCCCGCCACACCGCTGGCGGGCGTGGCAGCGGCGTTGTAGTTGGGGAACCAGGCCGTACCAGGCTGCCAAGCCTTGTCGGCAGACTCGCCCATGCCGGCCAGCGAGGCCGCGCGCCGCAGTTCGCGCGTGATGATGTCGGCGGTGGCGCGCAGATCCTGCTGCACCTGAAGTTCCAGCTGCACCTTCCGGTTTTCGGTGAGCTGCGTGGCCACCAGCGTGGCTGCCGCGGCGACGACGAACAGCCCCACGGCAATGCCCACCATCAACTCGACGAGCGACATGCCGCGTGGCCGGCGGCCTGGAGCCCCGCGCAGGCTCAACATCCCGTGACTCCCATGCGCTGCGGGTTCGGCGCACACACCGAGGGTCGGCCCGTGCGGACGACGGTGTTGCGCAGGCGACGGTCGTCGTCGATGCGCGCTTCGATCTGCACCGAGGTCGCCGGCACCGGGCCGCTGTCGCTCGGGAAGGACATCAGGCTGCCCGTGATGTGGTCGAAACCGAAGTGCTGGTCCTGCTCGACGGGCCAGGTCATCGAGACGCCCGAGTCGCGATCGACGCTGTGCGTGCGCAGTTCTTCCAGGCCCGCGGGGCAGGCGGCGCCGGGGCCTGCGGCGCAACTGCAACGGGTGTTGCTGTCGGGCGCCAGGTAGATGACGTAGCACGTCCGCGTGGCATCGGTGTGGACGCTGACGCGGGCATAGCGGCTGCGGGCCGTGGCTTCGCCGCGGGCGTACTGCAGATCGGTCTGGATCTGCGCGTTGACGCCTCGCAGCCGCTGCATCAGGATCATGTCGCGGATGGAAGGTGCGGCCAGCATCGCGAGCACGGCCATCACCGAGACGACGATGAGCAGCTCGACGAGCGTGAAGCCGCGGCCGGCGCGGCGAGGGCTCAGCGTGCCCAGCATTTGCGCGACGCCGTGTCGTTCCACCCGGAGGCGGAGCCGTAGTCGATGTTGCCCGCGGCCATGCGGATGCGCAGCGTGGCGCAGTCACCGTCTTCGGCCTGCGACGTGCCGCCGTTGGCCGTGGCCGTGACGGTGTAGCCGTTGGCGCCGACGTTGGACAGGGCCAGCGCGTAGTAGCCCCCGGAAGTGCTGCTGAGCTGGCCAAGGCCTGGGGGATCGGCCGTGGGCGCGGCCGTGAGTTCCGTGCAGTAGGCCGGGTTGTTGGAGCGCCAGCGCTCCTGGGCCTGCATGATGGCGTTGAGCGCCGCCGTGGCTTCGGCGCGGCGGCTCTTGCGAACCGTGCCCTGGTAGGTGGGCACGGCGATCGCCACGATCACCGCCATCACGGCCACCGCGATCATGAGTTCGATCAGCGAGAAGCCGCGGCGGGGCATGGGGGGGTGGTAGCGGGCGGACACCGACATGGCGCGATTCTCGTCAGGCGCCTTCCCCGCGGCCAGCACCTGCGACGCCGTTCATCCTGGCTGGCTGGCCGCTCGTCGGCTGCTCCCGGGGCTAGGGGGGTCAGCAGGCTTTGTGGCCGCGCAGCCCGCTGGGCGAGCAGTCGCGCACACGCCCCATCAGGCTGATGATGAGCCTGAGGGAATCGCCGTGCTCGTTGCCCAGGGTCATCGTCGCGGTCGGCGTGACCGTGCCCTTCGTGCCGTCGAAGACGAAGCTCTGGGAGTTCGACGTGATGCGCAGGGCGTCGCGCGGCTCCTGGATCACCGTGCGGAGAGCCTGGGCCTCACCGACGCACTGCGTGGCGCCGCCGGCGGGGTCGCAGCGGCAGGCCTGCGGGCCGCCGGTGTGGATGACGTAGCAGCTGCCTGCCGCGTCGGCCCGGAAGCTGAAGCGCACGGACTGGCCGCGCAGGATGGCTTCGCTGCGGGCGAACTGCAGCTCGGTCTCGAGTTGCGCCGCGGCCCCTTCGAGCCGCTGGCGCTGCACCAGGCCGCCGAAGTCGGGCAGTACGGCGCCCAGGGCGACGGCGGTGACAGCCAGGCTGGCCAGCAGTTCCACCAGCGTGAGGCCGCGGGCGGGGGTGCGGGCCGGGCGGTGCGTCGCGTTCATCGTCGTGCTCCTCGGGGTGCGTGTGGCGTTGGCCGGCACTGTAGGAACACGGAACGCGCAGCGCGACCCTCGGCGGTGGGCTGCGTCGGGGGTTCCGCGAGGGCCCCCGCGGGGCACCCCCGGGCGGGGGGCCCGCTCGGGGGATGCCGCGGTCAGATGTCGCGGATCAGCTGCCGGAAGGCGTCGACGTCCTCGAACTCGCGATAGACGGAGGCGAAGCGCACGTAGGCCACCTTGTCGATACGCTTGAGTTCGCGCATCAGCAACTCGCCCAGCCGCGCGCTGGCGACTTCACGTGCGGCGCTGGCCAGCAGCTTGTCCTGGATGCGGTCCAGCGCGGCGTCCACCTGTTCGATGGATACCGGCCGCTTGCGCAGCGCCAGCAGCATGCTGGCGCGCAGCTTGGCGCGGTCGAACTCGACGCGCGAACCGTCCTTCTTCACCACCGCGGGCAGCGCGATCTCGCTGCGCTCGTAGGTGGTGAAGCGCTTCTCGCAGGCCGTGCAGCGCCGGCGCCGGCGGATGACGTCGCCCTCGTCGGACTCGCGGGTCTCGACGACCTGGGTTTCCTCGTGCGAGCAGAAGGGGCAGCGCATGGTGTGATCAGCCGGCCGCCGCCGGGCCGCCCCCAGGCGGCCGAGCCCCCTCGGGGGGTGGCGCAGCGGCGAAGCCGAAAGCCTGGGGGCTCATCGATAGACGGGGAAGTCGCGCGTCAGCGCGGCCACCTTGGCGCGCACGGCGGCGATGTTCGCCGGGTCCCGCGGGTTGTCCAGCACGTCGGCGATGAGGTGCGCGGTCTGGCGCGCCTGCTCTTCCTTGAAACCGCGCGTCGTCATGGCCGGCGTACCCAGGCGGATGCCGCTGGTGACCATGGGCTTCTGCGGGTCGTTCGGGATGCCGTTCTTGTTGCAGGTCATGTGGGCTTCGCCCAGGATGGCCTCGGCCTCCTTGCCCGTCAGCCCCTTGGGGCGCAGGTCGACCAGCATCACGTGGCTCTCGGTGCGGCCGCTGACGATGCGCAGGCCGCGCGACACCAGCGTCTCGGCCATTGCCGCGGCGTTCTTCACCACCTGCTGCTGGTAGGTCTTGAACTCGGGCGACAGCGCCTCCTTGAAGGCCACCGCCTTGCCGGCGATCACGTGCATCAGCGGCCCGCCCTGGATGCCCGGGAAGATGGCGCTGTTGATCTTCTTCGCGATCTCTTCGTTGTTCGTCAGGATGATGCCGCCGCGCGGGCCGCGCAGGCTCTTGTGCGTGGTGCTGGTCACCACGTCGGCATGCGGCACCGGGTTCGGGTACACGCCCGCGGCCACCAGGCCCGCGTAATGCGCCACGTCGACCATGAAAAAGGCGCCCACGGTCTTGGCCACCTTGGCGAAGCGCTCGAAGTCGATGCGCAGCGCGTAGGCGCTGGCGCCGGCGATGATCAGCTTGGGCTTGTGCTCGTGGGCCAGGCGCTCCATGGCGGCGTAGTCGATGGCTTCGTCGGCGTCCAGGCCGTAGCTCACCACCTTGAACCACTTGCCGCTCATGTTGAGCGCCATGCCGTGTGTCAGGTGGCCGCCTTCGGCCAGGCTCATGCCCATGATGGTGTCGCCGGGCTGCAGCAGGCCGAAGAACACGGCCTGGTTGGCCTGGCTGCCGCTGTTGGGCTGCACGTTGGCGTAGCCCGCGCCGAACAGTTGCTTGGCGCGGTCGATGGCCAGTTGCTCCACCACGTCGACGTTTTCGCAGCCGCCGTAGTAGCGCTTGCCGGGATAGCCCTCGGCGTACTTGTTGGTGAGCTGCGAGCCTTGCGCGGCCATCACGGCCGGAGAGGTGTAGTTCTCGCTTGCGATGAGCTCGATGTGCTCTTCCTGGCGGCGGTTCTCCGCCTGCACGGCGGCCCAGAGATCGGGGTCGACGTTGGCGAGCGTGGATTGGGAACGGTCGAACATGGCAGTCCTCTTCGGGTGGAAGGGCCTTCGATGGGCTCGCCGCGCGCGAGGCGTGGCGGGCTCGAGGGCTGCCCAGGCGAACGGCTGACACCGCGGAGGGCGGTTCCACGGTCTGCGCTTCCCGGTGGTGGCCCACCTCGGGGTGGCCGGATGGCCCGGCCCCTATCGCCAGTCGCGCAGACCGAAAGTGTAGCGTCCGGGGCCAGCCGGACGGCGCGCCGGGGTCAGCGCAGCAGGGCCACCTGCTCGGCGCTGGACGACGCCGCCGGCGCCGCCGGCGTGGCTTCGCGCTCGGGAGCGGCCGTGGTGGTAGTGACCTGGTGCTGCACCGTCACCGGCACCGGCTTGCCCTCGACGACGTTGCGCATGTAGGCCTGCTCGGACAGGACGCGGCCCACGTAACCACCGTCGTTGTCCAGCAGCGTGGCGCCGACGTAGTAGCGCAGGCCTTCGGTGATGCTGCCGCCGCGTGCAGCGATGCAGTCCTTGAGCACCTGCACGCCGACGCGCAGGTTGCTGATGGGGTCGAAGGCGGCGTGCGTGCCGCCGAAGGAGTCGTAACGCGCGCTGTGGATGCGCGTCATCACCTGCATCAGGCCCTGGGCCCCGACCGGGCTTTGCGCGAACGGGTTGAAGTTGGACTCGATGGCCATGACGGCCAGGATCAGCGTCGGGTCCAGGTTCGCCCGCTGGCCGATGGCCCAGGCTTCCTGCACTAAGGCGCCCACAGGCTCGGGCGCCACCTTGTAGCGGCGGGCGATCCAACTGGCCAGCTGCGCCTGCGGGCGCGACAGTTCGTCCAGGTCGGCGGCCGTGGCCCGGGCCACCGCCTCCGGCTCGGCCACGGCGGTGAGGATGTTGCCGGAGGCCAGTTCGCGCGCCTCGTGGCGGTTCTGCAGCCACTCCAGCGCGGCGACTTCCAGTTCGCCGCGGATGTCGGCGCGGCCCAGCGCGAAGACGGCCACGACGATGGCCAGCAGGCCCACCAGGGCCAGGGTGTTGTGGCCCACCTCGAGCAGGCCGTGGCCCACGTCTCGACAGAACACGCCCACCGAACGGAAGGTGGCTCGCTGCGCCCGGCGCAGCATCGCGATGACTTGCATCGTTCTCTCCTGGCCGGCGGGGCCACCACATCGACAGGGTGTCGGCGGGGGCGCTCCGAAAGCCGCAGTGATAATCAACCGAGGGTCTGCTTGAGGGGCCCCATGTCAAGTTGGCGGGGCGGCAGACAGCTGTCGGGACTCGTCACCGGCAGGCGCTCGGGGGAATGTGCCGGCGCCGCGGGTTAACCCTGAAGTTTCAGGTTGGGGCGGATTCTAGGAAGCGCCTCATACACGGTCAATCATAAGAGATGCACTCTTCATACCGGAAAGCATGAAGTACCGGGACCTCCGAGACTTCATCCAGCAGCTCGAACGCCTCGGCGAGCTTCGAAAACTGGCGGATCCGGTGTCGCCGCACCTGGAACTCACGGCAATCGGCGACAAGTTGCTGCGCGCCGGAGGCCCGGCGGTGCTGTGCACGAACCCCACGGGTTACAAGATTTCGTGCCTCGTCAATTTGTTCGGCACCCCTAGAAGAGTCGCTTTGGGCATGGGCGCCGACGCCTTGTCCGATCTGCGCGACGTCGGCCGGCTGCTGGCCAGCCTGAAGGAACCGGAGCCGCCCAAGGGGCTGAAGGACGCCGGCAAGCTGCTGGCCATGGGCAAGGCGCTGTGGGACATGAAGCCCTCGCTGCAGCGAAGTGCGGCCTGCCAGGAGGTGGTGAAGGCGGGCGAGGACGTCGATCTGGGTGAACTGCCGGTGCAGACCTGCTGGCCGGGCGACGCCGGACCGCTGATCACCTGGGGCCTGGTCGTCA